>CAZPZF010000188.1:2362-6641 GCA_964590705.1 uncultured Spirochaetales bacterium | reverse complement strand
TGTGGAAACCGACCTTCCGGAAATCCCCGCCCCCTCTCGAGGAGGCTTCCGTGGATGTCTACATCACCACCTATAACGAACCGGCGGAACTCGTACGATTGACCGTGGAGGCGGCGACCAGGATCGATTGGCCGGGTATCCACGTCTACATCCTCGACGACGGTAATAGAGACGAATTCCGAATGATGGCCGAAAAGGTAGGCTGCGATTACATCACAAGGGGAGCGGAATGGGCCGGAAAACCGAGACACGCCAAGGCGGGGAACGTAAACAACGCCCTTACGCGCACTTCGGGAGACTTCGTCCTCATCCTTGACGCGGACCAGATTCCGCACCCGGCCATCGTGAAGAGGATCATCGGGTACTTCAGGGACGAAAAAATGGCATTCGTGCAGACCCCTCAGTACTTTTACAACACGCCGCCGGGCGATCCCTTCGGCACCGACGCACCCCTTTTCTACGGCCCCATCCTACAGGGAAAGGATGGTTGGAACGCCGCGTTCTTCTGCGGCTCGAACGCGCTCCTCCGGAGGGAAGCGCTCCTGCAGGTCGGGATCATGGACTACGTCGATTCGACCATCGGGACCGCCCGGGACGTCCTGAAGGTCATGATGAAGGAGATCGGCGCCTGCTCTCCGAAATCGCGTGCGGAAAAGGACGCGCGGTCAGGGCTTCTCGCGGCAATCAGGCAGGCGAGAAAGAGCGTAGGAGCCCAGCATCCTCTGCAGGATGTGCTCTCTGGGATACGTGCCGCATTCAGGGAAGCGGAGGCGCGGATCTCGGACACCGCTCCACCTCCTGACGGCTCTCCATCCGAGGATCGCGGCGGGGCGCGCCCCTGCGCCGCATCCCGCCTCTCCGCCATGATTTCCATTTATCTGAAGAGGTTTGACATGACCAGGCCGGGAGAAGCTATTCCCGTGCTCCCGATTTCGACCGAAAGCGTGACCGAGGACATGGCCACGTCGATCCGTCTGCACAGCAAGGGCTGGAAAAGCGCCTTCCACCCGGAAATACTCGCGCAGGGGCTCGCGCCCGAGGATCTCACATCCGCACTCGGCCAACGGCTCAGATGGGCGCAGGGAACGATTCAGGTGCTGCTCAGGTCAAACCCGCTCATCGTTCCCGGCCTCTCCGTTGCCCAGAGGATCCAGTACTACGCGACCATCCACTCCTATTTCAGCGGATTCGCGGCCCTGATCTTCATCCTCTCTCCCCTCGTCTATCTCTTCTTCGGAATCCCTCCGGTGCGCGCCTACAATCCGGAATTCCTGTGGCGCCTCCTCCCCTACCTCGTCTTCAACCGTATCATGTTCAAGATCGCGGCATCGGGAATCAACGTGAGGCGGGGAGAGCAGTACGCGCTTTCGCTCTTTCCCGTTTGGATCAAGGCTGTCGTGAGCGTTCTCTTGGGGAAGCGCCCGCGTTTCGTCGTCACTCCGAAGGAACGCCAGGGGGGGATCCACCTCTCTCTCGTCCGGGTTCAGCTTCTCTGTCTCGCACTCTCGCTTGCTGGTACGGGAGTGGGGATCTGGATCTGGGCGCAAAACGGCCCGATCACCTCAACGGGACTCGCGATCAACGCGTTCTGGGCTCTCTATAACGCGTACTATCTCATGACGATCGTGCGCGCTGCTTTTTACAGGATTCCCAAAGGGTGGAAACCGGAACTGCCAGCTTACGTCACGCAAAAAAAAGATGGATAGGGAGGAACGGCGATGGGAATGGAGTATAAGAGCGAACAACTCTCTCCGGTACGGTCCCTGATTTCCGTCTCCGGGAGGATCACCGCGGTAAACGCAGGAAAGCTGAAGGAGGTGGTCAAAGAGCTCGTATCCACGGGAACGAAGGAGATCGTCTTCGACCTGTCCGGCGTCTCTTTCCTGGATAGCTCAGGTCTGGCCGCCTTTGTTTCCACACTCAAGGCCACAGGGGAAGCGGGCGGATGGATGAAGATCGCAGGGCTCCCGGAACTGCCCGCCAGCATCTTCGAGCTCACCATGCTGGACAGAGTCATCGATCTCTACCCGGATGTCGGAACCGCGCTTGCCTCAGCCGCGGACTGAGAGCGGAGAAGCGCCGACGGAACAGATTCGGCGGTATCGGATGCGGACGGGGATATCTTGACAATTCCACCGCACGGATTACAGTATTACTGAAATCAACAGCCCCGACGCGGCACCGGGAGAACAGGAATTGTTCGCTGAAATCGGGAACAGGCTGAAAAAACTACGCACCGACAAGGGACTTACGCTCAAGGAATTGGGGGAATTGACCGGCCTCTCGGTGAGCTTTCTATCCCAGCTTGAACGGGGAATCACAACGGTGGCCATCGATTCCCTGAAGAACATCTCGGATGTCCTCGGCGTCGACATCGGGCACTTCTTCACTCCGTCGAGAGCCTCCCAGGGACGCGTGGTTGTGAAGAGTTACGAGAAAGAGATCCTTCTCATGGAGGGGGACAATTTCGTCCAGTTCCAGCTCTCCCACGAGCTGGAAGACAAGAAGATGCTGCCTCGGCTCGTCGAGGTTTTCCCCAGGAAGAGCGGCGAAACGGTGCAGCCCTACGGCCACGAGGGAGAGGAGTTCATCTACATCCTGGAAGGGATCCTGACCTACTACTACAACGGGGAGAAACACGAGCTCTACCCGAACGACTCGGTGCACATCCACTCATCCGTTCCCCACATCTGGGAAAACAACACGAATCGCGTCGTCAAGCTCCTCATGGTGAGCGTGCCGAACCACTTCCGGAACGGGGGAAACGACCGATAGCTCCCTATCGACGGCCGGAGGCGATGAGATGGCAGGCGACCATTCTCCCTTCCGCCTCCGTAATGGCGGGGCGCTCGGATCTGCAGATATCCATGCAGTGTTCGCAGCGGGGATGGAAGCGGCATCCCTCAGGGGGATCGATGGCGCTGGGCACCTCACCCTTGATCGCGGCGATCTCATCAATGCCGCGCATGGAGAGGTCCGGAATCGAATTGAACAGGGCCACGGTATAGGGATGCATGGGCGACTCGAATATCCGCGCCGCCTCGCCGAACTCCACGATCTCCCCCAGGTACATGACGATGATCGTGTCCGCCATGAAATTGACCACGCTCAGGTCGTGGGAGATGATGATGTACGTGAGACCGAGCCGTTCCTTCAGATCCATGAGCATCCCCAGGATCTGTGACTGGGAGAGGACGTCGATAGCCGATGTGGGCTCGTCCAGCACGACCAGCGTGGGCTGCACGCTGAGCGCCCTCGCGATCGCTATCCTCTGGCGCTGACCGCCGCTGAACTCGTGCGGGTACTCAAAGGCGCAGTCCCTCGGTATTCCCACCATCTCGAGGGTCGAGCCAACGGCCTCCATATATTCGTCGTATCCGAGGGACGCGTGAACCTTCAGCGGTTCCCCGATGATCTCCTTCACTGTCCATCGCGGATTCAGGGACCAGAAGGGATCCTGGAATACGATCTGCACATCCCTGCGCGCCTTTCGGAGATCGTGCCTACCCAGTTCGAAGATCTCCCTTCCGTTGAACAGAACCGTTCCCGCGGTCGGCTTCTCCAGGAGGAGGAGGGTATTCACGAGGGTCGACTTGCCGCAGCCGGACTCCCCGACGATCCCGACCGTCTCGCCCCGTCTGATGGAAAAGTCGACGCCGTCCACCGCCTTGACGAAGAGATCCTTCTTCACGGCGAATCCCTTCTTCACGGTGAAATATTTCCTGAGAGACCTCACCTCGAGCAGCGTCTCCGCCGAGCGGAGATCCCTCCTCTCGCTCCCCCGTTTCCGGGGCGTCACCGAATCGATCAGGAGCCGCGTATACTCGTGCGCGGGATTGTCCAGGATGTCGCGGACCCTGCCCCGCTCCACGATCCTCCCCTCCCGGAGAATGCCCATCTCGTCGCACACCACGGAGACGAGGCCGAGGTTATTGGCGATGAACAGGACCGTGACCCCGAATTCCTTCTGGAGTTCGGCGATGAGCCTGAGGATCCCCGCCTGGATCGTCACGTCGAGATTGCGGGTGGGTTCGTCCGCGATGATGAAATCGGCGCCGCAGAGGAGGGCCATGGCGATGATGATCCTCTGTCTCTGCCCGCCGGAGAGCTCATGGGGATACTTGGCCATGATCTTTGACGAGTCGGGGAGCTTGACGGTTCTCGTCATCTCCAGGGCGCGCGCAGCGGCTTCCGCGCGCCGGATTCCCTGCGTCTCCATGGCCACTTTGGTCATCTGATATCCCACGGTGCACACGGGATTCAGCGTCGACATGGGATC
>CAZPZF010000188.1:0-2352 GCA_964590705.1 uncultured Spirochaetales bacterium | reverse complement strand
TTATCAGGTGTTACAGGGTTGAGATCTGTTCCTGGATGTTGCTGGCGAGCTTCCTTCCGCGTATCCTCCGCATCTCCGCCTCGGTCCGTTCGAGCAGGTTCCGGCCGTCGAGGATGATCTTCCCCCGTTCGACGATCCCCGGCGGGCAGGGAAGGAGTTTCTGGATGGCCAGGGCGAGCACGGTCTTTCCAGCGCCGCTCTCACCCACGAGCCCGAAGGTCTTGCCCTTTTCTATGGCGATATGGTCGATGTCCAATACCGTCTTCGTCCCCTCGAAGCTCCTGAAGCTGACCCGGAGATCGCTGATCCGGAAATACGCGTCCATGCCGCTCACCCCCGAAGCTTCCTGGTTTTAGGGTCGAGGACCTCCCGCAGCCCGTCGCCCAGAAGGTTGAAGGAGAGCACGGTGACGAAGATCGCGATGCCGGGAAAGATCGCGTACCACCACGCGTTCATGAAGTAGTTCTTGCTCGTGCTCACCATCAGTCCCCACTCGGGCGTCGGGGGCTGGGCTCCCAGCCCGAGGAAGCTCAGGGACGCGAACACGATGATCACCGCGCCCATATCCAGCGACGCGCTGATGATGATCGGGGAGACGCAGTTGGCGACCACGTGCCGGAAGATGATCTTCCACTGCGGGGTTCCTATCGCGGAGGCCGCTCGTACGAACATCTTCTCCTTCACGGAAACCGCCTGGCCGCGCATGAGCCGGGCGTACCACGGCCACCACGAGATGACGATGGCGATCTGCGCGTTGACGATGGAGGAGCCGAGGACCGCCGTGATCGTGATGGCGAGGAGGAGAGACGGAAAGCTCAGGAAAATATCGGTGGTTCGCATGATGACCTCGTCGGCCCAGCCGCCCAGAGTACCGGCGACGGCCCCCAGAACGACGCCTACGAGGACTGCGAAGAACACCGTGATGATCGCGACCTTGAAGGATATCCTGGTCCCAAAGATGATCCTGCTCAGGATGTCCCGGCCGAGCTCGTCCGTTCCGAATATGTGTTCCCGGGAGGGCGGCTGGAGGCTGTTCTCCGGGTGGTTGTCGAAGAAGGCGTCGCCCCGGTACGGGGCCAGAAGAGGAGCTGCCACGGCCACCAGGACGAGGAACACGATGGTGAACACCGAGATCCGGGTGAGGAGGTTCCGGTTCAGGAGATAGAAGACGAGCCGGAGTTCGCGGAGCTTGGGCTTGATGCTCTTTCCGAGAGATTGAAGCCTGCTCATATCCGCACCCTCGGATCAAGCGCGATGATCAGATCCGCGGCCAGGTTCAGGATGAGGTATGTGACCGCTGAGAAGAGGGTCACTCCCATGATCGCCGGGAAATCGAGGTTCATGATGGCCGCGGAGATGTATTTGCCGATGCCGGGCCAGCTGAATATTGACTCCACCAGGAAGGTATTGACGAGGGTATACCCGATGGAAAGGGTCACCACGGTGATCGTGGGTCCCAGTGAGTTTTTAAGCGCGTAGAACCAAAGGATGAAGGAATCCCGGAGACCGTATGACTTAGCGGCGGTGATGTAGTCCTCCCCGAGAATCTCAAGGACCGCAGATCGCGTAAGCCGCGCGACGGTGCCTGTCGGGTAGAGGGAGATCGGGATGACCGGGAGGATGATATGGAGCAGGGCGTCCCTGAAGACGACGAAGTTACCAGTGACGAGGCTGTCCAGAAGGAGCATGCCGGTGATCTTCGGGATCTGGTACATGATGGTGATATCCGTGCTCAATCTCCCGCCGAGGGGGAGGACCCGGAGGACTCGATAGAAGAGGATCTGGAGGGCGAGGGCTATCCAGAAAGACGGGAGGGCGACTACCCCGATGGAGAAGAAACGGCAGAAGTGGTCGAGCAGCCGATCCTTGTGGCGGGCCGAGTAGAGGCCGAGCACGATGCCCACGATCGTGGAGATGAGAGTGGAGAGAAGGACCAGTTCGAGGGTGGCCGGAATGAACTCCCTCAGCTCCTCGGATACGCTCCGATGCGTCTTGAGGGAATAGCCGAGGTTGCCGTGCAGGAGGTTGTTGAGATACATGAAGAATTGCACGTACACCGGCTTATCCAGCCCGAGCTCTATCCTGGCCGCCTCGATCTGGTCCGGCCGCGCCAGAGGTCCGGCCCACTTGGCAGCCGGGTCCGAGGGAACGACGCGAGTCACGATGAAGGTGATGGTGACCACGCCGAGGAGCACGATGATGCCGAGGAGCAGTCTCTTCAGAATATACGCTTTCACGATGGCACCTCAAGAAACCTGGAGCGGAAACGCGTATCGCGTTTTATGAGAGGAAGGAGCCGGACCCGGTGTCCGGGCCGGCCAATTTTCCTTCAATAGCAAGGGTACACTATTC
>CAZPZF010000187.1:0-6652 GCA_964590705.1 uncultured Spirochaetales bacterium | reverse complement strand
GCTCGGCGACCGTCGATGAGCTTGCCCTCGAAGAGGCGGTAGCCCTTCGTGATCGCGAGAATTCCGTCTATGGCGCTGACGCGCGACCGGCTTGCCTCCATGATCGTCTCGCCTATCCGTTCGGCGAGGCTCATGGTCCCCTTGACCGCGAGCCGCTTGAGGGTCGCTCCGTCCATGGGGTAGATACCGAGCATCGATGAGAGCCCCATGGCGACAGTTGCCGTCCGCGATAGGATCTCGCTCCACATGTTGGTCACCGTCTCAAGGACAAGCTTGTTCCCCTTCTCGTCGCACAGGACCATCGGCGTGGAGGAGACGCCGCCGATGCCGAACGAGACCATCGGGAGTTCGGGAAAGGCCCGCCCCATTCCATCCCCGTCGATCAGCGGAAGTCCGAGGCTCGCGGCGGTATAGATGGGTATGCAGGAGTTGATCCCCCCCGCCTCGATCGAGATGACCCCGAAAGCCTCGCGCCCCAGAAACTTTTCCAGGGCGCGGAAAGATACCTCCGGCTCGCTCCCGTTGGGCAGTTTCTCCAGCATGACAGCCGGCGCTCCCATCATGGCCGAGGGGATGACGAGGGCGTCGTCAGGAACGTCCTCCGCGTCGATGAGCCGCACCGGCCCGTGCCTGCGCACGGCCTGCTTGGCCATCATCTTACCCACATAGGGATCCCCGCCTCCCCCCGAACCGAGAACGGCGGCGCCAATGGCGATCTTTTCGACCACCCCTTCATCGATGTACCGCATACCTGCTCCTTCTCATGGCAAATCGCCTACAGAACGTATCTGAGTTGAAAGGTATCGCCGTCGAGGGCGAAGAAGGTCTCGGTGCCGATGAGTCCCTCGACCTTGTTCAGTTCCTCTTCGATGAACCGCTTGTATGAATGGGTTTCGTTGAACATGACGATGGCCATGATGTCGAACCTCCCGCTGACCGTGGAGGCACCGACAACGCCTTTGAGTGTGTTCACCGTCTTCAGAGCGTCCTTCGCCAAACGCGGAACGACCCTGAATCCGATATAAGCGGCCTGGTGGTTGCGCAAAGCGGCTGGATTGACCAGACTGATGATCTGGAGAGCCCCGCTTTCCAGCATCCGGTTCACCCTGTTTCGCACGGTGTTCGTGGTGAGACCGACTTTGGCCGCGATCTCCTTGTACGGAGTCCGGCCGTCCCATAGATTGCGGATGATGTCGATATCGTGGTCATCCAACTCCATGGCGTTTCCCATGGGGAATATTCATATGGACTGTGTAAAATGTCAATATTAATCGCAAATTATTTACAGATGCACTCTTTTTTTGATTATTTCTGTATTTATAAGCAAAAACGGGAGGTAAAAATGTATATCAGACAAACCATCCTCGACAATTCCAGCGTGCTGATCGCATATGTGCTCACATCCGCAAGAAGCCTGGCAGGCAAGCCGGCCTCCTCCTGCCCGTTCAGGATTGTGGACGGAGAATCACGCCTTCGCGCGCGCAGGCAGTTGTTATCAGCGGCTGCGTTCCGCGATTCGCGGAGCGATCCCGAAGGCGGGAGATCGGCCGCAGGACGCCGAAGATCTTGGAACCAAGCCATAGGGCGGCTCCGCTGATGACAAGCGCGCCAACGAGGTTCTCGTTGCAGTCCCCGTCTTCAACGGTTCCTTCAGCCATGATCAGCCCAAGTCCGGCAAGCCCCGCCCCCAGCAGCTCTCCCGCGGCCTGAATCGCTCCGCCGCCCGGATCCCCGGTGAGGAACGAGCCGAGCCCAAAGCCGGGAACCATGTTGAGGACGACCGGCAGCGCTGGACTGGTTTTCCTCGCTTCTCCCTCGTCAGCTGAAAGAAAAGCTCTTGACGGAAAAGCCCCGAATACGAAGAGAGAGAGGAACATCACGACAGTCCTCGTAGAGCGTCTTCCGAAAATCGTTCCTTCCATACCACCTCCTTTACGGATTCTTCTCGAGCGGTTTCACCTCGAGATTCCTCGCCCCCACGTAATCGCCGTCGACGTGGAAAGACAGCGTGTAGGTTCCGGCCTGGGGAAACAAGGCCCTGCCGATCACGGAGACGAGTTCGTTGACCTGCGAGCTCTCCGCGGTTTCGAATTCGCCTGTCAATGAAACGATCACTTGATTCGTGGCGTCGCAGATCAGGTTAAGGGTAAAGGAATGCTTCCCCGGTAGGAGATTGGTCACCGCGGAGTAGATAAACCACGGGGGAAATGCCACGGGGAATTTCGGCGCACGGAGCCCGTTGAAGATGCCGATAAGCCCCCTCTTCCCGTTATGTTCCGTGATGACACGGTCGGCGAAGAGCAGCCCGACAAGTACCGGCTCTGCCATGAGGTTCCTCCTGGTTGCGGATCGTGAGAAAATGGTACCCCATCGGGGAACTGATGTAAAGGGAAGGTCAGCCCGCGAACTGTTTCACGACCGAAATCAGTTCACGGGGATCGATCGGCTTTTCCAGCACCTTTTTCACGGGCAGCCGCTCGTCGTCCGGCTCCAGGCCGAACGGAAGGTTAAGGACCCGGCGGACCCCGGTCAGGAGAACGACGGGGATTTCCGCGGTTCCGGGGCCGGCCGCCAGCTTTCTGGCGGTTTCGATCCCCTCCTTGTTGTCCCTCATCATCACGTCGAGAAGAATCAGGTCGTAACGCTCCCTATCCGCCTTTTCCAGCGCCTCTGTCCCCGAGGAGGCGGTGTCCACCTGGTATCCGGCGCCTTCGAGGAGCATCTTGTTCGCTCCCACCAAGTCGGAATCGTCATCCACGATGAGAATCCGTTTCTTATCCATATCGCTGGCTCCTTCCTGCAACCTACGGATAATCCGCCAGGATCTTCTGCAGATCCCCGACAGCCACGTTTCCGTACACCTTGCCGTCCACGACCATGACCGGTGCAAGGGCGCAGGCGCCGATGCAGCGGGCAGCTTCCAAGGTGAAACGGCCGTCCTCCGTCGTCTGTCCCGTTTCCGCACCCAGGATCTCCTTCAGCCGTTCCAGGATCCTGTCCGCGCCCCGGACAAAGCACGCCGTTCCCATACAGACGGTGATGGTATGCCTCCCCTTCGGGACAAAGGAGAAGAAGTGGTAGAAGCTGGCGGCTCCTGAAACCTTGGTTGAGGGAATATTCATGAGAACGGAAACCTCGTCCATATTCTCCCGAGAGAGATATCCGTATTCCCGCTGTACCCGTTGGAGCACGGAGATGAGATAGCTCTCCGGATGCTCTCGGGCCATGCATTCCTCGATATAGGTCACGATGTGTTCCGGCAGCGTATTCCGTGTGGTTTTCATCGTATCCCTCCCGGTTCCTGCCTGCGGTAGGTGGTATGGAGCAGCTCATGGGATCTGTGCCCGTTTGGCTTGCCCAGGAACTCCTCGTAGAGCTTTGCGATCTGCGGATTCCCATGCGACTTCCGCAGCGTCTTTCGGGCGTCTATGGAGTACAACGCTTGCGCCCGTAGGGCGGCAAGCGCCGGGTCGAGAACGTGCATTCCATCCGGTGGGTAGGGCTGCCCGCCTCCGGCCACGCAGCCTCCCGGACAGGCCATGATCTCGACGATGTGGTATTCCTTCTCCTTGCGCACGATCCGGTTGAGGATGGTCTTTGCGTTGGCGAGGCCGTTGGAGACCGCGATCTCGATCCGCTTGCCTGCGATTTCAAGTGAAGCCTCCTTGATCCCCTCCACCCCTCTGACCTGGGTGAAGTCGAAGGAGTCAGGCTCCCTTCCGGTGAGCTTTTCGTACGCGGTGCGCAGCGCCGCCTCCATGACTCCGCCGGTGGCGCCGAAGATGTCGGCGGCGCCGGAGCTCTCTCCCAGGGGAGAATCGAATTCGCCGTCGGGGAGCGCGGGATAGTTGACTCCCATGCATTTGGCCATCCAGATGAACTCCCGGGTCGTGATCACCGCATCGGTATACGGCGCCCCCCACGGGGTCCTGTGCTCCTGCCTGTCCGCCTCGAATTTCTTGGCCGTGCACGGCATGACCGCCACGACGAAGATCTTCCTCGGATCGATGCCCCTCTTCTCCGCGTACCAGGTCTTGAGGAGGGTGGAGAGCATGCCCATGGGCGACTTGCAGGTCGAGGCGTTCGGAATCAGCTCCGGGTAGAAGCGTTCCATGAAGTTGATCCAGCCGGGGGAGCAGGAGGTGATGAGGGGGAGGTTCTTCCCCGTCCCGATGCGCGCGAGGAATTCCTCGGCCTTCTCGAGGAGGGTGAGGTCGGCGACGAAGTTGGTGTCGAAGACGCCGTCGAAACCCATGAGCCGCAGGGCGGTGATCATCTTGCCGGTCGTGTACGTTCCCGGCTTGAACCCGAACCCCTCGCCGACGGCGGCGCGGATCGAGGGAGCGGTCTGCACCACGACATGGAGATCCGGGTTCTCGAGGGCGTCGAACACGGCATCGGTATCGTCATGCTCGGTGAAGGCCGCGGTCGGACACACGTTGATGCACTGGCCGCAGTGGATGCAGACAGAATCGGCCATGTCGCCGTTGTATGCGGGGGCCACGACATTGCCGAAGCCCCGGAACTGCTGACCCAGGTTCGTCACCCCCTGGACCTCCTCGCACACCCTGACGCAGCGGCCGCAGAGGATGCACTTCTCGGGATCGCGGATGACCGCTCTCGAGGAGGTGTCTTTTGGGAAGCGCTTGCGTTCGCCGGCGTACAGCCTCTCCCTCACCCCATGGCTGTAGGCGAGATTCTGGAGCTCGCAGTTGCCGTCCCTGACGCAGGTCTGGCAGTCCTCCGGATGGTTGTCCAGGAGGAGCTCGATGATGTCCCGCCTGAGCCTGCGCAGCTGAGGGCTGGAGGTGCGGACCTTCATCCCCTCCTCGACAGGGTACGCGCAGGAGGCCACAGGGTTTCTCATCCCCGCGACCTCAACGATGCAGATACGGCATGCTCCCTGGATACTAAGGCTCGGATGATAGCACAGCCGCGGTATCCGTATCCCGATGGAGTCCGCAGCTTTCAGGATCATGGTTCCGGCGGGTACTCGCACCGAAATCCCGTCTATGGTCAGGGTGACCATCGGGGCCGCGGCGTTCCCCCCCGCCCCACCGATGACGGCGGCGGCAGCTTCGACCGCAGGCTTTTTCGTTGTATCCTTGTCCATCCCTATGCCCTCCGAATCGCGCCGAACTTGCAGACATCGAAGCATCTGCCGCAGCGCACGCAGCGCTCCTGGTCGATGAGGTGGGGCTTCCTCACCTCTCCGCTGATACAGGAAACGGGACAGCCGCGCTTGCACGCGCCGCAGCCAACGCACTTTTCCGGGATGACGCTGTAGGTGACAAGCGCCTTGCAGACCCCGGCCGGGCATCTCTTCTCTCGGATATGGGCGTCGTATTCGTCCCTGAAATGGGTGATGGTGCTGATGACGGGGTTCGGCGCCGCCTGCCCAAGCCCGCAGAGGGAGGTCTTCTTGACCGTTTCCGCCAGCCGCAGGAGGCGTTCGACGTCTCCCTCCTTTCCCTTGCCTTCAGTGATTCTCGTGAGGATCTCCAGCATCCGCTTGGTCCCCTCCCGGCACGGCGTGCATTTCCCGCAGGATTCGTCCTGCGTGAACTCGAGGAAAAACCGGGCCACGTTGACCATACAGGCCTTGGAGTCCATGACGATCATGCCGCCGGAGCCCATGATGCTCCCCGCGGCCGCGAGGTTCTCGTAATCGATGGGGGTGTCGAGCGCGGAAACGGGCAGGCATCCTCCCGCGGGACCTCCGGTCTGCACCGCCTTGAAACTGCCGCCGTCCTTGATCCCCCCTCCGATGCCGTAGACGACATCGCGGAGGGTCGTTCCCATGGGGATCTCGATGAGACCCGTGTTCGCCACGTCGCCGGCAAGGGCGAATACCTTGGTTCCCTTGCTCTTCTCCGTTCCGATCCGCGAGAACCATTCGGGCCCGTCCAGGATGACCACCGGGATGGTGGCCAGGGTCTCGACGTTGTTGATGACCGTTGGCTTTCTCCAGAGGCCCGAGGCCGAAGGATAAGGAGGCCTGGGTCTTGGCATGCCGCGCTTGCCCTCGATAGAGTGGATGAGGGCGGTCTCCTCGCCGCAGACAAAGGCGCCGGCTCCCAGACGGATCTCGACGTCGAAATCCCAGCCGGAACCGAGGATGTTCTTGCCCAGGAAGCCTCGTTCGCGCGCGGCCGCCAACGCCGTTTCCAGCCGGTCGATGGCCAGGGGGTACTCGGCGCGGAGATAGACGCAGCCTCTGTGCGCGCCGATGGCGTAGCTCCCGATGATGAGACCCTCAAGGACCGAATGGGGGTCCCCCTCGATCGTGCTCCGGTCCATGAAGGCTCCGGGGTCTCCCTCGTCTGCGTTGCAGATGATGTATTTGACGTCTCCTTGCGCCGCGGCGCCATTCCTCCACTTAGTGCCGGTCGGGAATCCGCCGCCTCCCCGACCCCTGAGTCCCGATCGAGCGACGCAGTCGACTACGTCGGCGGGGGACATTTCATGGAACACCTTTGCCGCGGCCTCGTAGCCGCGGACCGCGATGTATTCGTCGATATTCTCCGGATCGATGAGGCCGCAGTTGCGGAGGGTGAGCCGGAGCTGCTTGCCGAAATAGCCGACATCACCGAAAACGGGAAAGAAGCGGTTGGAGATGCGGTCGGGCTCCCCCACGTACTTCGCCACCGGT
>CAZPZF010000186.1:0-6738 GCA_964590705.1 uncultured Spirochaetales bacterium | reverse complement strand
GAGGAACGCGCCCGGATCCGTTCCCGCGGGGCAGTCCCTGCTGCACGGGGCGTCCATGCAGAGGAGGCAGCGCGATGCTTCCTCCATCGCTGTCAGGGGGGTATACGGTGCCTCTACTTCTTTCAGATACTCTTCATTGCTCGATGACATAGAACCTCCAAAAGAGCTGTTTCAAAAAAGTGAGGAACCGGAATCGGCGTACGCCTTTTCCGGTTCCCTCTGAATCGAGTACAAAGAATGTCAGAATCCGGCGAAGGGAGCCCTCTTCACGAATTTGCCCCATCCGGACTGGCCGACGAACTCCATCTTTCCGTTCTTCCACTCCGCCGTCTTTTTCCCACGGGAGTATACCACGCTGGGCATTCCGGTCAATTCCCATCCCTCGAAGGGCGTGTAGTCGATGTTCATATGCAGCTTAGAGATCGAGACGGTGAATTTCTGATTCGGGTCGAACACGACGATGTCGGCGTCTTTGCCCGCCGCAATCTCCCCTTTCTCGGTGAGTCCGAACATGCGGGCGGTGTTCGTGGACAGAACTCCGACCAATTGCTCGAGGGTCAGCCGTCCCTTACCGACCGCTTCGGTGTACATGACGGGGAGGAGGGTCTCGATACCAGGGGCTCCGTTGGGGATCTTCTTGTAGTCGTCCTTTCCAAACATGTCCTTCTTGCCCTTGAACGAGAACGGACAGTGGTCGGTGGCAACAACTTGCAGGTCACCGCCCTTCAAACCGGTCCAGAGAGCTTCCAGACTCTCGTTTGTCCTCAGCGGAGGGGACATGACGTACTTGGCGCCGGCCCAATCAGGTTCGTTGTAGCGGTCCTCGTTGAGGAGGAGGTACTGCGGGCAGGTTTCGGCGTAGATGTTCAGGCCGCGGTCACGAGCCTCCTTCACCGCCCACAAGCCCTCCTTGGAGGACAGATGTACGAAGTAGATTCTGGAGCCGGTGAGTTCGACCATCTTGATCGCCCTCATCATGGCTTCCTCTTCCGCGAGGTTCGGCCGGCTCTTCGCGTGGTAGTACGGGGAAAGCTTCCCCTCCCTGGCGAACAGTTCGTTCAAGTAGGAGATGACGTATACATTCTCCGCGTGAACCTGGACAAGGCCGCCCCATTTCTTCGTTTCGGCCAGGAGCTTGAGCATGGTTCCGTCATCGACCCGGAAATCGTAGACCATGAAGATCTTGAAGCTGGGTGCTCCCTACTCCTCTACTGATTTGTTCACCTCAGCGATGACCTCGGGCCGAGTCGCCACAACGGCGGGGTGGAACGAAAAATCGATGCAAGCCTTGCCCGTTGCCAGGGCCTTTTTCCTCTCCACGACGTCACCAAGCGATTCCCCTTTCATCTGCAGTTCGAAATCGACGAGAGAGGTCACGCCTCCGCAGGCGGCAGCGATGGTGCCTGACGTGAAATCGTCCTGCGCATAGGTCCCCATGAACGGCATGGAGATATGGGTATGGGGGTCGATGGCGCCGGGAAGGATGAATTTCCCCTTGGCGTCGATGGTTTCATCCGCTTTATAGTCCAGTCCCTTTCCGATCGCCTTGATCTTCTCCCCCTCGACGAAGACATCGGCGGTATACCGTCCGGAGATCGTCACAACGGTTCCGTTCTTGATCAGTACGCTCATCCTCATCCTCCTCTCGAAACAAGCATGAAATTCGTCTCTATCGCACGGTTGGGTCGTTTTCCGCGCAAACCATGATAAACCATAACCGTGGTGAAGTCAAAGAAATTGAATTCCGGTCTGACGTTTCAGGATTTCGGCATAAGATTCTCTACTTTTCAGTGACGGATAGCGCCGATTCGGCGGAAAAGTGAAAAACCAGGGAAAGAGCGCATGTTTCCGGAGAGGCGATGTACGGCACTTCAACGGAAAGGGGGCTTTTGGGAGGAATGCTGAACGAACAGGAGGGAGATTAAAACGAGGATCGTTCCGGCGATTCCCCAGAGGGAGAGGGTTTCCCCGATGAAGAGGAAGCTCAGGAGTATGCCGGAAACGGGGATGAGGAATTTAAAACCGGAGGCTGTCACCACGTCTATCTCCTTCAAGGCGAAGTTGAACATGAGGTAGGGGAGAGCCGTCGCCCCAATCCCCAGGTAGACGATCATCACGATGTCGATCGGTCTCGTACCGGAGAAATCGGCCATAAAACCGTTCAACGCGAGAACGAAGAGAAAGAGGAGGATGGTACCGAAACCCATGGTCACGAAGGAGGTGACGATGACGCCGAATTTCCTGATTCGTGCTTTTAGGAAGATGTTGTAGAGGGTCATGCAGAGGGCTGCACCGAGGAGGACGATGTTCCCAAAGAGAGCCGGTCCGGAAAAGCCGATATCGAAACGCCCTCCGGTTGTGACGAGGACGATGCCGGCGAGACCAATGAGGATTCCGGTCAGTTTCCGCGGGTCGAAGGTCTCTCCGATGAGGAGCGGGGCGAGGACCGCAGCGAAAATCGGCTGGGTATTGGAGAGCAGTGCGGCGTTGGAGGCTGTCGAGAGATCAATTCCGAAGAAGAGGGTCAGAGCGAAACCGGTGATGCCGACGGCGCCGAGCAGGGCCATGGCGAGGAATTCGCGTCCAGGGATCGGAATCGGGTGCTTCCGGCGTTCCCGTATGAAAAGGGGAATCATTGGTAACACGCCTATTGAATACCTGAGAAAAGAGGTGAACAGGGGATTGATCGTCACCATAAGATGTTTGGAGATCGGGTACAACGATCCCCACGCGATCATGGAGGTGACGAGCATCAGCGTCGCTTTCCAGGATTTCATGTTCCGCTCATTGTACGCACATGGGTAGGATCGATCAAGGAGTCCCGGATGCGTACCTATGGACGCGGAAGGCTCGGCTCGGTATCATCCCGACCCATGATACTCCATACCTTCGTCATCCTCCTTCCGCTTTTCGTCATCTGCGCCGGAGGCTTCCTCATGGACCGCCTTTTCTCCCTCTCCGAGGACACCCTCGTTCGGGCAGTGAGCGATTTCTTCTTTCCTCTGCTCGTGTTCTCTTCCCTCTATGCCTCCGAGATAAACGGCGCACAGACCGCGCGTATCTTCGCTTCCACGGTGGTGGTCGCCGCGATCCTGTTCGGCCTTTCGTACCTCTACTGCCATGTCACGGGCCGCAACAGCAGGGAGCTCGTACCTCCGCTCGTTTTCATGAATTCCGGGTTTCTCGGGATTCCATTGATGAAACTTCTCGGAGGATCGGAGGCGATGAACCTGACCGTCATTTTCGATCAGATCAACACCTTTATCATATTCACGATGGGGATCATCGTGGTCTCCGGCGGCTTTTCCCTGCGAGGCGTGAAAGAGATGGTCAAATCTCCCCTGCTGTGGGCGATCGGAGCCGGGTTCCTCTTCAGGTTCCTGCGAATCCCCTTGCCCGAACCGATGCTCCAGACAATGGATTTCGGCGCTTCCGCGGCATCGGCCCTGGCGGTTTTCACCCTCGGATGCAGCCTCTCCAAACGCAAACTCGAACTCGATATCCATATCGCCGCCGGATTCCTCATCCGGACGGTCGGCGGATTCTTCGTGGGAGTAGTCGCGGTCAGGCTCCTCTCCCTGTCTGGGGCCGCCGCTCAGGTGGTCATCGTAGCCTCGGCGTTGCCGAGCGCGGTATTCTCCTTTGTCCTCCCCCTCCGATACGGGGTCAAGCCGCAATACGCCGGAAGCCTCGTCTTTGTTTCGACCGTTTTGGGGATCGTGACCGTCCCCCTCTCCATTTCACTCGCGGAATTCTTCATCGGTTGACGGGCTCGAGGGGGGGATACGAGGGCATGGAAGGCGGATCGATAGGAACGGCCGCTTCGAAGATCCTGATGGAAGCTCGAAGCGGCCCTCTGCGTTCACGTTCAGATCAGCGAGATTCCCGCGAGGATCGAGAGATATTTCGTCGTATCGCTGTCCGCGCGGGATGTGAGGATGATGGGAACCTCGGCGCCGACGATGATGCCGGCCATCTTGTAGTCGGTCAGATACCCGATCGTCTTGTACATCACGTTCGCGGCCACGATCTCGGGCATGAGGAGGATATCTGCATCCCCGCCTACGGCGGATTTGATGCCCTTCACCTCGCAGCTCTTTTCCGAGATGGCGTTGTCCAGAGCGAACGGTCCGTCGATGAGGCAGTTCTTTATCTGCCCGCGGTCCGCCATTTTCGACAAGAGCGCGGCGTCGAGCGTGGCGGGCATGGCGGGATTGACCTTTTCCACGGCGCAGATGACCGCGACCTTGGGTTTTTCCACTCCCATCCGGCGCGCAACGTCGACAGCGTTCGTGACGATGGCGACTTTAGTGTCGAAATCGGGGGCGATATTGAGTGCCGCATCAGTGAGGATCAGGAGTTTATGATACGATGGCGCCTCGATGATCGTGAGATGGGAAAGAACTCCGCTTCCGCGCAGCCCTTTTTCTTTGTCGAGCGCAGCCTTCATGATAGTGGATGTCGCGAGTTTTCCTTTCATCAGACAATCGGCCTTCTTCTCTTTGATCAGAGATACCGCGCAGTAAGCGGATTCCTTCTCTCCGACAGCCTGATGGATGGCCACGCCTCCGATATCGATGCCCTCCTGTTTCGCGATCGAGGCGATCTGATCCTTCTCGCCCACGAGAATCGGTTCGACGATTCCGAGTTTGGCCGCGCTCATGATCGCCGAAAGGGCGTCCGCCTCCTCCGCCATGGCGAGCGCCACTCGCTTTGCAGGTCGGGATTTCGCGTTACTTTCCAGTTCCTTGAAGCTTTTGATCATTGCCGTCTCCTCCTGACCCATCGTATCAGGAAAAGGCGGTTCTGTAAATTCGGTACTTTTTACTCTATAATCTGAGATATGGGAACAATAAAGAGGTCCGCAGCTGAAATAAATACTTGACTTAATAGGAGTCAAACCATAGAATGATGAATTATTAAATAAGACTTAAGTTAGTGAAGTAATAGTCATATACCTGTTGACCTCAATAAGGATGGATGTATGCTATCAATCAAAGGACTGACCAAGTCGTTCGGCGGTCTCATGGCATTGAAGAATGTCGAAATGGAGGTCTCCAACGGCTGCATTCATGGACTCATCGGACCGAACGGCTCCGGAAAAACGACCACGATCAACTGCATCACTGGTCTCTTGAAGCCCACCGAGGGCGAGATAACCCTCGAGGGCACTCCGATCACCAATCTGCCCCCCGACAATATCGCGAAACTCGGAATCCGCCGGACCTTCCAGGCCGGCAAGCTTGTTCCCTCTCTCACTGTCATCGAGAACGTGATGAGCGGGATCTACGATTTCTCCGGTGCGGATTTCGCGACCACTTTTCTCCGGCTTCCCTTTAAAGCGGATAAAAAAGAGGGTGAGATCAGGCAGAGAGCGTACGAGATTCTGTCGTTGATCGGAATGGAAAAATCCGCAAACCGCTGTGCTTCCGATCTCGTCTGGGCTGAGCGGCAGTTCGTGCAAATCGCACGTGCCATCGTATCGAAACCCAAGCTCCTCCTCCTCGACGAGCCTTCCTCTGGAATGGGTGTCAAGGAAACAGAAAAGGTGGCGGAGATCATCAATACCGTGAGAAAAGACATGGGGCTCACGGTGATCGTGGTGAGCCATGACATGAAGATGCTCATGGGAATTTCGGACTTCGTTACCGTACTCAGTTTCGGGGAGAAGATCGCCGAGGGCTTGCCCGGAGCGGTACAGAAGAATCCGAAAGTGCTGGAGGCCTACCTTGGAACAGAATGAGAAACTCCTTCTATCGATACAGGATCTCTCCGTTTCGTACGGACACATCCAGGCGCTTAAGAACGTCAGCCTTACGGTTAAGGCGGGAGAGATCGTCGTGCTCATTGGAGCCAACGGCGCGGGAAAGACGACGATACTTGAGACCATACTCGGAAGCAACAAGGTCGATTCCGGCGACATCGTCTTCGAGGGGGCGTCGATCAAGAACGTTCCCACTGACAGGAACGTTCGCAACGGAATCACGCTCGTTCCCGAGGGAAGGGGAGTATTTTCCGCAATGACCGTTCGGGACAACCTCCTTCTCGGCGCCCATCATAACCTCAAGGACGCGGAGGCCAAACTGAAGAAGGTATACGAGCATTTCCCCATTCTCGGACAGAGGAAGGAGCAGATCGCTGGAACCCTCTCCGGAGGCGAACGACAGATGCTCGCCATCGGAAGATCCCTCATGGGTTCTCCCAAGCTGATTCTCGTGGACGAACCCTCCATCGGCCTCGCGCCTATTATCGTGAACTCGATCTTCGAAATTCTCGTAGGCCTCAACAAGGAAGGATACTCCATCCTCCTCTCGGAGCAGAACGCCTACAAAGCGCTCAAGTGCGCGCACCGCGGATACGTTCTGGAAACAGGACGGGTCGTTCTGGAAGGAACGGCGGAGAAATTGCTGGCGGACCCGGGCGTCAGGGAAGCCTATTTAGGAGCGTAAGGAATGGAAGTTTTTATCGCACAGGTCATAAACGGCCTTTCCCTTGGAAGCATATACGTTCTGCTGGTCACCGGCTTCAACCTGCTACTCCTCGTCGCCATGATCATCCACTTCTCGTACCCGGTGGTGGTCGTATTCTCGATGTATGTATCGTGGGTGGTTCTCGGATTGACCGGTAATAGCATCGTACTGGGAATTCTGGCAGGGATAGTCTCCGCGATTCTCATCAACGTGTTGAGCGCGCCGATCTTTCAGCACATCATGAAGGAACGGGGAAGCGTGGACATCA
>CAZPZF010000185.1:0-6744 GCA_964590705.1 uncultured Spirochaetales bacterium | reverse complement strand
AAAGGATTCAAAATGGAAATACCCTATAAAAGTATAAAGCTTGAGATTCATTTCCAACGACCCGTTTCCTTTTTTACCTTTCCGACATTCGTCTTTAGAAGCGTACTTGGCAAAGAACTCAGGCGACTCTGCTGCCTCTTTAAGGAAAGAGAATGTGCGAGGTGTTCGATCAGATATACATGCGGATATGCGGTTCTGTTCGAATCCCACATTCCAAAGGATACGGAGATGCTGAGCGGAAGAGATCGGGCCGCACATCCATTCTTGATCTATGCTGACGCATGCACGGGCGAGACAAGAAGCAGCTTGAATCTCGAGCTCACGCTGATAGGAAAAGGAACAGAGTATCTGCCGTATATAGCTTATTCGCTTCAGCGTGCGGGCAAAAGCGGCCTGTTCAGGGAGCGCGTTACCTATGATATCACGACGAGCAAGCTAAACGGTGAATACCTGATCGACGAGGACGGTACTTTGAAAGCGGATGTTCCGACTTCACTTTGGAGTATCGATTCCTCGGATACACCGGTAGACCAGAAGCTACGGATAGAGTTCATTACGCCGCTCCGCTTGAGAATTCAGGGGAGATACACGGATCGTTTTAGGCCGAACGATATCATCGACGCATCTGCAAGACGGCTCGCTATCCTTTCCGACCTGTACGGGAAAGGCGGAACCGATACTGGACGCCTATCCTGCGATGGAATCACGGTAACCGATCAATCATTCAAATGGGTTGACCACCCCTATTACTCATCGCGTCAAGGTACGAAGATGCAGATGGGCGGTGTGACGGGATTCATGGATATCAAAGGAAGTATCTCTCCGGCCCAGCTTTCCGTTCTGAAAGGTGGCGAACTCTTTCATATTGGCAAAAACACTGGATTCGGACTCGGCAAGATCTCGGTAGCGCGTATGTAGGAAGCGATTACTCGCTGAGTTTCGGATGACAAGGAGGATATAAGACGATGAAAAGCAGCATATTCACAGAGGTTGTACTCGCGGGACTGTTGCATGACCTTGGCAAATTCGCTCAGCGGACCGGAGAAATGGGCATTACCGAAGACAAGACCAAAGGCTTATATTGTCATTATCGTTCCGATGGGAATTATTTCACCCATGAACATACGGCTTATACGGACGCGGCTCTTGCGCTTTTACAAGACATCTTTCCGCTAGAAATCAACATCCAGTCGATGCGAACGCTGGCGGCAAGGCATCATGTGCCCGAAGACCCGCTGGATCATATCATTTCCGTTGCGGACAGGATTTCGGCAGGATCGGAGCGGGCAAGTAGAAGCAAGGATTCGCAAACGCGATACTACCAGACGCCTCTTACCAGCATATTCATCAGAATATCCCTCCCAGGTAAAAAATCATACGGGGTTTTCCAATATCGGCTATCTCCAATAGATTCCGATGATGTGTTTCCCGTTGAAGGAATAGTACATGAGAGGAAAGACTATCTGCGTCTATGGCGCGGGTTCATCGAAGACGCGAAGGCATTGCGTGGAAAGCCTCTACCGGTATTCATACCGGCTTTGGTCTCCCTCATGGAGCGGTACACCTGGTGTATACCCTCATCAACCTCAAAGGATGATGAGCCGGATATCAGCCTTTTCGATCATCTGGTAACGACCGCGGCGTTTTCCGCGGCCTTGTACCGGTATCATGAATCTGAAGGCTCGCTTGAAAACATGGCGTCGATCCTGGACGAGCAAACAAAAAAGTTTTTGTTCGTATCCGGGGACGTGAGCGGAATCCAGCGCTACATCTTTGACCTGAAAAGCGACGAGACGGCTGCGAAAATCCTGCGCGCACGCTCATTCGAAATTCAATACCTTTCCGACTCAATAGCGCGGCTTATCCTGTCCGCGGCGGGGATGCCAGCCCTCGGAATGTTGATGAACGCGGGAGGAAGATTCCTAGTGGTCCTACCTAACGTCAAAGAGAGTAAGGGTATCCTCGATAGAACGCGGGAGAAAACCGAATGCTTTTTCCTCCAAAGGTACTTTGGCGAACTGACTATTAACATCTCCAATGGAGTTCCCGCGTCATACCGGGACCTTCAATTGAAAGATGGAAAAATGGAACAATTCTATTCCGATATATCGCTCGATGTTGAAAGCGCCAAGGGAAAGAAGCTTCAGGCGGGTTTAAGGGTACTGGGTCATATCATACACTCGGACTACGACGAGATACAAAGGACGGGGGCCGTCTGTTCTTCCTGCAGGAAGCGTCCCGTCGATATAGACGGCAGATGCTCCGTCTGTAATCGGCTGCGAAGGATCGGGGAGAAGCTGCCAAAGGCGCGATACGTCTCGTATCAGGATCAGACGTGGGGAAAAGGAAACTCTCTTGATGCAGATCTCCTTAGGGATGTGTGGTTATCCGAACACGAGAGCGAGATACCCGAGGGATACGTTCCGTATACGATAAATACCTTTTCTCCGGGATATCCCCTTGCCCGCATGCCGTACCATGTACCGATGGATGAAGACAGGGTTTTGACCTTCGATGAGATTGCCGATTCGACGGTTAAGGGGGTCAAGAAGATAGCCATGGTAAAGGCAGATCTAGACAACCTCGGGTTCATCTTTCAGAAGGGTATTGTAAACCGATCGATATCCCGCTACGCGGCCTTGAGCCGCATGCTGAATCTCTTCTTCACGTCATTCATCAATGCCGAGATAGAGAAAAAGTACTCAATGATCTATACGGTATTTTCGGGTGGTGACGACCTGTGCGTTATTGGGCCATTGAGCGAGGCGATAGAGTTCGCGCTGGAGGTAAGGAAGCGTTTTAGTGAATTCACTGGAGGTAATAAATCGCTGACGATTTCAGCCGGCATCGTCATGGCCGGAAACGGGATGCCCATGAGAAGCATAGCGAGAACGGCGGAACACGCGCTCGAGCGAGCCAAAGACACGGCTGAAAAGAACTCCGTCACCTTGTTTGGCCATACTCTCGGATGGGAGAAATGCCGCGAAATGGTAGATAGAGGAAAGAGGATCGTGGAGCATCGGGAAACGGGAAAATATGGAAACGGGATCGTATACCGTCTTCTCGAATACGGCAGGAGGAGGGATCGATTTCATGTAGACAAGATCCTGGACGAGAACTCGAGCCTGTGGCGCAGTCATTTCTGCTACGATGCCGCGCGGAACATAGAAGACAAGGAAACACGTGAGTGGTTCAAGGAACTGGCCGCGGACACGGTCATAGAGCATATAGTCGTTCCCGCAAGCTATGCATTGTATATGCAGAGAAAAGAGATAGGGAGTAGAAAGGAAGGAGGAATGGAATGAGATTCTATCTAGATGAAAAGCATACGAAAGTCGATCCGGAACTGTACGACAAAGTGGCACGGGAGTGGGCGTCACGTCTTGTTTTAAGTGATGGGGTTACTAGAGACAGATCTAAAGTACCTGGTGTAAGCCGGCATCAACTGAGGCGTCTGTTTGAGGAGATCAAGAGGCTCCAGAGGCTTTCGGATGATGGAACAAGCTGGGATGTCGTTTATCCACAGGTCAAGATGCTCAAGTCCAAAACAGGATACGCTGTAGCAAGAGCCAAGGATAAGGATAAGAATAATATGAGCTACTATGAAGCATTGAGAAGACTCATCGAGGAAGGGCTTGCTCTTGTCTCCACGCAGGAAGATTACAGGGTTTTTTCTCTGTTCATGGAATCGGTGTATGGTTTTTATTACGAAATGGGTGGGTCGAAGACAGAAAAATAGGGAGGTAAACGATGGCTATTCATGGATACAGAACGAAAGAGATCACCGGAAGGATCCTGGTGCTAACGGGGCTCCATATCGGAGCCGGGAATGACGCCGTAGAGATCGGCGGAATGGATAATCCGATCATAAAGGACCCCGCAACGGGATACCCCTATATACCCGGTTCCTCCATTAAAGGAAAGATGAGAAGCCTTATGGAGTGGTATCTCGACAAAGTAAAGGGAAACGGAGGGGAGCCGTGCAAATGCGGAGAATGCCCTGTTTGCAGGGTATTCGGATGCGCTCTCGGCAGGGAGGAGAAGGGGACCGAAAAGGCCAAAAAAAGAGGCCCTACGCGGCTGGTGGTGCGAGATTCTTTCGTAATCGATGAATCAATTACTACAGGAGACGCAAAAAAGAAGAGGAAAACCCCCAGCGAGCTCGTGGAAGACAAGAGCGAGAACAGCATCAACAGGATCACCGCAATTGCCAACCCGAGGCACTCGGAGCGAGTCATTCCGGGAGTCTCTTTCAATTTTTCCCTTGTGTACAAGCTCTACGACATGGGAGACGGTTTCGAAGAGGACGAGAAAAACTTCAACGAGGTTGTCCTCAAGGGGCTGAAGCTTCTTGAAAACGACTACCTTGGAGGAGGGGGCAGCCGGGGCAGCGGGAAGATACAATTCAAATTCCTTAAAGATGAGACCGGCGCGGATATCGATCTGGGGCAGGTAGAGCTATGAAAACCTTCCGGGCGGAATTGTCGATCCTTTCGCCCCTTATAACTCCGATTCACGGAGACACGATATTCGGCCATCTCTGCTGGGGGATCATCAGGCATAAGGGCGAAGCAGAGCTGAATTCATTCCTTTCATCCTTTGACGCAGACCCATCTACGCCGGCAATCGCGATATCGAACGCTTTTCCCGCCGGATACCTTCCCAAACCGGCTCTGAAACCGATGACGCAGAAAGACAATGAACCGGATGAATATCGGAAGGGGAAAAAATTCCGGAAGATGGAGTATATACCGGCTGACCTCCTTTTGGAAAACCACGCGGCGGTAACCCGGGATTCGCTTAAAAACGCATGCCTAAGCAGAGAAGTCCCTGCTGGCATCGAGTCGGTTAAAATGCACAATACGATTGACCGCATGACAGGATCGACCCCTGAAGAGGGGGGAGTCTATTCGGTTTCCGAGACATGGTATCGATTGAAAGAGAGCGGAAAAAGAAACAGTTCGGAGCCAATTGAATCAACCCGCATGGACATCTATATAACGACAGACTACCCAGAGGAGAGAGTCAAGGAACTCCTCACATGGGCCTTTGAAAACGGGTATGGTGCGGACGCGTCAACGGGAAAGGGACATCTTGTCGTATGCGCAATTTCTGAAATCAAAGTGCCGGACACGGGAAACCGAGCTGTTGCCCTGGGACATTTCGTTCCTGGACCAGCCGACAACCTCTCATGCATGCTGGCGGACATATTCGTGAGGTATGGGAAAATTGGGGGCGACATCCCAATATCGGATAATCCGTTCAAGAAACCCATCGTCATGTTCCGACAGGGGTCCTCTTTCGAACCACCGGACAGGCCGGTTGTGGGGACTCTGCTTTCAGACGTGCATGGAGACAGGCGGGTGCGTCATCACGCGTTTGCTCCATACCTCCTCTTCAATGAGGAGGGGGAGGAGACATGAAAAGTGCAGCGAAAACATCGATCCGCGTTATTATCACTCCGTTAACAGCACTTCACATCGGCACCGGAAGCGAGCTCACACCGTTCGACTACTGCATCAAGATGGGAGAAGACGGACCTGTTCTTTTACGGTTTTCTCTTGAGAGGATAATTGAGAACATGTCTTCCGTAGAACGCACGAAGTTAATCGCGGAGATAGACAAAAACGATTTCGGATCATTGCAGAAGTATATTTCCAGCTTCGTCAAAAGCCCCGTTGTGGAGTACAGCGAGGCTGTCATCACCGAAATAGGAAAAAAGTACGCGGAAGAGATGGCAAACCCACACCTAAGAAGGAACCGTCTTATTATCAACGAGATGTATCGGAAACGAAACACCTTTACGCCAGTAATTCCCGGATCTAGTATAAAGGGGGCTCTCAGGACAGCGGTGATCGCGTACATCATGAAGCAAAATAACGGCGGAAGCGAAGAGAATAAAGCGTATCATGGAGATCCATGGTCATTCGAGAAGTATATTTTAAAATATAGACTTCCCCAAAACGATCCATTCAGAACACTCCTCGTTCGTGATGCTTGGGTACAAGGAAGCGATATCGGGTACGTGAGCAGGATCGATCAGTACAAGAAGGGAGGCGTTTTAGAGGACTCTTTGAATACAATTCCGATCAATGTCGAAATCATCAGAGGAAAGTTGACCGGTTCCAGCGCCATAGCACCAACGGAGCTTCTTTTCGATAAAGCTCTCCGAAATGTCCCCCGCTTTGAGAAGTGGAACGGATTCTCCGTGTCAATTGACTGGGAGCTGATACGGAAGGCCTGCAACGATTTTTACTATGATAGCTTCAATGATGAATACAACAATTTTTATCTTTCCTGCGACGACAGCGGAATCAACCGTGTAATAGAAGAACTCAAGAAGGAGATCGACGGGATTATAAAAACCGCAACCGCCTGTGTCGCCAGGATCGGGAGATTCAGCCAGATAGAATCCATGACAGTCCCAGCGCGGAACCCGAAGAAGAAGTATGGAAGCACACGCTCGCTTGTCCGCTTCCGTACCGGACTCTATCCCCTGGGATGGGTTTGCATATCCCTCAAAGAGGAAAAGAAAAATGAGGGTGCGCAGCAAGGGGCAAAGAGAGACACGGTGAGGAAAAAGGGAGAATGAAGCTTTTTGTCCTGATGAACCATACCTTAACCAGGACACAGAAGGAGGAGATCTCGAGAACCTTCGACAGTCCTGATATTGTCCTGCCCCCAGATCGTATCGCTGAGGTGTGGAGTTCGATCGATCCAGCCAGGGATTCGGCAAGCCAAATC
>CAZPZF010000184.1:0-6921 GCA_964590705.1 uncultured Spirochaetales bacterium | reverse complement strand
CCTGAATCTTCCCTGATTGGCCTTGTGCTTATTCGTGTGGGATTTAAGCGGCCTGTTCGAAGCTCCCTTGACCACCCGCTTTTTCTTGGAATTGTCGAAGAGTGCGTCCACAGCCTCCTGGAGCATCCGTTTCTCGTTCCTGATGATGATGTCCGGCGCATTCAGGGCCATGAGCCTCTTCAGCCGATTGTTCCGGTTGATCACCCTCCTGTAGAGGTCGTTGAGATCGGAGGTGGCGAACCTACCCCCGTCCAACTGAACCATCGGCCGTAGTTCCGGAGGGATAACGGGTATGACGTCGAGGATCATCCACTCAGGCTTGTTCTTTGAATCCCGGAAGTTCTCCACGATCTCGATTCGTTTGAGCAGACGTTTATCCGCCTTGGGGCCTTTCTCGATCATCTTGGCCCGTAATTCCCCGGAGAGGGCGTCGAGATCAAGCCCCGCGAGGAGGGTACGGATGGCCTCCGCTCCTATTCCGGCGGTGAAGCTCATGCCGTACCGGTCGCGTGCTTCCAAGTATTCCTCTTCGGTGAGGAGTTCCATGCTCCGCAGATCCGTGTCTCCCGCGTCAATGACAATGTATTTCTCGTAGTACAGAATAGACCGCAGTGAGGCGATGGAGAGATCAAGGAGCAGCCCCATCCGTGAGGGAACGGACCGATAATACCAGATGTGGGAAACCGGAGACGCGAGTTCGATGTGTCCCATCCTCTCGCGGCGGACCTTGAAGTGGGTGACCTCAACGCCGCACCGGTCGCAGATGACTCCGCGGTAACGGATCGATTTAAACTTTCCGCAGTAGCACTCCCACTCCTTGGTGGTGCCGAATATCCGCTCGCAGAACAGGCCGTCCTTCTCCGGACGCAGGGTTCGGTAGTTGATTGTCTCCGGCTTCTTCACCTCTCCGTAGGACCATGCTCTGATCTGGTCCGGAGAAGCGAGCCGTATCATTATCTGATCGAAATCCTGAATCTCTCTCATACCGCCCTGTCTCCTAGAATTGGCTTCCCTGTTTGCTGATAAGCTCTTCGTCCCTTTCCGTGAGCGGGACCCGCTTTCCCTTGGAATCGAATATCTGCATGTCGAGGGCAAGGCCCCGCAGTTCCTGGACAAGCACGTTGAAAGACTCCGGAATGCCCACGCTCGATGTCGGCTCACCTTTCACGATATTCTCGTAAATCTTTGCTCTTCCCGTCATGTCGTCGGACTTTATGGTTAGGAGTTCTTGGAGGGTGTTGGCCGCCCCGTACGCCTCGAGAGCCCAGACCTCCATCTCGCCGAGCCTCTGGCCCCCGAACTGCGCCTTTCCGCCAAGGGGCTGCTGAGTCACGAGGGAGTAGGGCCCTGTGGACCTGGCGTGCATCTTGTCGTCGACGAGGTGGTGCAGCTTGAGCATATAGACGTATCCACAGAACACGGGATTCTCGAAGGGCTCTCCCGTCTTCCCGTCGTAGAGGATCGTCTTGGAATTAAGCGGAAGTCCCGCCTTCTTCAGCTTCTCCTCGATCATCTCTATGGTGGCGGACTGGAAAACCGGGGTCGAATACCACTCATTGAGCGCGAACCCCGCCCATCCGAGCTGGGTTTCAAAGAGCTGGCCGAGGTTCATCCGGGACGGTACACCCAGGGGGTTCAGGCAGAGATCGAGGGGGGTTCCGTCTGCCATATAGTGCATATCCTCTTCAGGGAGCACACGGGCGATGACCCCCTTGTTCCCGTGGCGACCGGCCATCTTGTCTCCCTCCTGGAGTTTCCGCTTTGTCGCGATAAGGACCTTGACAACTTCGTCGACACCAGGGGAAAGGTCGTCTCCCTCGGATCGCTTGAGACGCTGGATGTCGATGACCGTCCCTTCGGTTCCATGGGGAACCCGCAGACTCGTGTCGCGGACCTCTTTCGCTTTCTCACCGAAGATCGAGTTCAGAAGCTTGAATTCTGGAGTGGTCTCGGTTTCGGACTTGGGGGTCACTTTGCCTACCAGGATATACCCGGCCTTAACCTTTGCCCCGACCCGTATAATCCCCTCCTCGTCGAGCTGTTCCAGGGCTTTTTCATTGGTGTTAGGGATGTCCCGTGTGAGTTTTTCGGGGCCGAGCTTGGTCTCCCTGACCTCGATGATGAACTCCTTGATATGGATCGACGTGAAGATGTCCTCTTTCACGATCTTCTCGGAGATGAGGATCGCGTCCTCGTAGTTGTACCCGTTCCACGGAATGAAGCCCACTAGAACATTCCGCCCCAGCGAAAGCTCTCCGCGCGATGTCGCAGGACCGTCGGCGAGGACGTCTCCGGCCTTGACCTTCTGACCGACAGATACGATGGGCTGCTGATTGAAGCAGGTGTCCTGGTTCGTCCGCTGGAACTTCGTGAGAGGGTATGTTACCGACGGCTTCTTTGGGTCGTTCGGCCTGATGACGATCTTTTCGGAGGTTACGTATTCCACGACCCCGTCCACTTTGGACCTCACCAGAACCCCGGAATCGTAGGCGGCCTTGCCCTCCATCCCGGTTCCGACGATGGGAGGCTCCGGGAACACCAGCGGAACGGCCTGACGCTGCATGTTGGAGCCCATCAGCGCGCGGTTGGCGTCGTCGTGCTCCAGGAAAGGAATGAGGGATGTAGCTACAGAGATGACCTGTTTGGGGGAGACATCCATGTATTGGATGTCCTTGGGTTCCCTGGAAATATAATCGCCGCCCTTTCGGACCGAGACGAGATGGCTCTTGAATTTTCCGTCATGCTCGAGGGGGGCGTTCGCCTGCGCGATGCAGTACTTCTCCTCGTCCATGGCCGAGAGGTAGCAGATCTCCCTGGTCGCCTTACCGTTCGTAACCTTCCGGTAAGGAGATTCGAGGAACCCGTATTCGTTCACTCGCGTATAGTTGGCGAGGGAAACGATAAGCCCGATATTCGGTCCTTCCGGCGTTTCGATGGGGCACATTCTGCCGTAATGGGTATAATGCACGTCCCGGACCTCGAATCCAGCCCGGTCCCGCGACAGCCCTCCAGGCCCAAGCGCGTTGAGCCGGCGCTTGTGCGTCAGCTCGGCGAGGGGGTTGACCTGGTCCATGAACTGGGAGAGTTGGCTCGAGCCGAAGAACTCCTTGATGGCCGCTACGATGGGCTTGATCGAGATGAGGTCCTGCGGTTTGACCGTATCGGTCTCCTTGAGGCTCATCCGCTCCTTGGCGATCCTCTCCATTCTCGTGAAAGAGGTCTTCAGCTGGTTGGCCAGGAGCTCCCCCACAGACCTGATCCTTCGGTTCCCCAGATGGTCGATATCATCGACATTGGCCTCGCCGATGTACACCCGGATCAGATATAACATCGTGTTGATTACATCCTCTTTGATGAGCGTATGGGTTTCAACCGGAGGATCGTAGTCAAATTTTTTGTTGAGCTTGTACCGGCCGACTTGACCGAGATCGTATCTCCTCTGGGAGAAGAACATCGAATGGAGATCCTTCTCAGCGCTTTCGTAGGTGATCGGCTCCCCGGGCATAATCACCGAATAGACCGATGTAAGGGCGTCTTCCTTGGTCGGCTCGTCCGAGCCCGCCTCGTCACGGGCGTATTTAACTTCCTCGCGCTCGAAGCAGTTGAGGATGATCTGAGAGTGAAGGGAATCGGCATGAGCGAGGTCGATGATGTCGATGGTTTTCACTTTCGCGTGGATCAGTTCGTCGATCTCGTGCGGATGGATCTTTTCGCCGGCCTGATAGAGCTTCTTCTTTTCCCCGCCCTCCTCGACGAAAACCGCCTTGGCGAGGACCTTTCCCACGAGTTTTTCCTTCTCCTCGCGGTCTTCCCGTACATGCACGGTCATGGTTTTATAGAACAGGGAGATGATCTTCTCGCGGGAGTCGAATCCGAGAGCCCTGAGGAATAGCGTTCCCAGGATCCTCTTCTTCCTGTCGATCTTCGCGTAGATGAGTTCTTTCTTCTGGTCGATCTCGAACTCCAGCCAGGAGCCGCGGTACGGTATGATGCGCGACGAGAAGATCCCCTTCTCATGCGAGAAGATCACGCCCGGCGAACGGTGTATCTGGCTGACAACGACCCGCTCCGATCCGATGATGATAAAGGTCCCCCGCTCGGTCATAAGGGGGATGTCGCCGATATAGATGTCCTTCTGCCTGATCTCGCCGGTTTCCTGGAAGATGAGGTTGATCCGGGCCTTGATGGGCACGGCGTAGGTGAGGCCCTTCTGCTTGCATTCGGCCTCTGTGAACTTGATGTTCTGCTCGTCGAGGGTGTATTGGGTATACTCGAGCATCATGTCCCCGTTCGGGCTCTCGATCGGAAAAACGGACTGGAAAACCTCTTCCAATCCCTGGTTATGGAGGGGTTCCCCGGCCTTGAGCCGGTCCCGCTGCAGGAATCGCTCATAGGATGAGAGTTGGATATCGATGAGGTTCGGTAGATCCATCACCTCCTGATATTCCTTCCCGATATATACCCGCTTAATAGCGCCGTTCCTATCAAGCATCAGTCATACCCCCCCTCTCAGAAATCGGGATCGGTCCGGTTTCATCGGACATCGATTCCCATACAAACCGTGATCCATCGCGCGGCCTGAGGTCTCCGACTGCGCGATGGATCATCTGCTCAGCGGCAGATCGAGATATTTGTATCATCGTTGTATCGTTGGTTTGATTCAAGAAAGCCAGCTTGCCCACCCAGCCTTGCCATGGCCAAACTGCACCTGCCGGCCGAGGCCGGCGTGTGCAATTCCGTACATTATTTGATTTCGACAACCGCTCCGGCCGCCTCGAGTTTTTCCTTGATCGATTTGGCTTCTTCCTTGGACACTCCTTCCTTGACGGCCTTTCCGCCGGCTTCGACAAGATCCTTGGCTTCCTTCAGTCCGAGTCCGGTGATCGCCCTGACTTCCTTGATGATGGGGATTTTCTTCCCCTCGTCGAAGCTCTTCAGAATGACGTCGAATTCAGTTTTTTCCTCGGCAGCCTCTCCTCCTGCGGCGGCGGCGCCGGGAGCCGCGGCGGCGGCGACGGCAACGGGAGCCGCTGCAGTCACGCCAAATTTCTCCTCCATCGCCTTGATGAGTTCGGAAAGCTCCAGAACCGTCATGCCGGCGATCGCTTCGAGAATCTGATCCTTTGTCAACGTAGCCATATTATCTTCTCCTTGTCTCAAGCGGTAATAGCAGACTACCTCAATATGGAAGACTAATACCGCCGTTCTATGGATCCGCTTCGCTACGGAAGCGTTCGATACAGTACGATCAGGCGCTTTGCTCCTTCTTCTCCGCTACGGCCGCCAGGGTCCGCACCAGCTTGGAAGGAATGGCGTTCAGTATGCATACGGAATTTTGGATAGGCGCCTTCATGGTTCCCAGAAGCTTGGCGATCAGTTCGAGCCTGGAAGGGAGCCGGGAGAACGCCTCGACCTGCGCTCCATCGAAAACGGGCCCCTCGATCAGCCCCCCCTTGAGCTTCATGGGGCTTTCCTTACTATATTCGAGGAGGATCTTCGCCACAGCCCCCGAGTCTCCCACTGTCATGGCTACGGCCGTCGGACCCACCAGATGCTTGCTCACATCCGGGTGCTTCAGCTCTTTAAGGGCGATCTTGGCAAACCGGTTCTTCACAACCTTGTATACGGCCTTTTCGTTCCGCAGTCTCTTTCTGAGCTCGGAGATCTGCTCCACGGTGAGGCCGCGGTAATCGGTGAAAATGAAATCCTTGGCGTCGCCGAAGGCCTTTTTCAGGTCTGCGACAGCGTCTATCTTGACTTGCTGCAGTTTAGTTGTTTTCTCGGTCATTATATGACTCCTTCCGCCATTCCCTTACAGTTTCTCTTTGGGAGAAACCCGGACACCCGGACCCATGGTTGAGGACAGGGCTACGGTCTTGATGAAATCACCCTTCGTGTCGGCGGGCCTCTTCTTCTCGATTTCGGAGAGAACGATCCGTACGTTCTCCAGGATCTTCGCACCATCCATCGACACCTTGCCGATGGCGAGATGAACGACGCCCGTCTTGTCCGCGCGATACTCGACCCTTCCCTTGCGAAGTTCGTCCAGCGCGCCCTTTATGTCGAAGGTCACGGTCTGCGTCTTCGGGTTCGGCATGAGTCCCCGTCTTCCCAGGATGGGTCCAAGACGGCCGACGTCCTTCATCATGTCCGGGGTTGCGACGGCGACGTCGAAATCGAGCCATCCGTCCTTGATCTTGTCGATAAGATCGTTGTCTCCCACAAAGGTGGCTCCGGCGTTTCTCGCCTCATCAGCCTTGTCGCCCTTCGCGAAGACGAGGATCTTTTTCTCTCCGGTGAATTGGTTCGGGAGAACAACCGTGTCCCGGACCGTTTGGCTCTTTTTCAGGTTGAGCCGGACGGAGAGTTCGACCGTTTCGTCGAATTTCGCGAACGCCATCTCCTTCACCAGGGAAACGGCTTTTTCGAAGGGGTAGATCTCCTGGCTATTGTACTTCTTCGCAGCTTCAAGGTATTTCTTTCCGTGTTTCATCCGATCATCCCTCCACTTCGACGCCCATGCTTCGGGCCGTACCGGCGATGATCTTCATGGCCGCGTCGATGTCGTTGGCGTTCAGATCGGGAAATTTGAGTTCGGCTATCTCCTTGAGCTTCACCCGGGAGAGTTTGGCTACCTTTACTTTATGCGGTTCCGCGGAACCTTTCTCTATGCCGCAGGCCTTTCTAATGAGAACCGCGGCCGGAGGGGTTTTCGTGATGAAGGTAAAACTCTTGTCCGCGTACACGGTGATGACGACGGGTATCGTCAATCCCTGTTCCATATTCTTCGTGCGGTCATTGAACTGCTGCACGAACTGCGGAGCGCTTACCCCGTGAGGCCCAAGGGCGGGGCCGACCGGAGGAGCCGGCGTGGCTTTACCGGCGGGACATTGCAACTTGATGATTGCCGCCACCTTCTTC
>CAZPZF010000183.1:0-6951 GCA_964590705.1 uncultured Spirochaetales bacterium | reverse complement strand
TCGGTTGATGTTCGCCCGCCTGGCCAGCTCGCTGATGCTTATCTCCGCGAACTCCTTCTCGAGGATGAGTTCCTCGAAAGCGGTGCGTATGGCTATGTGGGTCCTCTGGTACCGTTTATCGTTCTTGTTCACCCGTTCGCTCCTCACGACGCGTGCAGCCGGTGACACCGCGCTTCCTTGTGGAAAACCCGTTGCAGAGCCCAGGTGCGCCGCATTCCGCGCGGGAGCGCGGCGTATGTCCCACTCTCTCGCGGCCTGTCCATTGATTTCATCCGTCATGGTAGTATGATACGCGCAGGTAAAATAAGCAACAAGTGTGGCGTAAATAGGATTCAATTTGGATAACGAGGCGGTTGCACATGGATCTCACGGTAAAGACGAAATATGGCATGGTGGAGGGTTTCGAGGCGGACGGGATCCGCAGGTGGTTCGGAATCCCCTTCGCCAAGCCGCCCGTAGGGGAACTCCGTTTCAAGCGGACGAGGGAGTGCGAGCCCTGGGACGGGGTGAGGCAGACGAGGGAGTTCGGACCGCGGCCCTTCCAGTTCATGGACGTGAAAGCGGCCAGGAAGCTTCCCTGGAGCGAGGACTGCCTCTACCTGAACGTCTGGGCTCCCGGTGACGCGGAACGGTGCCCCGTTTTCGTCTATTATTACGGCGGCGCGAACGTATCGGGAGACGGCTCCGATCCCATGTACGACGGAAGCGCCTTTGCGCGTGACGGGGTGGTGTACGTCACCTTCAACTATCGGCTGGGTCCGCTCGGGTTCTACGACTTCAGCCCATGGAACCGGAAATTCGAATCAAATTGCGGGGTGGCTGACCAGATCATGGGGTTGCGGTGGGTGCGCGAGAACATCCGTGGTTTCGGTGGAGATCCTGACAATATCACCATCTGCGGCGAATCGGCCGGAGGGACCGCTGTGTACGACATGCTCGCGGCCCCCTCCGCCAGGGGACTCTTCCGCAGGGCGATCGCCATGAGCGGACTCGCCGACGACACCGTGCATCCGAGGCAGAACCGCCTGAATATGGAGCTCTTCCTCGGGAAGATGGGTATGGAGCCGAAGGACGTCCCACGCCTCCTGACCATGGAGCCGTCCGCCATGCTCAAGGCAGCTGACTGGGTCTACAGGAAGAACAACACGGTCTACCCCTACATCTTTGTTCCGGGACCCGTCATCGACGACCTCCTGCCGAAGAAGCCATGGGAGGCGATGGCCGACGGTGACGCGAAGGGGATCGACTGCGTCTTCGGAACCTGCAGGGACGAGGGTACCCTCTTTTCCCTCTTGAGGATGTTCCCCACAACATGGGAAGGGCCCGAGTGCATGGCCGAGCTCAACGGCTGCGTCGACAAGCTTCCCGCGCTCAGGAGCTTGTACGCAGGCATGGGAACCAAGAAGGCGTTGCAGGCGTTCTCCCGTGACAGGGCCTTCTGGGTCCATTCGGTGAAGTGCGCTGACGCGCAGAGCAGGCACGCCAGGGTCTACGCGTACCGGAATGACATTGTTTTCCCGCTCCTGAAGCTGACCGGACTCGGCGCCATGCACGGTTCCGATATCGGGACCGCCCTCGACACCGCGACCGGGGCCATGAACATGGTATCGGCGGGGATATCCAGGAAGCGCAAAAGGACCCTGCGGGGATACGTGCACGGCGCCTGGGTCAACTTCGCCAGGACGGGAGACCCGAACGGCACGATCCCGGTGAGGTGGGAACCCTACGATGAGCGGCGAAGGCCGACCATGATACTCAACGATACCTGCGCGATGGCGATGAACCCGCGCGGCGAGGCCTTCGAGGTCTGGAAGGATATCGAGCTCTATCGGTGAGGGAGGATGGCTAAAAAAGGAATCGTCGTCCCCTGCGGCGTAGACCGGAACACACTCCGTTCGGAAGGCGGGAGCCGCGAAGCTTATGTGCTCTGGTAGACGATCGCGCCGTCGGATACCGTAACCACTACCGACGCATCGGCGATTTCATCCTCAGCAACGGTGAAGAGGTTCCGATCGAGCACGACGATGTCCGCGAGCTTTCCGGGTTCCAGGGTGCCCAGATCGCTCTCCCGGTGCAAGGCCCAAGCCGAACCGGATGTGTAGGCCCTGAGTGCTTCCGCGAGGGATATCCGCTCTTCGGGATTGGCCCCGCACGGCTCGCCCTCCGGCGTGCGCCTCGTGACCGCGGCGTGGATGTTGGGAAAGGGATTTATCGGAGCCACGGGAAAATCGGTGCCGAAGGCGAGGACAGCTCCTGCGTCCAGAAGGCTGCGGAAGGGCCATTCGTACCGGCAGCGTTCCTTTCCTATCCGAGAGATCTTCTCGTTCCGGTCGAAGGGCAGGTGGATGGGCTGCACGGACGCGATCACTCCCAGCCGTGCGAAGCGGGGGATGTCGTCGGGGTGGATGCTTTCCACATGTTCTATGGTGTTCCGGTACGGACCGTTACCGTTAACCCTCCGCGATTCCTCGAACGCGTCGAGGGCGAGACGGACTGATGCGTCGCCTATGGCGTGAAGCCGGACGCCGAAGCCTTCGCGGTTTGCGTTGACCACGCTCCTCCGGTAGAAGTCGGAAGAGTAATTCGTGAAGCCCGATGTTCCTGGATTATCGCTGTACGGCGCCAGAAGAAAGGCGGAGTAGGTGGAGGTTACCCCGTCCACGAAATGCTTCAGCCCGGCCACGCGCAGCCTCTCAGACCGATAGGATTCACGCAGCTCTCTGACCCTGGCGAAGCCGTTGTCCAAACCCATGCTGGGAAACAGGTGGAGCCGCACGGGCAGCTTCCCGGCACGCTCGAGTTCCCGGAGCATCTCGTACTCCCGGAAGTCACTCTCGAGGACCGGAGACGCGGACATATTCACTGTCGAGGTGACGCCGGATCGGGACAGCTGCTTAAGAAAATCGACGGTGATCCGTTTCTGCTCATCAGGGGGCAGCCGGAAGGAGTTTTCGTTGGCGGATGCTTCCGCCTCGATCTCGAACAGGAGGCCGGAAAGCTCGCCTCTGCCATCCCTTCCGATCGACCCGAAGCTGACCTTCGTCTCTTTCGTGATACCGCATTGCTCCAGGGCCTTCGTGTTCAGCCAGAAGGTATGGGCGTCCGCGGAGAGGAGGTAGACGGGCCTATCCGGTACTACGGCGTCAAGGGAGGCCCGATGGGGAAGGGGAGCCCCTGGTGTCCAGAAGGCCTGGCACCACCCCATGCCGGCTATCCTATCGTAGTCGGGGTGTTCCTTTGCGAATTTCTCCACCATCGCGGCCGATTCTTTTTCCGAATGGGCCTCGAACAGGTCCATCAACATATAGGGGCTCGATGAGAACGCGCCCGCGAAGAAGTGCATGTGGGCGTCTATGATTCCCGGCATGATCAGCCGGTCGCCGAACTCGCGTACCGTGGTGCGCGCGCCGATCCACGATTCCAGTTCCCGTGCGGTACCCACGGCCGCGATCCTGTTTCCCTTTACGGCAACGCCGCCGGCAAGAACGGAACCCTCGGCACCCGTGAAAACCGCGTCACTTTTCAATACCAGGTCGGCGCTTTGCATATCCTCATCCTTCGCATCCGTTTCCGCATGCACTGTCATTTGTGTTGACGGGGGATCCGCGGGTCAGCCGCGAATCCCAACCGATATCTCTTTACAGGAGCTTCCCGATAAGCTCGTTGTCTTTTCCTTCCCCTTTCGCCCCGATGAGGTTCTTCAACCTCTGGAGATTGGCTGGAGACAGGGGATACCAGAGCAGGAAGGGAATGGCGACCAGGCAGAAGAGGCCGGGGATGACCGTGGCCATGTTCCGTATCCCGTTCAGGGTGAAATCGGACAATTGCTCTGCCGTGGCATCGTACTTGTAGTAGGAGAGGAATATCCCCACCAGCCACATGCCGATCGCGGTCGCTATCTTATACGAGAACTGGTAGAAGGCCATCAGAACGCCGTCGTTCCTGAAACCGGTTCTTAGTATGGATACGTCGGCGATCTCGTAGATCATTGCGTAACTGCACACGAAGAACCCGACGTTGCCCAGGGCGATGGCGATCTGCATGATGAAAATCGTCACCCCGTTCAGGGGGACCACCTTGAAAAGGAAATAATCGGCCGTGATGGTCACCAGGGAAACGATGAGGGCGACCTTGTTCCCGGCTTTTACAGACAGTTTCCCCAGAAGGGGGGATATGATGATGATCATGACGACATAGGCCGCGTAGGCGATGCTGATCTGGAACTGGTTGAAACCGATGAAGTAGATGAAAAGGTAGATCAGGACTGAGGTGTTGAAGATGAGGCCGATGTTGAAGAAGAGGTTGTAGAACCACAGGTTCCGGTAGGGCTTGATCTTGAAGGATTCGAACATCGACTTGAAGATGTTGACCTTCGCCCGCGGTTCGGTATCCGCGACAACGGTTCCTTTCTCCTTTCCCCGCGTGGCGAGGAGCGATACGGCGTACGAGATCGTGGTCAGGAGGCCGAAGAGCGCGGCCACCCAGGACCATCCCCTTTGGTAGTTCCCGTCAGCCAGAGCGGCGAATTTTTCAAGAAGCATGACCGTACCCGACGCCGCGATGATGAACCCGATGTAATAGAAGATGGTGGCGTAACTCCTGAGGCTTACCTTTTCGTCCGGATTATCGGTGATTTCCCCTCCGAGGGTCATGTAGGGTATGTCCACAAGGGTGAAGGCGAGCCAGAAGAACACGTTGACGACGAAGAAGTAGGCCACCTTCAGCCCGACGCCGAACGATGACCAATCGGTGAACAGCAGGAAGATCATGAGCCCAAGGGGAACGCACGCCTTCGCGATGAGCGGGCGTCGTTTTCCCTTTGGGTTCCTGCTGTGGTCGGATAGGTGGCCTACCAGCGGATCCGTGACCGCGTCCCAGAAGACCGCCAGCAGGGAGATCGTCCCCGCAAGCGCCGGGTTGATCCCCGCGAAATCGGTTAGGAAATAGATGAAGTAGAGATAGAAGACGCAGTAGCCAAGTCCCTCTCCAAGAGATCCGATCCCGTATCCCAGCTTCGTCCCGATTGACAGCTTGGGGTTTCCTACGGCCTCCTTGTTTGTCGGTTCTCCCATGGTCATACCTCCCTTACAAAGTGCTCATGACACTCGATTCTGTCATGGCTGGGAAGAGATCGTACTATGGCCGAATCCCGCTGTAAATGAACCGCAAGGGGTGATTTCTTGATACTTGGGGAGGGAAAGGAGGATAAAATACATCCTTTTTAAGGATAAAAGGTATCCGATACGGCTCAAGTCCGTTGCCGTATCGCCGCGGGGGTTACCTGGAATCGGAGAAGCTGCATGCGGTTCCTGACATGGAGTTTCCGATAGATGTTCAGGACGTGTTTTTTCACCGTATGCTCACTGATGAAGAGTGACTCGGCCACATCCTGGTTTGAAAGGCCTTTGAGGATCAGGGAGAGGATCTCCATCTCCCGATTCGTGAGATCGAATCGGCCTGACGTGTTTTCAGCCGTTCCTTCCCCCGCAACTGCAACGGTTTCGAGTATCGGTGAGGAACCGACGGCATCCCGGTACAGCCGGAAGGCCATATGCTCCTTGACCTGCTCGAGGATGAACACGTCCTTCTCCGTGAAATCCTCCTGGCCCTTTGGCCGGTACAGGGAGACGATTCCGAGGAAACGTTCGTGGAACGCCAGGCTCAGCTGGAGGGAATAGTGGATGCCATGCTGGACATAGAACTCACTGTAGAATCGGGACGATTCCCTTTCGGGCCCGGAGAAGAGGTCGGTCTCCCGGTAAGCCATGTTCTTGCCGGACATGAAGATCCACCGCGTATAGTCGATGTCCTCGTACTCGTCGTATTCCTTCAGTTTCTCCATGGTGATGTTGACGGTCACGGGATCGCGAAGAAGGCGGTCATTCCCCTCCCCGGCAAGGTAGAACGAGGCGCTGTCGTAGGGGATGAGCATCCGGAGGAGTTCGAGGAACTGCTGGCGCATGCTTGCCGAGCTGCCGAGGGCGTGGATCTTGTACGTGATCTCGTTCAGGAGCATCCATTCGTATTCGGTCATATAGGGCATGGCTCTTCCGTCCCTGTGCCGATGATTATACGGTCGGAGAGAGAGAATGATCAAGAATTTTCTGTTCTTCTATCAGCCGAAGAAATCCCCATTGGCCGGATCGTCCAGGAAAGGATCGAGGGGGGAATACTCGATGCCTCCGCTCCTGAAGGGCTCCACGATGGGCGCGATGACTCAGGCCCGGGAAATTCCGAGATCGTCCATTGCGTTCCGGAAACCCCTTTCCACCCTTGGCGCGGAACTCGCCTTGAACTCCACCGCCATCCGCTCATTACCCTTCTCAAGGACCAGGTCGATTTCCGCGCCGTTTGAAGTCCGGTAGAAGGAGAATCGGATTCCCGCCTGGATGCGGGCGATGATGTTCTCGACGCACAACGATTCCCATGATCCGTCATAAACCGGGTGCCCGGCCATGGCGTTCCAGTCGGGAAGGCCGAGAAGGGCATTGAGGATCCCCGTGTCCCGGAGATATATCTTGGGCGATTTCACCAGCCGCTTTTTCAGATTGCCCGAGAATGGCTCGAGCAGGCGTATCATGAAGACTCCCTGGAGCATGTCGAGATACCGCCGTACCGTCTTGTTGTCAATCCCGAGAGATCCGGCGAAAGTACTCATGTTCAGAAGCTGGCCATGGGAATGGCAGATCATGCGGAAGAGCCGTTCGGTGGTTTGAGGTGAAAAACCCGGGGATAAAGTCGGAATTTCCCGTTCGATGAAATTTCTGACGAAATCGACTCGCCATTCGAAGCTCTCCTGATCGGAACCAGCGAGCAGACTTCTGGGGAATCCCCCCTGTTATGATATACAGTGATCGGACTCTTGCCCGAGATCTCGGATAAGAGAAACGGGGTGAGTTCCATGCAGCTAACTCGTCCGGCAAGGGATTCCGAACTCTGCCTGATCAAGTC
>CAZPZF010000182.1:0-6982 GCA_964590705.1 uncultured Spirochaetales bacterium | reverse complement strand
CAAACAGGTAGATCCGTATTACATGAGGTTTTGGAACCGGTACCTGCTGAATCGGTACATCGTGGAGAGCGACAAAACCCAGGAAGCGCTTGAAAACGACGATCTGTTCAAGAAACTTTACGGAAAAGCTGGGGATGACTCGAATATCACATACGAGAATTTCGATGACTACGCCAGGGTATTGAGTAGTAAAAACGCCGTCAAGGATTCTCAGGCGGTGCTCGATCAGCTGAAAGACATGCATGAAACGATCGAGAATATGAGCAGACCCGCCTGGGCCGTCAAAGAACGATTTGACCTGTTCCCGGAAACGATCAACCAAACTCAGCGGATCCTGTTCTATGCCGTCTGCGTTTTTCTTGAGAAGAATATATTTTCCGAGCTTCCCTTCAAAAGATGGATGCGGGTGGTGTGGAATCTGAGCGCCGACCCGGACATCAGGAGCGTTCCCGCGATGATCGGAGCCATGCGGATGGTGGCGGATCTCGCCGAAGGTTCCGGCGATATATACTCTTTCCTTCAGAAAAAACCGGTCCGAGACTTGATAGCCAAAGACCAGACCGCCCTGCAGAGACAGCTGTGGGAGGAGAGAAAGAAGGCAAAGCTCATTCTTGCCGATCCCGCCTGGGAATCACGGTTGATCGAGGCTGAATCGCACCCCCTTTTCATGGGGAGCATACGGTTTCTCATTGAGGATGAACCCGACATTTCACAGTTCGAGAAGCGCCTGAATAACGCCAAAGGGCTGTTTTCGAAAGATGGCGCAAAGACGGAATTCTGGAAGGATCACATCCTGATGAGATCCGTCATCAGTCGAATGACTGAGTGGAACGACTTGATGAACCTCAACATGAAGGACGACTTTGACAACTGGCAGCTCCATTTAAGGCGAAAGCGAAAAATACAGGAGTATATTAGAGACGTTACGGACAGTGAAAATAAAAATAAAATGCTTCAGGAAATGAACAGGAGGATATCTACCAAATCCTCCATATCCGGATACGGAAGAGGGAATGAAAATATCATAATATGTCGTTTTATACATGAACAGCTGTATCGTGATAAAGCCTCCCATTCATGGATGCAGGAGAATGAGGTAATCCGGCTGCAATGGTCTCATGAGTTCATCTGCGCCCACAAACCGAGAAGCTGGTATCACTGGGTGATCCTGAATACCTACCGGAACGAACTGATCGCGAAACTGATCAAGCAGAACGGCCTCGATACCAAACAGCGGTGCGGCAAATCGAATATTTTCTGGGAGATTCTGGTTCGCCTGAATAAAGAGATAAACGGAATTACCGTAAACCTCGAAGTTCTAAGGGATCTTCAGATCGATGTATTCGTGAACGACAAGGATGCTGAGACCCTGCGAAAGAAGAAGGTTCCGGTCTCATTAAAAAAGGCTGAAGGAAAGTATCTGTACAAGCAGTACAAATACCCTCAAAAAATAAGGAAGAATCAGGTGAATGCGGTTGCGGACCTGATTCGTGACGAGATTTTCAATACCGATAAAAAAACGAGCCTGGTGGGAATGATAACAAGATATATAAAATGAGATTCCGGAATGAAAGAGGTATTGAAAAAAATGAATATTTTGTCACGTTTCATCTCTTTCCTGAAAAGACTGATCGCCGGCTTGGCGGGAAAGAATTCCTCCATCGATACCGCTGAAGATGTTCCACGGATATCTTCCGAAGCGGAAGCGGATACCGATACGTCAGTTACCGCTGAATTGGTTGAAGCAGATAGTAAACTGGAAGCGGAGGCCGATACGTCGATTTCAGCTGAAATGGCAGAAGCTGATGTTGAACCGGAAACAGATACCGATCCGCCAGTGGAGCATGAAAAAACTCCGGTACCTGAGCCCGTTATAGAGGATGAACATATCCCGGAAGCGGAAGATCATGCTCCGGGATACCGCAGAAGAAAGACAAGATATGATGAAACTGAAACCGATACTGAAGTTCCGGTAGTCAAGGAGCGGGCTGAAAAAATCTTCTCCTTTCAAACAAAAATGCTGCTCGACCCGAACATTCCTGGTGTATTCATGGAGCTGCCTGAACTGGAAATGGAAAATGAAAAACCCGCCAGCGAGCCTCCGATATGCGTCGTTAATATTGACCGCTTCCGGACTGAAATCGACGTGGAGTACCGGGAACGTAAGGATGGAAGGGAAACGATACGCTTTCCTTCTGCGAGATACCGGATAGAGGAGCCGTTCCGACATTGCGCTGTCGAATTCCCCGTTGATATCGGAATACATGCGGCCTCGATAGATTCCTATCAACGGAACATCTATCTGTTCCGCGACGACGCTGAAGGGATGGGAACATTCTGGCCGTGTCACGGGGTAGGGACGACCGCGCGGAATATAGCGCCCGGATTCTACTGGGCTCTCATCAAGGCCGGGTATGGCATGGAGGGGCTTCGTATCGATTTCGAGGACAACAGGACGATCTGGAACGGGTATGAACTCAAGCGTTTTGAAATACGGGACGAGGACCTGGTAGTAACCAATGAAACGGGCAGTGTTGTCATGCGCCTGGAAATCGAACAGGTCATGTCTCTGTGCGGCGATATCATCCGTGACGATGACGATGAGAATCCCATCCTCTGTTCCGAACCCGGGATAAAGGCTCCTGCTGGAACCAAAGGCCCTCTTGATGTATGGTACAGGCCGGCACGTTCGAACGAAACAGAGAAAGCTGTCTGGAATCCGGAGAATGATCGTATCCTGCGGCTGGACGAGTCTTTCTCCCTGGTCGAAGGATTGAACCAGATCGATATCATGGACAGGGGTGGTAGTAACACGCGGCTCCATTTCAGGTGGTTCCCGTTTCTTGCGGAAATACAATACCCCAGGGGCATCATACTGCCTGGTCCCAAAGGACATACGCCGAAAGCCCTGCATCTTCACATCGACGACCCTGATGTGGACGTCAGCCTGTCAGCGGGAGATTTTATCCATTCCACGAACGGAGGATGGAAATTCTCGATTAAACCCGGGACAGAGAAACCGATAGTCGATTTTCATGGAAAAGGGGAACTTGTGGGACAGGCGGTATGCGTATTCAAACGGTTCGTATGGAACATAGCAGGTCTTGAAGGAGGAGACATATCCACCGAAACGCCCGTGGAGATCGAGCGGTCCGCCTTAGACTATTCGAAACATCTAGCCGTCGAGTTTCCGCAATGGCTTGGCTGCCTTAAATGCGTTTGTTCTGTCAGGCTGGATACGAAAGACAGAACGATCATGGAGGATTCGCCGCGGATAGTCCGGGAAGACTGCACAGTCGATCTGCGTAAATACTATGACACCATATTCCGGTCCCATTACGCGATCAGAATGGTTTTAACCGTGCGCACCGAAACCGGCGAATTCGAGCAGGAACTGGTCAGAATACCTTCCGCCAAAGTAGAATGCCAGATCTGCGGAGTGCTTATGCGCGCGGAAGAAATAGACCGGCATCTTCTGGAAAATCATTCCGAGACCTTTTTCGATCATCTCTCGTATGACGAGATCCGGGAAAAGTACAAGCCGGAGCTGCCTGAAAAAATATATATCTGCCATATATGCGGATATATAGCCAGACCGGATTTCCCCGGAGATAACCTTACCACAAAGATGGAGCATCATTTTACCGAATGCCATAGGGGATTGTTCGAGTTCGCCGTATGCGAGGATGTAGAAGAGATACGGGAGAAGTATGAAAAGAATCTCCCGATGGTATACCGATGCAGGATCTGCGGGGAGGAGCTATTGGTATCGAAGGATACGAGGCTTGGCTCTCTTTCGGATCACGCGAGCCATCATGAAATTGAATTGAAAAACTATCAGAAGGGGAAGTAACGGATGAATCCGCTCGATCTTACATCGGATCTGAAAAAAACCTACCTCAGGTATCTAAGGACCTCCTTCAGCCTGCGTGATCCGGAACTGATGAAATCCTTTGCGGAAAAGCTGGAATGTTTCACCTTTTTCCGCGGTCCTTTTCTTGAGGCTACGCCCCCGTTCGAGACCGGGATCTTCCTGAAAGAACTGGTGAGTGAAGGGCTCCTCGATGAACGGTTTTCTGTGTTGCTGGATACCGCAATGCCGATCATGGCCCGAAACAGACTGTACCGGCATCAGGAAAAGGCGATCAGGAAGATCCTTTCAGGGAGGAATGTGGTCATCGCTTCCGGAACGGGAAGCGGCAAGACAGAATCGTTCCTCATACCCGTTTTAGACGATATCCTGAAGGCGTACAGGGCCGGAACGCTCGCTCCCGGCATACGAGCGCTCATTCTCTATCCCATGAACGCTCTGGTGAATGATCAGCTGAGGCGTCTGAGAAAGATCGGCAACGCGATGATCTCCGATGCAGGAAAGCCGATCCTGACGTTCGGCAGATATACCGGCGAAACGCCGGAAACCCAGCCACAGGGGCTCACCCTCTTCCGCAGGCAGAATCTTGGCGTGGAACCCGCCGCGGGGGAACTTCTTTCGCGGGATGAAATGCGGGCCGCTCCGCCCCACATTCTGATAACCAACTACGCGATGCTTGAATATCTTCTCATTCGCCCGGGAGATATACCGCTCTTCGAATCGAGCGGCGGGGATGGGTGGAAGTTTTTGATACTCGACGAGGCGCATGTGTATACCGGAGCTATGGGGACGGAAATCGCCCTTCTCATGCGCCGACTGAGAAACCGGGTAGGGCGCGGGCAGCGGGACAGCATGCGGTGCGGCGCCACGAGCGCGACCCTGGCCGACGATGAACAGGATTATCCCCAAATAGCCCGATTCGCCTCGGATCTGTTCGGAGCCGATGTGGAATGGGTGGAAGAAGACCCAGCTCGGCAGGATATCGTCGGGGCCAGCAGGCTACGGTATACCGCTGCCGCGGCGTCGCGCCCATTGCCGGAAACCGCGTACCGCGAATTGCGGGAGATCGCGCTGATTCCTCGCGGTGGAGCCTGGAAAGAGCGGTTGAAGGCTCTGACGGATGCCTGGGGAATCGGATCGGCCACATGGGAATCGTGTACCGAGCCTTTTTCAGCGGTAAACCGAATCGTGCAGTCTGACACGGTGTTCCAGAATGTTCGGTCCCTCCTCTGCGAAGGGCCGGTAGAGATGTCACGTATTCCAGGAATGCTCGCGGAAAGGGGCGTTATCGGGAAGGGAATAGATAAACGGATCATTACTGATCTGGTGGGAGCCGCCTCTGCCGCGAAAGAATCTGAAGACGGTCTTCCCGCGCTGCCGGCGCGCTATCATTTTTTCATACGCTCCCCGGAAGGATTGTTCGCCCGTCTTCATTCCCCACGCGAGGTTTTCCTTTCCAGAAGATACGAGGATGGTGAAGGCATGGCGGTCTTCGAAATCGGTATCTGCGCGCGGTGTGGGAAGGAATATATCCTGGGAGGAATAGAGGAAATAGATGGCCGGAAGTACCTCAGCCCAAAATCCGGTGATTACGGCGATGATTCTTTCAAGCGTGAATACTTCATGGAAATCGAGGACGTAGCTGAAGAGGATTCCCTGGATGAGGACGAAAAGGTCGCCGTGCCGGGAATCAGGCAGTCGAGGAAAGGAAGATACAGGGTATGCTTGAGATGCGCGGCTGTTTGGGCGGAGGGCGAAAAAGGGCACTGTTCGTGTCCTCAGGGAAAGGAGCAGCACAGAACCGTCCAGGAGATCGATACGAATGGAGGACAGTTGGGTGAATGCGTCTCCTGCGGATATCGCTCGACTAATATACTCAGGGAATTCATCCTTCAGAAGGACGCGCCGACTTCTGTCATCGCGGCCAACCTTGTGGGTCATCTGGATCCGGGCGCGAGAAAGGTCATCACCTTTTCGGATTCACGGCAGGATGCTGCGTTTTTCGCCCCGTATTTCGAGAATTCCCAGAGAAGAATAGTCTTCCGCCGACTTATGATGATGGCCGTCGAATCTTCTGGGGTGAGCGATTACCGGGTGGAGTCGCTGGTCCGGGATCTTGTCCGTCTTGCCGAGGAAAACGGGATCTACGACCGGTCGCTAGATGACAGCGCCAAAAGGGAAGAGGCGTGGCGGTGGGCCCTGCAGGAGTTTTCACTCCTCTGTGATTACCGGCATTCACTCGAGGGAGAGGGGCTCCTCGAATTCGAGCCTGTTTTTCCGGAGGCCTGGAAGGCTCCGGCTGAATTATTGGCTCCTCCCTGGAATTTCACCGTCGCGGAAGCCCGTGATCTGTACCGGCTGCTCATGCGCTACATGAGGACAGCCTTCGCCGTATCGCTTCCCAAAGAGGCCCCTTTGGCGAGAGACCCGGTTTTTGCCCCACGGAACAGGGAATACCGCTTCCGGTTCGAGGGATCCGACGCCTCCCGCGGCATTTTTTCCTGGCTACCGGGAAAGGGAAGATGGAACTCCCGGAGCGAATTCCTTTCAAAACTCCTGAAGCGTGCCGGGCGGGAAGGTGAACGGGATACGATTGATAGGCTGTTGTCAATTATATGGTCCGATTTCATGCGGTCCTTTCTTGGTAATATACTGAACGCTTCCACCGCGAGGGGCAATGAAGGAACGACGATCAAAACCAACCTTTCCTTCTGGAAGGTCAAGAATACTGTCGATTCTGGCTCGGTATTCATATGCAGTAAATGCAGATCACTCACGGCGACGAATATCAGGGGCGTATGCCCAGTATTCAATTGCGACGGCGCCCTTGTTCCCTTGAAGGAGGGAATGAAAAACGCGGATGACGACCATTACAAAACCCTCTACCGGACTATGCTTCCCATCAATATCACGTCAAAAGAGCATACCGCGCAGTTAACCGCAGAGCAAGCCGCGTTCATCCAACAGCAATTCATCGATGGAAATATAAACATCCTTAGCTGTTCGACGACATTCGAACTTGGAGTCGATCTTGGCGAACTGGAAACGGTTTTCATGAGAAACGTTCCTCCTGAACCCTCTAATTACATACAGAGGGCGGGGAGAGCGAGA
>CAZPZF010000181.1:0-6998 GCA_964590705.1 uncultured Spirochaetales bacterium | reverse complement strand
CGTCTCGACGGCTTCGGGGTAGACTACCCTTCCCCCGAAGGCGAGAAAATTGACATTGTTGTGGGCCCGTGAGAGTCTGGACGCCACGCTGTCCTGGACAAGGCCGCACCTGATGCCGGCGATCTTGTTCGCCGCGATCGAGATCCCGATGCCGGTTCCGCAGCAGAGGATCCCGAAATCGAAACCTCCCGCGAGGAAACGGGAACATGCGGCTTCCGCGATGTCTGGGTAGTCGACAGAGTCCTCGGTGTGGGTCCCGATATCATGCACCTCGACCCCCCGTTTCCGCAGATGCGCGATGATCCGCGTCTTCAACGCCACTGCCCCGTGATCCGCCCCTACGATGACTCGCATCCCAGCCTCCTCGTGTTCTCGTATTTTTTTACTTTCTCTCATCGGACAGCCGCGGCCGAACGGGCCGGCTTCCAGCTATTTCCGGAGGGTACCATGGATCGCTTTCCAGGTCCATGGGATGGGAAACCGGGCGGCGTCTGCGGCATCCGATACTCTTTATCGGAGGTGCGAAAGGGCCGATAAATGAAGCATGAGAACTCCTTCATTGGCTTCCTTCCGGCCCATGATGCCCGTAATCGCGGCTTTCCTCTTCTGCGCCGCCGCGCTGTTTCCGGCCGATCTTTCCATTCTGCCGGATGACCTCCGGATGGAGCAGGGACTCGAGTCTGGGTATCATCTCTACATCAGAAAAAAGGCCGGGATGTCATCGGTCCTTGTGACCGAGTCGACCCGCGATCCCTCCGGGAGGGCCGCCTCGTATGCCCTCAGGGCCGCGGAGTACAACCCCGTAAACGGGGATGAGCGCCGGCTCCTGAACGGAGAGTTCCTCGATCCCGCCAAGAAACTCTACTCCCTCATCGATTCGACCACGGAGATCCATCCCGAACTGGGGGAGTCCTTTCATATCTTCATTCCCTATGTCGTCATCTACGGATACGACTGGAGCAGGAACGGAGAAGTGCAGATCATGGACGGCTCCTATCTGAACCTGCGTGCCTTCGAGAAACCGTACGCGGACTATACGGGGGCATACAAGGACAATCCTTTCATCCTCCGCGTGCTCCAGCGACCCCTTCCGGGGCCCCCGGAGGGAAACTACCGAGAGGACACAGTCACGGTCTACAAGGAGATCGCCAAGGAGGGCGGCGGCGAGGTGGAGTTCTCCGTGGGCAGCGAGGAGCTCGTGAAGACGATCGGGAGAATCGTCGAACGCACGGATGGGCGGACGCTCGACCTCGTCCTCGTCCTTGACACGACATCGAGCATGGAGGACGACATCCCCTTCCTGGCGCGGGGTCTGGTCCCGCTCCTCACGGAGAAGACCAAGGGCTTTGCCCGTTTCAGATTCGGCATCGTACTGTACAAGGACTACTTCGAGGAGTATCTGACCAAGGTGATTCCCTTCCAGGAGACGCTGGCCCCGATCTCGAACCTTCTCAGAGGGATCAAGGTGATGGGAGGACGGGATATCCCGGAGGCGGTCTTCGAGGCTCTCTACGTGGGGATACACTCCTACGGATGGGAAGCGGACAGCAGGATGATGATCCTGGTGGGAGATGCGCCGCCCCATCCGAAACCCAGGGGGAACATAACCGGCGAGATGGTCTACACGGACGCCAGGGAGGCGGGAATCGAGATCTTCACAATCATCCTTCCCCAGTGATGTGCTGTTTCAGCGCCAGGAGCGCCTTCCTGTTTCCCTCGAACGCGATTCCGTCCGGCAGGCTCCGGACGGGGAACCATGCGAATCCCGCGATATCGTCCATGGCGCGCAGGGGCGCTTCCCCGATCGAGCAGATGTAGTAGAGCGCGAGTAGATGGGAAGACTCTTCCGGGATGTCTTCCCGCGGATAGGTATCGGGGAACGCCCGGAACAGGGAGGCGCTCACGAGTTCGATGCCCAGCTCCTCCTCGATCTCCCTTCGTACGCCCGCTTCCGGATCCTCGCCGTTCTCGAGAAAACCGCCCGGCACGTCCCACATTCCAGCAAAGGGATCGAATCTTCTCTTGACCAGGAGCACTTCCTTCTCGAAGGGGTTGTCGGGGCTTTCCCGAAGGATGAGAGCTCCGGCAGTGGGTTTGGAGCCCTGGTAGAACCGAAAACCGCAGGAGGAGCAGACGGAAAGAGAGCGTGTTTTTGTTTCAAGAAAGCCCGCGCAAAGGGGGCAGAACGAGAACCGTTTGTCTCGAAGCTGTTTCCGCTCTTCCATAAGGGTTATGGGGTTGACCGAGTTTCCTCTATTTCAGAGAGGATCTTCTCGGCCAGCGAATAGGGCCACCGGGGAAGCGTCTCGCTTCCAGGTTCTTTGTATTTCCGGACCAGTTCCTTGAGAAGTGTCTCCGCTGTGTCGTACTCTTTCATCTTATAGTGGAGGAAGGCGATTTCGTACTCGGCTTCCACGACGCGTTCGGCATCGTTCGGATAGCGTTCGATGAAGGTGCGGTAGTAGAGGAGTGCCGTCTTGTAATCATCCCAGGCGGCGACGGCCTCCTGGGCTTTCTGGAAATACTCGATGGGCGTGAGATCTACCGGAATCGCCGTAACCCTGGTGACGCAGGAAACCGTTAGGAGGCCCAGGATAGCCGAGAGAAGCAGGATCAGCGTCTTATTCATTCAGTTTCCCTTTCGTGTGTCATCAGGCGTAGGGTTCGTCCTTGATGGGCAGGTTTCGCTTCAGGTCCTTGATGTATTCGCGGGGATCGCCCATAGGTTCGTAGGCATCGCAACGTTCGGGGCTTCTCCGCGCCACGGTGAAGTACTTGTAGATCTTCTCTTCGCCGAGCTTCTTTCTCCACTTGCCTGCCTCACAGCGTACCCGGAGGTAGTATCGGTTGCTGCCTGCCGCGGAGTCACGCACGAGTTTGCAATGGATGCAGTTCGCGCAGTAGATCTTCTCTCCGGCAGTCTGTTTCTTTCGGGTTTCAGCCGTTCTGGGTTCTGCCATGGAGCCCCCCTTTGTTGGTCTGGATAGTATCACGCGCCGCTTTTACCAGTCAAGGCTCGCCGTTTGCCGAACGCGGGGAGAGCGTGTCGCGCCAGGCCTCGTCCCTTCCACTATCGGCTTTTTTCGTGACAGGACGTGAGAAAAACGATATACTCGCCTACCATGATCGCCACGATAATCAACTGTGTGACCGTGATCGTGGGAACGGCTATCGGCGTTCTCTTCCACGCGCGGATCAAGGAAAGCTTCAGGAGCATCGTCTTCACCGGGATCGGGCTCATCTCGCTCATCATTGGGATCAAGATGGCGCTGGCAACGACCATGATCCTCGCCGCGGCCTTCGCGCTCGTCTTCGGAGGGCTCATCGGTCACGCTCTCAGGATAGAGGACGCTATGCTGGCGTTCGGAGATAGGCTGGGCAGGCGGTTCAGCGGGAAATCCGGAGTCTCCGAATTCGCGCACGGCTTCCTCACGGCCACGGTCCTCTTCTGCGTGGGCGCGATGACCATCGTCGGATCCCTGAAGGCGGGTGTCTCGAGAGACTACGAGCTCCTGCTGACGAAATCCGCGATGGACGGATTCATGTCCATCATGCTGAGCGCCTCGATGGGCGTGGGAGTCGGATTTTCGGCGCTGGTCATCCTCGTCTACCAAGGAGGCCTGACCCTGTTGGCCACCGTGATCGAGCCCCTCCTGAGCCCCCTCGCCCTTTCCGAGCTCGAGGGGGTGGGAGGAATGCTGGTCGTCATGATCGGTCTCAATCTCTTGTCGCTCAAGAGCATCAAGACAGCCAACTTCATTCCCGCGCTTGTATTTGCCCTGCTCTTCGCCATTCTCGCGCCGTTCGTGAAACCCCTGCTCGCCGGAATCGGGATGTAAGGACGGGGCCGTCCAGGCCCGCCGCGTTCGATTCAGACCCTGCGCATCCGGTCCAGGGCCGGTACCGGCGGCTTGGCCAGCGGGGAACCGTTGCTCAGACCCGGCACGCCAGAGTCAGGTCTTGTGTCGTCTGGCTTCCTCCAGGGTCATGGCTGGGTCGGAAGATATCTCGACCGGGCAGGGCGTCACCCCCCAGATATCGCGCGCGTATTCGGTGATCGTCCGGTCCGAAGAAAATTTCCCGGATGACGCGATGTTGAGGATGGCCTTTCCGGCCCATTCATCCTTGTTCCGATAGAGTTCCTGAATCTTCCCCTGCGCCTCCACATAGGACGGCAGGTCGGCGAGATTCATATAGTAATCCCCGTTTTCGAAGAGTGAACGGAGAATGGGGTCGAAGATCCCCTGTTCGCCTATGTTGAAGTATCCGGACCGGAGGAGGTCGATGGCCTTCCGAGTCTCCTCGTTCCTCTCGTACCAGTCCCAGGGATTGTACGCGGGCCGCAGGTCGGACACCTCCTGGGCCGTGAGCCCGAAGATGAAGATATTGTCCTTGCCCACTTCCTCCATGATCTCGATGTTCGCGCCATCGAGAGTCCCGATGGTGATGGCGCCGTTGCACATGAACTTCATGTTCCCTGTACCGGAAGCCTCGGTGCCGGCGGTGGAGATCTGCTCGGAAACATCGGCCGCGGGGAAGATCCTCTCTGCGAGCGAAACCCGGTAGTCGGGGAGGAAGAAGACCTTCAGCCTGTCGTGGATGAGGGGATCTGCGTTTACGACGCCCGCGATGTTGTTGATGAGCTTGATCGTCAGCTTGGCCAGATCGTACCCGGGTGCGGCCTTGCCTCCGAACAGGAAGGTCCGCGGAACGAAATCCCGGTAGTCGCCGGCCCGTATCCGATTGTAGAGCACGATGATGCCAAGCGCGTTGAGGATCTGCCGTTTGTACTGATGGATCCTCTTGATCTGGACGTCGAAGAGTGAATCGGGATTCAGGTTCCAGCCGTACAAGCCCTGCAGGTGCTTGCCCAAGGCTTCCTTAGCGAGCCGTTTCGCCGTGAGAAACTTCTTCCTGAACTTCGGATCCTCCGCTAAGCCCTTGAGCCTGGCTATCTGGGAAAAATCTGTTATCCACCCTTGACCGATCTCCTCGCTGATGAGTTCTGCGAGAAGGGGGTTCGCCTTGAGAAGCCACCGCCGTTGGGTGATGCCGTTGGTCTTGTTGTTGAATCTCTCGGGAAAGATCGTCGCGAAATCGGACACGAGACGCTCCTGGAGGAGCTTGGTATGGAGAGCTGCGACCCCGTTGGTGGAGCGGGAACCGACGATGGAGAGATAAGCCATCCTGACTTGTTTCACCGGCTTTTCCTCGATGATGCTGAGATCCTCCAGTTTGCGGGAGTCCCCCGGGAAGAACATGGCCGCTTTCTGGAGAAAGCGATGGTTTATCTCGTAGATAATCTGGAGGTGACGGGGGAGGAGGTTTTCCATCATGGATACCGGCCACTTCTCGAGGGCTTCGGGCATGAGGGTGTGGTTGGTGTATCCCATTGTTTTCACCGTGATTTCCCACGCCGTTTCCCAGGGCAGCATCTCCCCGTCCACCAGGATGCGCATGAGTTCCGGGACTGCCAGGGCTGGATGGGGGTCGTTCAGTTGGATCGAGGCCATTTCTGGAAGTTTGGTCCAGGGCAGGTTTTCCTTTTTGCACCGCCTGATGATGTCCCACAGCGAGCAGGCGCCGAAGCAGTACTGCTGCTTCAGCCGGAGTTCCTTGCCCAGGGAGAGGCGGTCGTTGGGGTAGAGGACCTTGGTGAGGTTTTCCGCGTTCACTTTCGACCTGACCGCCTCCGCGTAGTCAGCGGCGTTGAAGTCCTGGAGGTCGAATTCCTCAGTCGCTTTCGCGCTCCAGAGCCGGAGGGTGTTCACCGTCTTGCCTCCGTACCCCACCACCGGCATGTCGTAGGCTATGCCCATCACCTGCTGGGCGTCGAGCCAATGGGCTTCCAGCTTCCCGTTGCGGTTGATGATCTCGACCCTGCCGCCGAACCTCACGATGGGAGAGATGTCAGGCCTCTCGATCTCCCACGGGTTCCCCTGGCGGAGCCAGTCGTCCGGCTGTTCGACCTGGTAGCCGTTCTCGATGGTCTGTCTGAAAATTCCGTAGTCGTAACGGAGTCCGTAGCCGAACGCGGGGAGATCGAGGGTCGCCATGGATTCGAGGAAACAGGCCGCGAGCCTTCCCAGGCCGCCGTTGCCGAGCCCCGCGTCTATCTCCTGCTCCCTGAGCTCCTCCCACGTGTAACCGAGGGATTCAAGGGCCTTCTTGACCTCTTCCTCGAGGCCGAGGTTGATGACGTTCATTCCCATCGACCTGCCGATGAGAAACTCGAGGGAGAGGTAGTAGATTCTCTTTGCGTGCTTCTTGTGGTGGGTCTGCTGGGTCTTGATCCACTGGTTGACGAGGCGGTCCCTGATGGCGTAGGCGAGGGACATGAACCTGTCATGGTTGGTCGCCGTGTAGCTGTCGACTCCGAGCGAGTACTTCAGGTGTTCCGCGAACCCCCAGGCGATCGACTCCTTGTCGTGCCCTTCCCTTGACCAGACATTCCGTTCCCTGCCTTCCTCTTTCATCTCCGCGCCCCCTTACGTCGTGCGTCATCCTGGTACCATGATAATCCAGGGGGAGGTTCCATGCAACGAGGATGTTCCGCTTCTAGATGGTCTCCTCCTGCTCCTCGATTATGTCGATGAACACGCAGTTCTCCTGTACGCAGGGGAGACCGTTTAACTCAAGAATGGCGTTTCGCAGGAAACCTTCCCTGACCCGGTGGGTCGTGATCACGATGGGGACCGCTGACGGAGAACCGTTTCCCGATGCCGGTTCCTTCTGGAGCGCGGAGGAGATGCTGATCCCGTGGTTGCCCAGGACCGAAGCCAGGGCCGCGAACACCCCGGGTTTGTCCTCCACCATGACGCGCAGGTAGTACCGACTCTCGATCTCCTCAAGGGGGAGGAGCGGAATCTGCGCCGAGGTGTCGGGCCAGATCGTCAGGTTCGCGAAGAGACTTTCCGTGGTGCCGAGGGCGGTCGAGATGATATCCGCGATGACCGACGAGGCGGTCGGGCTTCCTCCAGCCCCGCGGCCGTAGTACA
>CAZPZF010000180.1:5544-7008 GCA_964590705.1 uncultured Spirochaetales bacterium | reverse complement strand
CGCCACCATGGTCATCTCCATGGGTATGGGCATGATCATCACCGATCTCCTCTCCCATGAATTCAACCATGGATTCCCCATCGCCTTTCCCGAACAGATGACAGGGAAGGCGGCTTTTCTCAACATCGGATTGATCAACATCTCACGCGGCCAGGTATTGACTCTCGCGGTTGGAATCGTTGCGGTTCTGGGCCTGTTCTGGCTCCTGTACAAGACAAAACAGGGAAGGGCGTTCCGCGCCATCGCGGAGGACCCAAACGGCGCGAAGCTCGTCGGCATTCCCATCCTCAAGACGGGAATTTTAAGTTACGCGATTACGGGAACCCTCGGCGGAGTAACTGCTGTCCTTCTCTCGATCCTCCTTGGATCCGCGGCTCCCGGTCTTGGAGACCAGATGGCACACAAGGTGCTGGCCGTTTCCATTATCGCGGGGCTCGGCAACTTGCAAGGGGGACTCGTCATCGGCCTCCTGCTGGGCATCGTCGAGGCAATGGTGCAGGGCTACTGGTCAGGGTCCTGGTCCAACGCCGTCGCCTTTGTCGTCATGCTCGTCGTGATCCTGGCAAAGCCCAAAGGGGTTTTTGGAACAAAAGTGTAATTCGTATGGTATAATCCTGACGGAATCGAGGAGGAAAAGACCTTGTCTTTACCATTGTTTTATTTCTTAGCAATAACCGCTATCTACATACTTATGACCTGGGCCATCTATCTGCCGTACCGGGTGGGCCAACTTCATTTCATCGTCGTCGCCATCATGGCGATCAGCGGATACTTCGCCGGCTACGCATCGATCCACTGGCACCTGCCTTTCATCCTGCTTCTCGTCCTGGGAACCGGAATCGGGGCGCTCATCTCATGGGTCGTAAGCCTGGCTATCGGGGACGCCCCGTGTTTCGCGGTCGTGATCGTGGGCTTCACCTTCATCTACATCACGAAGACGGTCATCGAGAACACGAAGGCCATCGGAAGCACCATGGGGATGTTCGGACTCCCGATCGTCAAGGGGATCCTCCCGATCGCCTATCTCTGCGTCCTCATCGTTGGTTTTCTCATCTATCGATTCGACAATTCGCGGCTCGGCAGGGCGGCTTCCGCGATTTTCATTGATAAATCCCTCGCCACATCCTTTGGCGTAAACGTCAAGAAGCTGGGGATCGGCCTGCAGACCTTCTCGGGTGCCATCGGAGGCATGTGCGGCGTGCTTTACGGATTCATCATGGGAAGCCTTTTCCCGGATTTTTTCACCTTCCACATCATCGGGACCTGCATGACCATGCTTTTCCTGGGCGGGTATACGACGATCTGGGGACCTCTCATCGCAGCACCGATTCTCTGGGGTCTCCCTCTTCTTTTCCCGGCCGAGATACAGTCGTACCGGATCGTGATCTACGGGGTTCTCCTCATCGTCATTCTGGCCCTCAAACCGGAGGGGGCAATCACGAAGAAGACGATTAGGCGGATAAC
>CAZPZF010000180.1:3115-5534 GCA_964590705.1 uncultured Spirochaetales bacterium | reverse complement strand
TTTTTTCAGGAGGAAGAAGACGGAGGCGGGCGCCGTAGGATGAAAGCGGAAAAACGGGGAAGCGTGAGCGAACTCCGTTTTCGGTATAGCATTCCAAGACGGAAAGGAGTACTATAACAGGGGTGTGCGTTTACGTTCGGAGAACGTAAAGAATATAGGAGGAGAGCAAATGAAGAAACTTCTCACGTGTGCATTGGTCATGATGCTCGTCCTGGTTTCCTTTTCTTTCGCCGCAGGCGGAAAAGAGGAGCAGGGCGCGGCAACGGCTAACGTCTTTGTCTCCGAATTGCAGATTCCATTCCTGAACTTACTCACCGGACCGATCGCCAGCATCGGCGAATACCTCCAGTGGGGCGCTGAAAGGGCTGCCTGGGAAATCAACCAGGCCGGAGGAATCAAGGGGAAACCGGTTTCCATCGTCAGAATCGACACCGGAATGAGCCCTGAAAAGGGTACCGTTGAGATGGCCAAACTAACCGAATCCGCGCTCGTCGCCATGGGCCCGGTACCAGAGCCCGTCATCATGGCCTCGATGCCCATCGCGGTCAGGGCAGGCCTGTTCTGCTTTACCGCGACCACGTCTTATGAATACGCAATGCAGTTCTTCCCGTGGTCCATTTCCTGGTTCCCCCCCACGGCCGACCGGCTTCCCCCGATCGTCACCGTCTGGGCAAAGAAAAACCCGGAGATGAAAAAGGTCATCCAGTTCATCGAAAACTACGGCCCGTGGCCCGGGATGGCGGCGGCTCATACCGTCGGTCTCCAGAAGGCCGGTATCCAGACCCTCCAGGATGTAGATGTCCCCTCCGACGCTGTTACCTTTGGCCCCCTCGTGGTCAAGGCTCTCGCGCAGCAGCCTGACGGAATCATCTTCGCCTGCAACGCAGAAAAGGTCGCCAAGATCATCATCGAGCTCAAGAACCGCGGATGGACCGACATGGGCAACATCCTCGTCTTCTCCAGCGCAGACGACGCCGCTCTCTACACCACCGGCGGCGCGAACATCAACGGTGTCATGATTTACAACTACGCGGACCCCAACCTCAACACCCCGAGATGGAACGCCTTCCGGCAGGCCTTCAAGGACGAGCATGGCGGGATCGAGCCGTTCAGCCTCTCTCCCAACTACTACGATGCCGTGTACATGATCAAAGCGGCCATCGAGGCGCTTCCCATTACCGGCGATCCCAAGAAACTCGCCGAGGAACGCAAGATGATCGCGGACTACTGCAGGAATATCCAGAACTTCGAAGGACTCCAGTTCAACTGGACCAACAAAGACGGTATTCCCACGAACAAACCCCTCTTCCTCTTCGAGATACGGGATGGCAAGAAGGTCCTCGTCGAGAAGATCGTTCCCCAATAAGGAATAATCATCGAAACGACGCCCCGGTGCCGAAAGGCGCCGGGGTTTTTTTATCCGCTTGCCTCAACGGGACCGCAATCCCCGACCGGCCGTGCCCTTGACCAGCAGGGATCCTCGACGAACTCCGCGGTATCCCAAGCGCTTAGAGAACCCCTATCCATCTGACCCAATTTGGCGGAACGGAAAAAGCGGTTCTGCCCGCGGAGTCGAAACGAACACGATACCCCTGGTCGAGAAGATCGGTGCATGTTTTATCAGCCAGCTCGGTTGCGGCAATCCTGAATCGAAGCTCCCTGTCGCTTCCGTTCACGCCCACGACAACGGAACGTTCCCCAAAGACTCTGAGGAAGGCGAGCCCCTCGGCTTCAACGTGAAGGAGGCGGTAGCCTCCCAAGCGTAGCGCGTCCGACATCTTCCTGGCGTTCGCGAATCTGGCGATTGCCAACGCGAGATGCGGATGAGGCGAGCTGAAAGGGAGCGCTCCCGGATCCAGCCGGGGGCGGAGGCTAGAGTCGTCGCCTCTCTGTTTCTTCCCGCCGATTCCGTATTCGCTTCCGTAATAGACCGAGGGGATCCCAGGCATGGAGAAGAGGAGGCCGTAGAGCGGGTACAGCCCCGCGGGGTTTCGGATGAGTGTCGATACCCGGTCCACGTCATGGTTGTCCGCGAACGAATAAAGAATAGATCCTTTGCAAATGCCGCGCTCGCCGAAGAGACGATCAAGAGTCCATGAGATTTCGAAGTAGTTTCTGTCGTTGTAGCTGGACCACAGCCCCTTGTACGCCTCATAGTTGGTTACGGATGACAGGCCGCCATCGCGGAGGAGCGTTTGATAGTAGTCGCCGTGGACCGCCTCCCCAATGAGGAAGAAGTCTTCCCGCCTTTCCCTGCACGCAGCGGAGAGCCTTCGGAGGAATCCTCTATCGAGACAGTCGGCCGCGTCAAGCCGCAGGCCAGCCACGTCGAATTCCTCGATCCAGTACATCACGGTTTCAAGCAGATAATCCTGTACCTTCGGGTTGCCGGTATCGAGCTTGACGAGATTGCAGTGAC
>CAZPZF010000180.1:0-3105 GCA_964590705.1 uncultured Spirochaetales bacterium | reverse complement strand
GCCCACGTGTCGTAGAAAAAGGGAAGCCCTCCCCCGTTTCTTCGATTCGGGTCATACCCGGAGATCCAGTCACGAAAAGGAGAGGAGCTTCCCCGAGCGGCAAGGTCTTGAACAAGGGGATGGGTTCTGCCGACATGATTGAAAACGGCGTCCAGAACGAGTGATATTTCCTGTTCCCGGAGGGCCAGAGACAAGGCTTTGAGATCTGCGTTGCTTCCGAGCCTCGAGTCCACCTTGCGGTGGTCGACGGTTTCGTATCCGTGCCACTCGGATTCGAACACTGGGCCAAGGTAGAGGCCGTTGGCGCCGATCTGCTTCATGGGCCGCACCCAATCCAGTATCCTTCGGAGCGGTGCCTCTTCCAGACCTCGATCCACAGGTGAATTGCGGAAGTTGCCAGGCTCGTACCTCCGTTCCCCGTCGAGCACTCCCAATGCCCCAAGGGGATAGATATGATAGAAAACAGTGTCAGAAAGCTTCATCGTGTTCCCTCCTTCCTGTTTATTGTATGAAATCTACCTACCGGTAAGTATATTCCTGTAAACAAATACCTTCTCTCCGAAAACCTCAGCCGGGGTCACTTATGAGCCGCCTTTTACGAGAAGATACCGTGCATGAAATGATGAACCACGCGCCTGACAAATTGTTCGTCTGGATCGAGGGAGCCAGCGATCAGGAGCCCCGCGTACGCATCCGCCGTACCGAGAAATGAGGCGGTATAGGGAACTTCCCGTCCTTTCATATTGCCATGATCATGGGAAGCTTCCGTGAAGAAGCTTTGCAGTATCGCGGACGTTTCCTGACGGTAGGGAGAGAAGACGCTGTATTCTTCGGAGACGGGAGGGCAAAAGGCAGTGGAAATGCGAAGCCGGGTGAAATCGGCTTCGGAACGAGCGGACTGAAGAACCCACTCCATCACGGCCACGAGGGATGCGGCGACATCGTGCCTGTACGCGCAGGCACGCGAGATTCCCGAGACGAAGGGCGCGTAATACTCCTTGCCGATCGCTTCGAGCAGACCGCGCTTGCTCCCGAAATGATAGTAGAGGGTCGGCTTTGTGATTCCCGAGGAAACGCAAAGATCCTGCACCCCGACCGCATGATACCCCTTGGCGGCGAAGAGGAACAGGGCTGTTTTGAGGATCGTTTCCCGCGGGCTATCCATGAGAAGAAATATACCGAACGGTATATTTCGTGTCAAGCTGGATCTTTCTAGGGCAGAACTACCCCCCGCTGAGGATGGAGAAGAAACTGACGGTATCGCCTTCCGATAGGCGGTGGTCAAGCCCGACACGGGCGTAATTGACGGAACAGACGAGGAGCCCTGAGAGAAGAGGGGGGATCCGCAGTTTCCGATAGATGTCTCGAAGGCATGCGCCTTCCGGGAGGGTCATGTCGCCGAGATCGTCTATCTCCGAATGGTCAGCGAAAGATGGCGCTATCACGCGAACCGTCATACCGATACATGATACCGTTCCCTTGAATGTGAGGCAAGGGAGGCCGGCCTGCTCGAAAAAGCGCCGCACGTTTCTCCCGTTTTCCGGCGGGCTGTGCTCATTGAGTACAGGGAGTGTCGCCCATAATCTTCCGGACACTGACTACTCGTAGCGAAGGGCCTCGTGCGGTACGAGCTTGGCTGCTCGGGCCGCGGGGTAGTACCCGGATGCGAGACCGGTGAAGAGGGAGAGGGAGACGGCGATGAACGCGGTTTGAGGGTCGATGATCACCGGCCACTTCGCCAGAGCACCGATCACCTGGGCGGCGACAGCGGAGAGCCCGAGGCCGGCCAGCCCCCCGCCGCCGCAGCGGATGCGGGGCTCGAGGCGGAAGTGGGCGCTGATATGGCTCTCCTGTGGGGGCAGAGGCTGGCGTATACCGATCTCGCGCGTGCGCTCCTTGACCGATACGAGCATGATGTTCATGATCCCGATCGCCGCCACCAGGAGGGCGATGCCCGCGAGCACGGCGACGCCGAGCGTGACGGTTCCGACGATCGATGTCATCATCTCGATCTGCTCCTTCATCGCGGTCACCGCGAACTTGGAGTATTGGTCGTCCCACAGCCCGTGGTTGCGATCGAGAACCCGGATGATCTCCCTGCGGGCCCGGGGAATCTCCTGGACGGAGACGGCCTTTCCCATGACCTGCCAGTACTCCCCGTTGCCCCCAAAGAGCCTCTTGAAGAGGGTGACGGGGACCACGATGGCGTTGTTGAAGGTCTCGTCCGGATCGGAGAGGGAGATCGTGTTGGCTTTCTCCTTCCGGTCAAGGACTCCCACGACGAGGACCGGTACGCCGAACAGTTCGATATGCTTTCCGACCGCGTCGCCTTCCGGAAAGAATTCCTCACGGATCCCGTAACCGATCATGGCAACCTTTTCCTGCCTGTTCACCTCGTCGCTCGAGATGATCCGCCCCGAGTTTAGGGTGAACTCGACGTATTCGATGTAGGCCTCGGTTGTCCCTGTCACGGCCATCTGCTTCGCCTTGTCGCCCGTCCTGATGACGGTCCGCATCTGCACGATGGGGGCGATGGCCGTAACGTGCGGAGCGTAGCGTACCAGGTCGTCGATATCACGGTTCGTGAGAGTGTCGATCCTGAAAGACTGGTTCGCGCTGAAGGATTCCCAGTTCGGGCCGATCGCGAGCGATGTCGGGCTCAAGCCCTCGAACTCCCGCATGATGATGGCCTTTCCCCCCGCGCCTGCGGCGAGGACCGTGATCACGGAGGAGATCCCGATGACCACCCCGAGCAGGGTGAGGATGGTCCGAGACGCGTTGGACCTAATCGCGTTCATGGCTTCGGCTGGCAGCGCGAACCAGAGCACGGAACGGTTGCGGCTTCCCATGGCTGACCTACGCCTCCGTCCTGAGGGCGTCGACGGGCTGGAGCCCTGAGGCCTTGTAGGCGGGATAGATGCCGAAAGCCATCCCGATCACGGTGGAAACGGCGAGGGCGCCGAGGACCATGAGAACGGGAAGGGTGAAAGGCCAGCCGAGAACGGTGCAGGCTCCAACCGCGAGAAGGACCCCGAAGAGCACTCCGGTTCCCCCCCCGACGCGCGAGAGGACGCCAGCGTCGAGGCTGGACTGCACAAGGCTGTC
>CAZPZF010000179.1:0-7064 GCA_964590705.1 uncultured Spirochaetales bacterium | reverse complement strand
TCTTCAAAAACGGGAAGAAACCGGGCGTCTGGGGCCCGGAGGAGTATTTCAACACCGCAGAGTATTTCGGGGAAGTCAGGAAGAGGCATTTCAAAGTCTCCATGAAGATCGAGACCAGCTGGGACATGGGCTGAGGGTCCGGACCGGCGCGCTACGGCGCGGCGGGATCTACAGAACCGATCCATGTGGAAAAAAGGCCGGCGGAAGGCATTCTCGCCGGCCTTTTACGCGCATGCTATTCTCCTTGCGGGCATCACTCTTTGCCCGTATACTGGATACAGATGGACGCCAAACAGGTCTTCACTCAGTACACCGGGAGCCTCGATTCCGCGGAAAAGCACTTCCGTCTGTGCCCGTACTGCGGCGGCATTCTCGTGCTGATCAGCCATGAGAAGAGGGAGATCCCCTCCTGTCCCGCATGCGGGTACGTCCAGTACGTGAATCCCTCGCCGGGAGTCGTAGTCCTGGTGGAGAGAAACGGGAAGATCCTCATCGGTAAACGCAACGGAGAGGTCGGAGGGGGGAAATGGTCCCTTCCCGGCGGATACATCGGGTTCGACGAGGATTATCTCAGCGCGGCCCACCGGGAAGTCCGCGAGGAAACGGGCCTCGCCATAGAGCTCAAGGGTATCCTCAGCGTCGTTTCGAATTTCATCCGGAGAGACGTCCATACCCTCGTCATCGTCCTGTACGCTTCAGCGGCCGGGGGGAAAGAGGCCGCGGGAGACGATTTCGACGACCTCCGCTGGATAGACGCGGACTCCCCTCTTCCGGCCATGGCCTTCGACTCGGACATTCATATTATAGAACGGTATTTCGCCGACTTCCCCTTTGGCGCTCCCATAGAGCCCGGTTTCAGAAACCCTGGCGTACGATCCCATGACTCAGGAGGATAGCTATGGACCTGTCGATCCGCCCCCTGAACGCAGATTGCGCCGATGATTTTCTCCGATTCTTCGACCACGACGCTTTCTCGGACAATCCCGACTGGGCGGGATGCTACTGCACCTTCTACCACAGGACGATACCTCTAACCGAATGGCAGACACGGACCGCAACGCAGAACCGGACAGACGCCCTTTCCCTCATCGAGAGCGGGAGGATGAGGGGGTATCTCGCCCGGGAAGGCGCCGAGGTGGTGGGCTGGTGCAACGCGAACCGGAAGACCGCCTATCCGGCCCTGGCGGGGGATACCGGACTGCGAAGCCCGGACGATCCCGCGATCTTCTCCATCGTCTGTTTCGTCATCAGGCCTGACAGGAGAAGGGCCGGAATCTCGACACGGCTCCTGGAAGCGGTCATCGCGGACGCCCGGGCAACCGAGGGTATCCGCTTCGTAGAGGCCTATCCGGTCAAGGAGGCGCAATCCGCAGCCTCGAACTACCACGGGTACCCGATCATGTACTCCCGCGCGGGTTTCGAGATCTCCGCAGAAACGGAACGTCTCCTCATCGTGCGAAAGCCGGTTTAACGGAGATCGATGTATTGACATGCCCTTCCATCTCACGGATACTTTTGAACGAAGGTCATACTTCGGAGACCGCTCCCTGTAACGACCCCGTTACGGTTCTATCTGCACCTGAGGATTGCCCCGATGATCGAATTTATCTGGTTTGACCTTGGATACACCCTGCTCTATAAAAAACGGGAAGAGGCGTACCGAGCTGTCCTTGCCGATTTCGGCGTTGAAGCCTCGGTTTCTGATATCGCCCGCGCCTTCCACCTCGCAGACAAAAAATTCATGCGCGAATTCCCCGGCGTTCTCGGATGGAAGATGGAGTTCTTCATGCCCTGGTACCTGGGGATCGCTAACTACTATCTCGGCGTTTCCGTCGATCTCTGCGCGCTGAACGCGAAGTGGATCAGGAACAGGGAGAACGCGGATCCTCTCTGGTACCCGTATAATCATACAGAACAGGTCCTGCATACGCTTCGCGCCGCGGACTACCGCCTCGGGGTCATCTCCAACTGGGACCGAAGCGCGCGTCCGATACTCGCACAGAACGGACTGCTCCGCTACTTCGACGCCTGCGTAATATCGAGCGAGGTCGGTGTTTCAAAGCCCTCTCCGGAGATCTTCAAGATAGCGGCGGAGCGCGCCGGGGTCGAGCCCGTTGACTCCCTCTACGTGGGGGATAACTACTATGACGACATCGTGGGCGCTTCCTCCGTGGGTATGCCCGGAGTGGTTGTCAACCCGTTCGGTAGGCTCGGGATCGAAGAACTCCCCCCAGATGTCCCAGTCATCGCGGACATCACGGAGATCATCGCCTATCTCGGAAGGGAAAACGCGTGAAGAAGGCGGGGATGGATCTTCGGATTATCGGCTACTGGGGAGCGTACCCAGGTCCGGGAGAAGCGACATCCTGCTATCTCCTGCAGGCCGGGCAGTCCTCCATTCTCCTCGACTGCGGTTCCGGAGCCCTTTCCCTCCTGCAACGCGTCCTCGATCCCGCTAAGCTGACCGGGGTCGTCCTATCGCATTACCACGCGGACCACATGGCCGATATCCACTGCCTCCAGTACGCGGCGCGGGTCGATATGGAACTCGGCCGGAGAAAAAAACCCCTGCCTATCTACGGGCATACGCAGGATCCCTCCTTCGCCTCGCTGACGTACAAGGAATTCACCATGGGGATCGAGTATGGGGCGGATTCCGTGGTGCGTATGGGGGAATTCGTCCTCCGGTTCTTTCCGACCATCCACCCCGATCCCTGCTTCGCCGTCCGCGTGGAATGGGAAGGCAGAACCGTTGCCTATTCCGGGGACGCGGAGTATTCCGACGATCTGGCCGGCTTCGTGACCGGCGCGGATCTGTTTCTCTGCGAATCCAGCCTGTATGAACAGTTCCGGGGCAAGATCCCCGGCCATATGTCCGCCGGAGAGGCGGGAATGACAGCCAGGAAGGGGAACGTGGGGAGTCTCATCCTCACCCATCTTCCCCATTACGGGAGTCATCCCCTCCTGTTGGAACAGGCCCGGGCGGAATTCACGGGGCCGACCACCCTTGCCGAATCGGGCATGTCGCGGTCCCTGTAGATCATTGCGGAAGAGAGGTCGTATGGATCTGGCGCGCTTCATCCTCCGGAGGCTCGGGAGGCTTCTTCTCACCGTACTCATCATCTCGACCCTGATCTTCTTCGTCATCAGGATCATCCCAGGTGACCCCGCGCTCATCATCGCTGGTCTTGACGCGACGGAGGAGGACATCGCCGCAATCAGGGCGAAACTGGGAACCGACCAGCCCGCCCTGATCCAGTACGTCCGCTGGCTCTCGGACATCGTCCGTTTCGACTTCGGCGAATCGCTCATCTCCGGGGAACCTGTCATCCAACTCATCCTCCAGCGCTTCCCCCTCACCCTGGCGCTCGCGCTGATGGGCATGGTGATCGGATTCCTCATCGCCATTCCCATCGGGGTGATATCCGCGGTCAAACGATGGTCTTTCTGGGACTACTTCGGCCTGGTTCTCTCCCAGATCGGAATGGCGGTGCCGAGCTTCTGGCTCGGGATCATCCTCCTCCTGGTCTTTGCAGTGAAGATCCCGATCTTCCCCCTCTTCGGTTCCGACAGCTTCGCGCACTACATCCTGCCCGCGTTCTCCCTCGGCTTCGCCAGGGCGGCAATCATGCTCCGGATGACGCGGGCGTCCATGATCGAGGAACTTTCCAGGGAGTACGTGATCACCGCGCGGGCAAAGGGGCTCACCGAAAGGATGGTCAAATACAAGCACGCGCTCAAGAACGCACTTCTGCCAGTCATCACGATCGCGGGCATCGAGCTCGGATACATGCTCGGCGGGGCCATCATCATCGAGCAGATCTTCTCCCTGCCCGGACTCGGCAGGCTCTTCCTCTTCGGCGTCTACCAGAGGGACTTCACCCTGATCCAGGGAGGGGTCGTCTTCGTGGCGATCACCTTCTCCCTCATCAATTTCATCGCCGATATCATGTACAGCATCGTCAACCCGAAGATAAGGATCGAATAATGGAAAGCGGAACCGGCACCGGAGAAAAGCTCCTCACGATCGAGAATCTCGCCGTTTCCTTCCCCGCCGCCGGAGGAGGGGAGGCGCACGCTCTGCGGGGCATCGACCTCGCCTTCGAGCAGAAGGAGATACACGGACTCGTGGGGGAATCGGGGTCAGGCAAGACAGTGACCTCGACCTGCGTCATGGGACTCCTCCCGGTACCTCCTGCGAGGGTCAAATCGGGCCGCGTCCTGTTCGAGGGCCGGGACATCCTCTCCCTGCCCGAGCAGGAGCGGAGGACCGTTCGAGGGCAGAAAATCGCGATGGTTTTCCAGGAACCGGGCAAATACCTCAATCCGGCCTTCCGGATAGGAGAACAGATCACCGAAATGCTCATCCTGCACCGGGGGATGGACAAGGGCGGCGCGACCGACAGGGCGGTCGAGCTCCTCGGGCTCGTGGGACTCGGAAGAGACGGCAGGGTTCTCTCCTCCTACCCGCACGAACTCTCCGGCGGGATGAAGCAGCGGGCCATGATCGCCATCGCGGTTTGCTGCAACCCGAGGTTCCTCATCGCCGACGAGCCGACTACGGCCCTGGACGTAACCCTCCAGCTCCAGATCCTCCGGCTCATCGCGGATCTGAAGGAACTGTTCTCCATGGGGATCCTCTTCATCTCGCACGACCTCGGCATCGTGTACGAGGTAGCTGACCGGGTTTCCGTCATCTACGCGGGCCGGATCGTGGAAACGGCCGAAAAGGACATCCTGTTCGGGAATCCCCTGCATCCCTATACGCGGCTGCTCATGGCATCGATTCCCGACGCGCGCAAGCGGGGAACCCGCCTGACCGCGATACCGGGCCGGGTACCGGACTCAGAACACATCCCTCTGGGGTGCGCCTTCCATCCTCGGTGCCCGATCGCCGACGAGCTCTGCTCGCGGGAGCTCCCCCTGCAAGAGGAGCTGGAGCCGCGCCATTTCGCGGCATGCCATCATGCGGGGAACCAATGGAATATTTGATCATCGTAAAGGACATCGTGAAACAGCACAGAGGAAGGGGAATCGGAGGCGACCGGAGGGGTTTCCGCGCGGTTGACCGCGTGTCGTTCTCGGTTCCCCGGAATTCCGTATTCGGGCTCGTGGGTGAATCCGGTTGCGGAAAAACCACGCTCGCCAGAGCCCTGCTCTATCTCGACCCTCCCACCTCGGGCTCCGTGACGTTCGACGGCACCGAGCTCGGTTCGCTTGGCCGCCGGGAGCTCCGGACGTTCAGGAAGCGGATGCAGATCGTGTTCCAGGATCCCAACAACGCGATGGATCCCAAGATGACCGTCTATGACAGCCTCTGCGAGGGACTCGTGAACTTGAGGGTGCCGCCGAAGGAGAGGGAATCCAAGATCCGATCCCTTCTGGACCATGTCGGCATCAGCTTCAGCCACAGGAACCGCTTCCCCCACGAGTTCTCCGGGGGGCAGAAACAACGCATCGTGATCGCGCGGGCCCTGTCCATGGATCCGGATTTCCTCCTGCTCGACGAGCCGGTGTCTAACCTGGACGTCTCCATCCAGGCGCAGATCATCAATCTCCTCATGGACCTGAAGGCGGAATACTCGCTCACCTATCTGTTCATATCGCACGATCTCAACCTCGTCTCCTATCTCGCGGACACGACCGCCGTCATGTACCGGGGGAGGATCGTGGAACAGGGAAGGACGGAAACCCTCGTCGCGGCACCGCTCCATCCCTACACGGTGAAGCTGTTCTCCTCGGTCCCCGGAGCGGGGAGGACCTCGATTGGAGGCTCGGCGAATAGCGCGGCCGACTCAGCGGAGAACGCCGCAGGCTCTCCTACGTCGGCCGGCGGGTCGGGCGCTGGCACGGACGTTGCCGGCTGCCCCTACTACCCGCAGTGCCCGAGACGCTCGGACGAGTGCCTGAAGACCAGGCCCGAACTTGTCGATTCCGGAACAGGACACCTCGTGTCCTGCTTCAATAGAAAATCCCGGGCCTAGCCCGGGCCGAAAACGAAGAAAAGGAGAGTGCCATGAAAAAACGGTTGCTGATCCTGATCCTCCTCGCGGCGGTCCTGTTCGCGGGAGCGACCAGCCTCTTCGCGGCGGGCAAGCAGGAGGTCAGACCCCTGAATTTCGCCCTCTCGGGGAATCCCGATACCCTCGATCCCCACAGGACCTCGGGTACCCTCACCTTCCAGGTCGTCAAAAGCATCTACGACACCCTTGTCGAGCCTGACCAGACCGGCAAGATCGTTCCCGCTCTCGCGGAAAGCTGGACAGTGAGTCCCGACGGGCTCGTCTGGACCTTCGTGCTCCGAAAGGGCGTAGTCTTCCACAACGGCAGCCCCCTCACATCGAAGGATGTGAAGGCGACCCTCGACCGCGTCAGGAACGAGGCCTTCGCCTCCCCGAAGCGGAACGAATTCGCGGCCATCAAGGAGATCGCGACCCCGGATGACGGGACCGTCGTCATCACCCTCGGCTCCCCGTACGCCCCCTTCCTCGCGACTCTCGCCTCCGGCTGGGGCGCCATCCTTCCGGCGGCGCTCATCGAGTCCGGGCACAACTTCGACTCCGAACCCGTGGGGACAGGGCCCTACAAGCTCGTCGAGTGGGTCAGGGACAACAAGATCGTGCTGGTCAAGAACGACCAGTACTGGATGAAGGGTCTCCCGAAACTGGCCTCCATCGTGTTCCAGATCATTCCGGAGCGCGCGGTGCAGGTCCAGGGGCTCCTCTCCGGTCAGGTCGACGCCCTGGAATTCGTGGACGCCGAGGATCTTCCCCAGCTCCAGGCCAACCCCGACGTGGTGATCCGGAAGGACATGAGTTCCCTGATCCTCGTCATGGCCATGAACTGCTCGCGGGCGCCGCTTTCCGACCTCAGGGTCAGGCAGGCGATCAACTACGCCATCGACAAGCAGAAAGTCCTTGACGTCGCATACGGCGGAGGGGTCGTGGGAAGCACCTTCATGGACACCGGGAACGCGTACTACAAGGATTTTTCTTCCCTCTATCCCTACAATCCGGCCAAGGCCAGGGAGCTTCTCAAGGCCGCGGGAGTCGGGCCGGAACCCG
>CAZPZF010000178.1:0-7199 GCA_964590705.1 uncultured Spirochaetales bacterium | reverse complement strand
TTTCCACATCAGCCTGTACGCCGAGATCCTGAACGGCTTCCCGCGCGTGTTGCTCGAGAAGTTTGCATTTAGGGCCCCCCGTTCCCAGTATCTGGACTTTCATATCCTACCTCCGTATGTCAGTCTATTTGTGAAGCCTCTTCGTAGAGGCGTTCAACTTCCTTTTTCGGCAGTGCGGCTTTGATGGCCCACGCTATGATGACGATTCCGATAATGTCTATGGCGAGCCGCGCCAACGCGAACCGTTTTCCAAGGGCGGCCATTTCAAAAAGGAGCATCGGTACTTTCGTTGTCGACCAGGCTCCGATGAAGATGAGAATGTTCATGAAACCAGCCCCTTTTTTCATGAGAACCGCGGCAAGGGGGAAGGCGCCGTATAACGGTCCCGCCGCGAACGATCCGAGCAGAAAAGCAATGAGCGTACCCTTGATTCCGGACTGCGGCCCCATATACTTGATCATCTTTTCCCTTGGCACCCACACATCAAGCAGGCCCAGGAGAATGAAAATAGGGGGAATCACAAGAAGCATGGTTCGGGTCTGGAAGTACAGGTTTTCGAAAGCCTTTTCCCTATAGGCGGGCAGCAGGAGGATGAACGCGGTGAAGGCCGCGGCCGCGAACAGTACCGGCAGATATCTTTTGATAAATGTCTTCATAGTCCAACCACCCATCCGACAAAAACGGCGGCTACTATGGAAAAAACCCATGCCATCCCGTTTCGCATGAGCGCCGTTCGTTTACCGAAGTATTTCACTTCCAACGGAAATGTAACGACTCCAACCATCATGAGGCTGGAGACAAACGCCGCTATCTGTGTGGCCCCCGCTCCTCCTTCCAGGAGGGCGGCAGCCGCGGGAAACGCGACAAATCCCGGTATCAGTGTGATGGAGCCTATTACAGACGCGCCCAATATCCCGAGTGCACCGGAATCTGCGCCCAGATACCGGGAGATGAACGCCGTATCGAGGATCGAGAAGGCGGCGGCAATGAGAACAAGGACTACGAGGAACTGAGGCAGTATCCCATCGAACGCCTTGAGAGCCTTTTTCAAAGCCGCGATGGTTTTTTGCCTGTTCTTGAGGAACGAGAAAAGAAGCCCGATAGCCGCGGCGCCATATAGAACAGCTGTGTCCACATCGCCTCCTTTATTGCTTTGTTGTTTCTAATATTGGAAACATTGCAATAAAAAGTCAAGTAGTTCTTGACAAAAGTTTCCAAACATTGCAACATTTAGCTATGGATGATCAGTCAAAACAGAAATATCAATTCAGGGCGGAAATATTTAAAGCCCTCTCCAATCCCGTCAGAATAGAGATGCTGGATCATCTAAAAAAAAGGCCATGGTGCGTCTGCGAATTGGCCGCCGCGGTGGGAATAGACAAATCGGTCGCATCGAAGCACCTCTCCCAGCTGAAAGCTGTCGGGATTATCGATGACGTGAAACATGGCACAATGGTGGAATACCGGCTCATAGCCAATTGCCTCCTGGATTCTGTTGCCTGCGCGGAAGAGGTGATTCTCGATAACAGGCTGAAACATCTTGAATCGATGAGAAATGGATGATAGCCGGCGAACAGATAGAGGTATCCCGTACAGAGGTGAACGAGCATATGGATGGCCAAAGAGCACGATGGCCGCGGCGAAACCCGATTTCGAGCTGATGGCGCTCACATTCTCGGAAAAGACGCCGGAACCGAGATTCAAGGCCGACGTAAACGGAGGGCTCGAGAGATACGGCAAGGGACTGACCGTCATGCGTTCGCCCCAGTGCCCGTACACGGAGAAGAACGTCAAGGCTATAATCGCGTCAGCGGAGAAACTGAAGCTGAAAACCAGGCTTGTAGACCTGACGGACGCTGCCGCGGCGCAGTCCTGCCCCAGTCCGTTCGGAACCTTTTGCTTAATCTACAACGGCAGGATCGTGAGCCATCACCCGATCAGCAATACCCGGTTCGAGAATATCATGAGGAAATGCCTCTAGGGATTCGCGCGCGGGAGCGCCAGAGCTTTTCGCTCCCGCCTTGGAGGCGGCGCTCGATTGACCACTGCCCATCCATCGGGTAGTATGATGGGTCTGGTTTTTCCGTTTCGCGGCATGGTGCGGGCCGCGCACGATCGATCCACGGAGGTTTCAAGAACATGAGCACGCATATAGGCGCAAAACAAGGAGCCATCGCAGAGACTATCCTGCTTCCCGGAGATCCGATGCGGGCGAAATTCGTCGCGGAGAACCTGCTCAAGGACGCGGTCCGCTACAACGAGGTCCGCGGCATGTACGGGTTCACCGGCACGTACAACGGAAAGAGGGTTTCGGTGCAGGGAACCGGCATGGGCATTCCGTCCATCTCCATCTACGCGACGGAGCTGATCAAGGAGTACGGCGTCAAGCGCCTCGTCCGCATCGGAAGCTGCGGCGGGATGCGGCCGGACCTCAAACTGCGGGACATCATCATGGCCACGGCCGCTTCCACGGATTCGAGCTTCAACAAGCTTAAATTCAACGGCGCGGACTACGCCGCGGCCGCGAGTTTCACATTGATGAAGAAGGCCTACGAAGCCTCCGAAAAGCTCGGCATTCCCCTTACGGTGGGACCTGTCCTCTCCACGGATACCTTCTACGGGGATGATCCCGATTTCTGGAAGATCTGGTCCTCCTACGGCGTTCTCGCCGCGGAAATGGAAACCGCGGCCCTCTACACGATCGCGGCAAAGTACGGAGTGGACGCCCTCGCCCTCCTCACCGTGAGCGACAACATCGTGACAGGGGAGCTGACCACGTCGGAGGAGCGGGAAAAGACCTTCGTCAACATGATGAGGATAGCGTTGGAGCTCGCCTGAGACCGCCTATGCCAGCGGGTTGATCTCGTTCCGCATGGCCGCGAACCTCGGTTTCAGGATGTCGTAGATGATCTTGATCCTCTCGTCGTAGTGAACGAACGCGGACTTCATCGCGTTGATCGTCAGCTTCTCGATATCGCGAAGCGTGAGACCGAAGTACTTCACCGCCAGGTCGAGTTCCTTTGTCAGCGTAGTGTCGCTCATGAGCCGGTTGTCCGTGCAGAGGAGCACCCTGAAGTTGTTCCGGTAATACACGGAAAAGGGATGATCGTCGAGCGACGAGGCGGCTCCCGTCTGGATGTTGGATGAAAGGCACATCTCCAGGGGAACCCTGCGGTCACGGATGAAATGAGAGAGGGATCCCATGTGCTCGATCCGCGTGCCGTGGATCACCATGTCCTCGCGGAGCCGGGTCGCGTGTCCTATCCTGTGCGCGCCGCAGATCTGAAGGGCCTGCCAGATCGACTCCACGCCAAAGGCCTCGCCCGCGTGGATGGTGACGTTGAAGTTCTTGCTGTGGATGTACTGGAACGCGTCGAGGTGTTTCTTGGGCGGATGCCCGTGCTCGTCGCCCGCGAGATCGAAGCCGACCACGCCCCTGTCCCTAAAGTTCACCGCGAGTTCCGCGATTTCCAGGGAGACGTCCTGATGCCGCATGGCGCAGAGGATGAGGCCGTATTGGGTTCCCGTTTTCCTCTTTCCCTCGTCGAGCCCCTGGAGTACCGCCTCGACGATCTCCTCCAGGTTGAGGCCCTTCTCCATATGGAGGGTCGGGGCGAACCTGATCTCCGCGTACACCACGTTGTCCGCCGCCAGATCCTCCATGTGTTCCATCGCGATCCGCTTCAGGGCGTCCCTGGTCTGCATCACGGAGAGGGTAACTCCGAAGCCCTCCAGGTAGAGGGCGAGGCTCTTGCGGTCCGAGCCGCGATGAAACCAGTCCGCGAGTTCCGCCGGCGTCGAGGCGGGAAGGGAAACCCCGTATTCCGCGGCGAGCTCCACGATCGTTTCCGGCCGGACGCCGCCGTCGAGGTGGTTGTGCAGCTCCACCTTGGGGAGCTTCTTGATCATTTCCGTCGTTACCATATCGTCATACTACTCTCTGCGCCTCTAAAATGAAAGACCCGCGCGGGAGCCTCGGCCGCGCGAATCGGGAACGAGGAATCAGCCGGGGTTGCAGGCCCCATCGTATCGGAATAGAATTGAGAGAGAATCCGTGAAAGGAACCTACGGTGAAAGACGCGATCCTCTGCGTGGACGACGAAACGATCATCCTCCTCTCCCTCAAGCAGGAGCTCCGCCGGGAATTCGGAACCGAGTTCACGTATGAAACCGCCCGCAGCGGGGACGAGGCTCTCGATATTGTGGAGGAGATAAAACGAGAGGGGCAGAACCTTGCCCTGGTCATATCCGACTGGCTGATGCCGGGGCTTGCCGGTGACGAACTAATCGTTCGAATCAAGGGGCGAAGCCCGGAAACCAAGGCGATCATCGTGACGGGTCATGCCAACGAGAAGCGGATCAGCGAGCTTCAGAAAGATAAATTCATCTGCGGGGTCGTCAGAAAGCCGTGGAGCCATGGGGCGCTCGTGAAGACCGTGAGGGCCTGCCTCTCCCCCGTCGGGGAGCCGTGATGGGTTGAAAGGTCCGGCCCCGGCCGGTCGGCGCTTCCCGCTATGGCCGCTTATTCCGTGGAAATCTCTTCCGAGCCGCCATCGTGCCCTTCCGCCGCGGCTCTTCTTTTCCTGTTTGTCAAGACAAGAACGCCCTGAACCGCCAATCCTGCTAAGACGATGAGGAAAGCGAGGATGAACACGGACTTCATCGAGGCAGTCTGGTAGAGCTGGCCGCCGAGGACAGATCCGAGAACGATCCCCAGCGTCAGCAGCGATTCCTGGATGGCGGTCCGCTTGCCGCGCTGGACGCTTCCGGAGACGCCGTGGAACATCGCGTTCGTGTAGATGAAGGCCGAAATGGTGCCGAGGAAGGGCATGAGGCACAGGTACGCGGCAAAGGACTGGAAGGGGATGAGGACGAGGAGGAACACGAGGAGGAAGATCTGGTTGCCGATGAGGTAACGCCCCTTGAAATGCCAGAAGGCTGTCCTTCCGATGATGATGAAACCGACCGCGGCGAAGAGCGACCTGACCAGGAGCACGATTCCGATGGTCGTCTCGCCCAGGTCGAGCTGATCCTTCCCGTACATCGGGAAGATATTGGCGACGACCCCCAGAATGACGTAGAGCGAGAAGATGTTGATCCACCCGGGGAATCTCAGGTAGGTGCTGTGGTCGTTATCCATGCTTCCCGGTTCCGATGCCGCGGGTTCCCGGTGGGTATCGATCCTGATTCTCCGGAGGCCGATGGCCGCGATGGTGATGAGAACGCTTACGAGGAGCAGGAGGAGAATGCCCGTATACAGGGGAAACCGGACATTCCGCTCGGCGAGCACTCCCGTGATGAATGGGCTGATGATGTTCCCGACGCTCCAGGAGACGTTCCAGCGGGAGATGGTGCGGTTGAGCTCCTCGCCCTCGACGCCCGCGGAAAGCCATCCCATGAGGGGGGGCCAGAAGAGGGAGTTTGCTAACCCGTAGCATCCGTACAGGACAAACGCCAGCGGGATGGAACGTGTCCCAAGGAGAATGGTTCCGAAGCGCGCCATCAAGGTGGTCGCCATGATGAGGAGGAAGCGGGGAAGGATCCTCCGGCCCAGAGGCCTGAGGAGGAAACAGCCGCAGATGTAGCAGATGTTGTACACGGCGGCAAGCCAGCCCACCGTATGCGCCTGCGCCCCGTTCACCTCGCGCATGAAATAGATGATGCCCAGGTTGAAGATCCCCATTCCCGTGGAGGCGATGAAGCTCACGGGGAGGAGGACAGCGGTCTTCCCGATGGCAGCGCTGAAGGAGCGGAGTACGGTCCGCTGGGGCCCGAACGACCAAAGACCTTCCCGCTTCCGTTCCGATTCCAGGCTGTCTTCTCTCATCGGTTCTTCCCCGCGGGTGAGTCGGTTTGGCGTTCCGTTCCAGCCGACTCGCCGCTGTCAGTGTCGGCCGGTGCGTCACGGCCGTCGCCGTTCGCAGCGCCCGGTTCTCCCGGCGCGGGCTTCACGAGAGCGTCGAGCATGGTGTCGTCGTCGAAGATGAAGAAACCCTCCAGGTTCTCGCCGGCCATGGCCCGCGCGAGCCAGACAGAGTCGTCCGCCCACATCCGGTCAAAGGGAATCGCGTCCACGGAACACCAGAAGGGATCGGCTTCCCGTGTCTCGACCATCGTGCCTGTACAGGAATCGGCGAAGAAGACGTATCCTCTGAGGGAATAGCCGTTCGTGAAGAGAAAGTGAAGATCCATACGCTTCTCGAGATTGTACGGGGTGAGTCCGACCTCCTCGATGGTCTCGCGGACCGCCGCCTGTTCCGGGGTTTCCCCTTTTTCGATCCTTCCACCCGGAGCGTTGACCTTGCCCGTACCGAGTCCGGTCTTTTTATGCATGAGTAGCACCTGCCCGCCGGTGACGATGTAGCAGAGGACCGCCTCCTCGGTGTACTTCCACGTGGTCCAGTCGATGTCGGTCACCTTGGTCGACGCCGTGACCCGGATCGTTTCGTGTGAAGGGGGTTCCGCGGAGGAAAGCGCCGCCGCGGGTGTGCCCGCTACGGTAAGTCGTCCCGCCGCCTCGAGGCTGCCGTCCGCCGCCGCTGCGGCTTTCGAAACCCGCGCAGAACACGCGAGACACGGCGGATCGTCCACGTAGAGGATCTGCTTGAGAGAGAAGCTGGCTCCGCAGGACGGGCATGAAAGCCTGAAGATGAAAATACGCGCGCGGAGAAGAACGAAGAGCAGCGCCATGATGCCGGCCACCGCGGCGAGGGTGGCGGCCGGAAGGGCGAAACGGCGTATCGTGATGACGCCGACGAAGCCCGTGAAGATCACGACAGCGAACAGGAGGGATGCGTAGCGTTTCCTTTCCCCCTTTTCGAGATGTTTTCTCTGACTCATGTTGAACAGGAGCACCAGGATAAGGAAAGCGGCAAACCCCTTCTGGAGGTAGATGAGTGCCATGTTCCTCTACCCTACCAGCGCCGGGGATCGTGGTCAAGGGAGGGTCAGCCGGTCGTCATGGCCGAAGTCACGGGGGCGTGACCGCAGCGGGCCCGCAGCCCATCATGCGGCGCTGGGGGATTATCGGAGCAAGGCGCGGCGCCGGCGTATCTTTGTCCTTGCGTTCGGATAAGTACATGGTGGCGATGCTTTTCCCTTGCCCGCTGGCGCCGGACGGTTTATTGTGAGAAGGCGATGGGACGATCCATGGCAGAGACGCGCAGCACTCCTGATACCGTAAAATTCCTCAATATTCA
>CAZPZF010000177.1:0-7286 GCA_964590705.1 uncultured Spirochaetales bacterium | reverse complement strand
CCGGCTCCGACGAGGGGGAGGTGATCTCCACCATCGCGATCGCGGTGTCCTCCATCGTCACGACGCTCGTCATCGCGGTGGGCGTGCTGCTCCTGGTCGTCACCGACGTCGGCGTCCTCCTGGAGGCCGAGGCTCTCGAGCCGGCCTTCGGCAACCTCCTGCCCGCGCTCTTCGGCGCCTTTTCCGTCATCGTGATGGGCAGGAGCGTGAAGATCTCCGCGATCCCCTTGCTTATCATGATCCTGCTCTTCATCTTCATCCCAAAGGCGGCGGCCGGAATCGGGGTTCTCATTCCCGTGAGCATCCTCATCGCCATTCTGCAGGCCCGCGTCATGTATAAAAAGGGGCTCATCGGAAGCGATTCGAAGATCTTCTCGTAGAAGAGGAAGGAGGTAAAAGTGCCCAATCACGCGCTGTGCGGCTGCAATCTGATCGACGGAAGGAAGAGCGGTGTTCAGGAAAACATGACCATCCTCGAAAGGGACGGGAAGATCGAGCGGATCGGGAAAACCGGAGCGCTGGAGATTCCCGAGGGATACGCTTCCGTGGACCTGCACGGAAGATACGTCATGCCCGGGCTCATCAACGCCCATGTCCACCTGCTCCTGAGCGGCAAGCCGATGAAGGCGGGAGTCGGGGGGAAGAGCCAGGACAGGGCGATCAAGCTGCTCGATACGGGTTTGGGACACCGGCTGGTGCACGCGATGGTTAAAAGAAACGCGGTCACCATGCTTCACTCCGGCCTCACGACCGCGCGGGCCCTGGGCGACATGTTCTATTCCGACGTGAAACTGCGCGATCTGATCGCGGAGGGAAAGGCGGAGGGACCGCGGCTCCTCGTATCCGGACCGATCATCTGCGTGACAGGCGGGCACGGAGGCTCGCTGGGCAATGTCGCGGACTCCCCGTGGGAGGCCCGAAAGAGGGTGCGGGAGAACATCCATCACCAGGTCGATCTCATCAAGATCTGTTCCACCGGCGGGGTGTCAGACGCGCGGAAGGTGGGGGAAGCGGGGCGTCTCCAGATGACCCTCGAGGAGATCTCCGCGGTGTGCGAAGAGGCGCACAAGGCTGGTTTCATGGTCGCCTCGCATACGCAGAGCACGGAGGGGATACGTCTCGCCCTTCAGGGCGGCGTGGACACCATCGAGCACGGCAGCTCCCTGGACGCGCAGATCATCGACCTCTTCCTCCATAACCCGAAGTCCCTGCGCGGGTACTCCTGCCTCGTTCCGACCCTCGCCCCGGCCATCGCCATCGGCAGGATCGATCCGGCGCTCACGAAGATGAAGCCGGTCAACATCGCCAACAGCAACATCGTGTACGAAAACATGGTGAAGGGGATGAACCAGGCTCTCGCCGCCGGTGTCAAGGTTGGAATGGGAACTGACGCTTCGCTTGCCTACGTGACCCACTACGGCGCCTGGCGGGAGCTGTACTATATGGTGAAGTACGCGGGTTTTCGGCCGGAAACCGCCATCCAGTGCGCCACCAGGGTGAACGCCGAGATCCTCGGGATCGAGGACCAGACCGGCACCATAGAGGAGGGAAAATCGGCGGATCTCATCGTCCTCGACGGCAACCCCCTGGAGGATCTGCGCACGCTGTCCGCAGTGCGTATGGTCATGGCGGGCGCGCGGTTCATCGAGAAACCCAGGGTCAGGAAGAGGCCGAAGCTCGACGCGGTCCTCGATTCCCTCGACGGGAAAGAATAGGTTTGGCGTTCCCGACTGCTTCGAGGAGACGACGGGCGTCGAGGTCAATCGGCTCGTCGATCTCTCTCTGTCGGCCCATGAGCCGCCCTCCTGCTGTACGCGCTCGCGCGCCGGCTCCTCCCCTGTCTTGCGGAAAGCCCGTAAAACGCGGATAATGACCCTGATGGAGGAGAGCGGCCTTTCCCAATCGGAAAAACGGCGCGGAAGAAGCCTGTTCGGGTTCTTCCAGGCGGTAAACGCCCTGTCGTACATCATCCTCTGCGGGAACCTCATCACCCTCTACGTGCTTCGGCTCGGGGGATCTGGGTTCTACGTGGGTCTCATCTCGAGCATCCAGTACGTGGCCTTCTTTTTCATGTTCGTCGGCAAGTGGGTAGTGGGCAGGACGGGCATCAGGAACCTGATGGGCGGGGCCTGGCTTGTCCGGAACCTCTGCATGGTCCCCATGATCTTTTCACCCCTCTTCGTGCAGATGGGCTACCCCCAGACCGGGCTGCTCCTCGTCTTCCTCTCCTCGCTCGCATATCACATCGTCCGCGGGGTCGGCATCATCAGTTTCAATCCCATGATCGGCGCCGTGTCCGAGGACAAGTATCGGGGAGACTTCCTCTCCCGTCTTCAGATCATCAACTACGCGGTGGCCATCGTGACGGGACTTCTCACCGCATGGCTGCTCGGAAAGGACGCGCCTCTCATCCGGTACACGATCTTCATCATCGTCGGCATCGCGGCCGGTCTCTATTCGGCTTTCATCGTTTTCCGCTTTCCGGAGGCGCCGATGGAGTCGGAGAAGGGAAGCGGCGAATCGACCCTGGCCACCCTCCGCAGGGGAATCCGCCGGAAGTCCTTTGTCCGCTTCTGCCTCACGTTCCTCCTGCTGTCGGTCATGCACGGCATGGTGAGCCCGTTCATCATCACCTTTGCCCGGGATCTGTACGGACAGAGCGACCGCATGATCCTCCTATTCTCCGTCGGGGGAAGCCTGGGGGCAATGCTGATCGGATTTCTGACCCGCCTCCTCGTCGACAGGGTCGGCTCCAAACCACTCTACATCCTTTTTTCCGCCTTCTTCGGCCTCACGATCATCCCCCTCGCCATGAGCATACCCTTCTCCGGCGCCGCCCTCATCGTGTACCTCTCCGTGCTTTTCTTCTTCAACCAGATCGGGATCATCGGGGGACAGATTACTGCGCAGAACTACTTCTTCGGCATCATCACGCAGAGGGAGCATCTCAACATGGGGATCATCTACAACCTCCTCATGGGAATAGCGGGCATCGCCGGCTCCCTTCTCGGTGGACTCCTGCTCGATCTCCTGAAGCCCCTCCTCCCCGTCGCGGCGGTGTACCGGATCTACTTCGGCATTCCCCTGGCCGCCATGCTGTTCATCCTCGCCGGCATGACCAGGCTCGAATCCGCGGGCAGGTACTCCATCATGGACGCCCTAAGCATCATCTTTTCCCCGCGGGATCTCAGGGCCGTCTCCCTGCTCAAGAAACTGGACAAGTCCAGCACGGTCCGCGAGGAACTCGAGACGATCCAGGAGATCGCGGACTCACAGTCGGAAGTGGCCGTGGAGGATCTCCTCCAGAAACTGAAATCCCCGCGTTTTCAGGTCCGCTACAACGCCCTGCGCGCGCTGGAACAGATGCCCGTCTCCGAGGGGATCGTCAAGGCGCTCATCTCCGAGGTGAAGAACCACCACTTCACGACAGCCTATGTGGCCGCGCGCATCCTGGGCGAGAAGGGGATCGCGAAGGGCAGGGGAGCCCTGCGGCAGGCGCTCGCCTCGGAAGACTACCTCCTCCAATCCAAGGCCATCGTCTCTCTCGCGCTCATCGGTGCGAGGGACAGCATCCCCACCGTCATGGAGCTGTTTAAAAAGACGGACAACCCCATGGTGAAGATCCACTGCGTCTACGCAATGGACATTCTCAAGTGCGTCGATTCCATACCGATCCTGATTCAGGACCTGAAGAGCGAGAATCCCCATCCCTTCGTGCGCGACGAGATCATCCTCTCACTAAGTGGCATCCTCGGCATGGAGGATTGGTTCTACCCCCTGTATACGACCTTCTGCGAAAAGGCGGGCGCCGCCCTTGTCGACCTCGCCGACTGGGCGGTCGAGCACGGGAACGGCGGTCCCGTGGGCACCAAGGAGTTCAGATCGGCCTTAAAGGAGATGCAGAAGGACAGGGCCGACTTCGGGAGGAGGATGAAGGAGTACCTCGAAGCCGCCGCAGAGAGAAGCTCATCCCGAGGTTTCCTCCAGCCCTTCATCGATGCCGTGGATGAACCCGAACTGCTCAAGCTCGAACGGTTCTGCTTCCTCAACGCGGCTATCGCCGTCTTTTTTGGAGCGCGGGAACCCGATCCCGCGGTGCCCGCTCCGGAGCGGACGGGGACGACCGGATAGCCTCCCTCAGACCAGCCCCCGTTTCTCCCTATACTCCGGTATCGTCAGCATGGGCGGACGCTCCTCCTCCCTGATTTCGATTTCCTGGCATTCGAATTCCTTGTTCTGGACCTGGAACTGCCTGAGCACGGTACTCAATTGAAGGGGGTTCTCGATGATCCCCATCTCTCCGAGTCTCGAGAGGAAGATTTGGAGGATGCCGAAGGACATCTTCCCAAGATCCCGCGTCGGTTGGTTCCTGTGGACCCGCTGGTCCAGATCGGTCTGGGCAAAGGCGCTCATGCCTCTGGAACGGTAGACATCGATGAGGTGGCCGGTCTCAACGCCGTATCCAACCGCGAAGGGTATCGATTCGAGAACTTCGCGGCGCACGGCGTATTCCCCGGAAAGCGGCTGGATGACGGCCGTGAGTTCGGGAAAGAAGAGGGAGAAGAGGGGCCGGATGAGGATCTCGGTTACCCTTCCGCCTCCTGAAGGCCGCAACCCCTCGGAGAAGGCGAGGGGCCTGTCGTAGAAGGCCTTTACGTACTGGATCTCGGGGCGGTAGACGAGGGGGGCGAGCAGGCCGTAGACGAACCTCGGGTGGATGTTCTTGATGTCCGCGTCGATGTAGACGATGATGTCGCCCGCAAGCTGGTATATCGCCTTCCAGAGATTCTCCCCCTTTCCCCGTTTCGTGGAGAGCCTCGGAAGGATCTCGGAAGAAAGATAGACGTCAGCGCCGAACGATGCCGCGATCTCCCGCGTCTTGTCCCTGGAACCTGAATCGATGACCGCGATCTCGTCGACGATCGGGTATCGCTTCATGAGTTCGGATCTGAAGATGAGGATCTCCTTGCCGATCGTGAGCTCCTCGTTCAATGTGGGGATGCACAGCGACACGCGGAGTCCCTGCCTCTCCTTCTCTTCGACGAGTTTCTTCAGGTCGGAGAAGCGGGAGTGGTGAAAGGTGTTGGTCGAGAGCCAGTCATTCGACGACACCGCAGTACCCCTTGTCCAATGCGAGGATGAGACCCAGAAGCTGAGTCATGCCCGTGTAGATCGGCTCGATGTCGATCGATTCGTTCTCCTCGGCCGCGTTTTCTCCTGTGGTGAGTCCGATGGCGACGGCGGGTATCCCCCGCGAGAAGAAGGCGGAAAGCCCGCCCGTGCTCGGCGTGATCCGCGGCTTGATTGATAGCGATTCCAGGATTTGCCTTCCGCAGTCGACCAGGGGATGCGAGAACGGAATCCCGCCCGGCTTTCTCTTTGCGGCAACGGTGATCTGTCCCTCGTATCCGGTGTTGGATGACACCTCCTCCACGAGTTCTTCAAGGGTGTGGAGAAGTTCCTGCACCTTGTCCCAGGATTCGCTGCGGATCTGGATGCGCAGGAGGGCCCGCGTGGCCCGCACGCCGTAGGATGTCCCCCCCTCGATCGATCCCAGAACGATTCCGGAGCGGGGCTTCCGCGGAAGGGGAATCTCGAGTATCCGGTTGATGAGCTCGTTCATGACCGATACGGCGCCCATGGCTTCGAACTTACTCCAATCGTACTCCTCGGGAACGTGGAATGTAATCGCGCAGCTCATCATCCCGATCGAGCTGTAGGAGAGGGTGCCGAGCGTCGTGCCCTCCACGCTGATGCCGACTGAGATCGGATGGCTCGTATTGTCCAGGAAGAAGCGCAGCCCCTCCAGATCGCCTCGGTCGAGCGTTCTGGCCGCTCCCATCAGGACGAGGTTGGAGCGCAGACGGATCTTGAATATGTTCAGAAGGATGGGAATGGTCGCCATGGCGGCGAGCCCGATGGCGTTTCCGCCCACACCTGGTCCGGTCACGGTGTCCGGTTGGATGAAGATGGTATGGTCGACCTTTTCGTCGAAAACCGTATCGAGGTTCGCGGTCACGAGGATGTTGGTTTCTCCGGGAGAACCAGGAACGATTCCGAGGGCGTTCCCGGCCTCGTCGGTCGAGCAGTTCTGGAGGTCCGACTCGGCGAAACGGTTTACGAGAAAGCGCATCCGCTCCGCTTCACCGAAGGTCGGGGCCGGGATCTCTCCGATCATGATAAGGTTCGCCAAGAGAAGCTCTCCCGCTTTCCGTATCTTCTTTTCCATGGACGGAAGAGATGTGATGATCGATTGGATTCCCTTGGCCGAGCCGTTTTCCATATATCCGGTGATTGTACCCCGATATCCCGGAGGGCACAACTGAAACTTTGCTCTAGTGTCCGGAAGCTTATGGGCTGATCTGCCCTGGGCCGTCTTTCACAAAGACCTTTCAGGATATATACTTGTTGGTATGGAAGAGAGGGTTTTCCGATCCGGGAGAGGCTCCCGGAAGCGTTTTTTTCGCGTTAAACGTGCAGATCGCGTACGGGGTCGGTTTCTTGCCGCTGCCCCTTTGACCGCCGTTCTCGTTCTCATCGCCGCCTGCTCCACGCAGGAACCGTTTGAGCGGAAGGCTTTCCCAGTGAGCGAGCCTGGCACGGCCCCTGCGGACGAATCCCGCGCGCTCGCCGTCTTACCCGCGGCCGCCCATGAATGGTTCCCGCTTTCGCAATGGAACGGAAACCCGGTCGTCACGACCCACGCCGGTGCCGTTGAGGGCTTCCCCGCGGGCAAAGACGTCCTCTCCTGGAAGGGAATCCCCTATGCTCTCCCGCCTCTCGGCGAGTATCGGTGGCGGGCGCCGGTCGATCATCCTCCGTGGGACGGGATTTTCAAAGCCGAGCGGTTCGGAGGCATCGCGGCCCAGCCGAATCCGCTGGCACGAGGAAGGGTGATCGGCTCCGAGGACTGCCTTACCCTGAACCTGTGGCGGCCCGCTGACGGGGAAACGGGTCTGCCCGTGTACGTCTTCATCCATGGAGGAGGGAATTCCCTCGGCGGATCCGGCATCGTGCCGGACTATGACGGAGCCGTTATTGCCGGTTCGAAGCATCTCGTGTTCCTCACCATGAACTATAGGGTCGGCCCGTTCGGGTGGTTTACGCACCCGGCGCTCCGGGAAGGCGCGGACCCCCTGGACGCTTCGGGCAACTACGGAACCCTGGACATCATTAAAGCGCTCGAATGGATTCGGGATAACATCGCGGCCTTTGGCGGCGATCCCGGAAACGTGCCCATCGCGGGGGAATCGGCCGGCGGATTCAACGTGTACAGCCTTCTCGTG
>CAZPZF010000176.1:0-7322 GCA_964590705.1 uncultured Spirochaetales bacterium | reverse complement strand
GATCTCCTCGCCCTCGAACTCGAGCCTGATCCGCCGTCTTTCGGGGGAGTTCACGGATACGAGATTGTCGGCGAGGTCATACAGGAAATCAGCCAGGTCGATCGATTCCAGATCCGCGGCTCGATAGAGCCGCTCGTGGACCATGGCCATGGCCTCAATCCTGTTTGACGTTTCACGGAGGGCATCGCTCACCTCAGGGCTTTCCGACGCGGCGATCTGCAGGTTGAGCATGGCGCAGATGCTCTGGAAGTTGTTCTTCACCCGGTGATAGGTCTCCTTGAGGAGCGTCTCCCTCTCGCTCAGAGCCTCTTCGAGCCGCCGCTCGGTCCGCTTCAGCATAGTCACATCTCGCGTGATCGCGAGAAGGGAAACGATCCTTCCATTCTCGTCCCGCTCCGGGATGACCCGAGTCATGAAGGATTTCTTGTCGGCGGCCGCGGCATTCGGAGGATCGGATGCCGCTGGTATTCCGAACTGGACCTCCGTTTCCGTTCCGCTCGCAAGCGCCTTTCGAAGGCACTCCTCCATTAGCGGAGCGGACACGGCCGCCCCCTTGGTTTCCGATGGCCTCTTTCCGATCATAGCGTTCATCGGGATCCCGAGGATCCTCTCGACCGCCGGATTGCAGTAGATATGGCGCAGATCGGTGTCGAAACGGGCGATCATGTCCCCGGCGTTTTCCACCAATGTCGCGTACGCCCTTTCGCTCGCCCGCAGGGCCTCCTCCGCCTTCTTGAGGTCGGTGATATCCCGCGCGATTCCACAGATCCCGGATACAGAGCCCCCGGCGTCCCTGAGCGGAACCTTCATGGTATGAAAATGCCTGATCCTCCCCCGGATCGGGATGACGGGAAAGGACTCCACCGGCTCCCCCGCAAGAGCCCGGCGGTCCGATTCCTCGAACTGCGCCGCGACATCCGGCGTATAGATCTCCGAATCGGCCTTTCCGATGATATCCGAAGCGGAAACGCCCAGGTCCCTGAGCATGGCAGAATTCATCCTCACGTACCTCAGGTTCTTATCCTTGCTGAAAATCGTATCGCTCACACTCTCGAAAACCGCGTTCAACAACTCCTCCCTGAGGCGCAGCTTCTCCTCTGCTTCGCGTTTTTCCGTGACATCCCGCACGCTGGCAAGGGCCTTGTCTTCTCCGCACATGACCATGCGGGCCTCGAAATACTCTCTCCGCCCGGTGACATCGAGAGTATAGTCGTAACGCTGCTGTTCCCCTGTTCGAAAAAGAAGATCCAAGTGTTTCAAAGTCAGCTCCGCGACATCCGCGGGAAGGACCTCGCGTACGTTCTTCCTGAGAAACCGGTCGGGAGAGACGAGGATCCGATTCTCATCCACGAACTCGTTGTATTCGAGGAAGGTCCCCGCGCGGTCGAAGAGGAAGATGAGGTCGGGAATGGCGGAGAGCATGGCCTTGTTGTGCTCGGCTGTTTCCTCGAGCCGCTCCTTGACCGACCTGCTCTCCGTGATGTCAACGGCCATCTCGAATCGAACATCCCTCCCATCCGGCCAGCGGATGACGCGGTCCGTGATTTGGTAGTATCGATTCACGACCGGATTGTGGAACTCCCACCGGTACGGCTGGTGGGAGGGTATTCCTCGTATGATATCGTTGGTGCAGAACGGGCAGGGGGAATCGAAACCCTGAAGCTCTCGGTAGCAGATCCCTCCTACCAACGGCTTCCCGAAGGTATCATTGAGTTTCTTGTTGGCAAAGAGAACCTCGTAGGTGTCCATGTCGACAACATAGACCGCCTCGTCTATGTTGTCGAACACGGAGAGAAGCTGGGACCTCTCCATGGCGAGGTCGGACTCCATCCGTTTACGCGATGAGATGTCCCGCGTGCTTCCCTGCACCCCGCATACATCTCCACGATCGTTGACGATCCAGCCGACATTAACTTCCGCGTCGAATACAGAGCCGTCGCGGCGCTTGATCTTCACCTCGAGGGTCCGCGACACGGAACGCTCCTCCCTCGGCTTGGCCAGCTCACGGGCGAGATCGTCGAGGATCGTGCGCGCGGAAGGAAAGGCGAGATGCCTGTCCAGAGGGACTTCATACATCTCGTCCGGCGTGTACCCGGTGAGCCTCTCTATGGATGGGCTCAGGTACGTGAAGCACCCCGAAAGGTCCATGGTCCAGATGATGTCCGTCGAGTTTTCGGCAAGGAGACGGTATTTTTCCTCCCGCTCTCTTAAGCGTTCGTGCGCCTCGAAGAGCCGGAATGCCATTTCGATGGACGAGAGGATGACGAAACTGCCGGCGTCCTTGATGACATACCCGTAATGCGTAACGGTCTTGACCTTCTCGACTATTTCACGCTCCGCGTGAAAGGTGAGGAAGAGGATCGGAAGCCGCCGTTTCTCGAGGATGAGCTTTGCCGCTTCCGGCCCGTCGATTCCCTTACCGAGAGCGATATCCATGAGGATGAGGTCGACGGAAGGGTCCGCCGCCGCGATCCGGACAGCCTCGTCCCCGTTATAGGCGTTGAGGACGGAATACCCGTTCTTCCGGAGCATCGCAGCTTCGGCCTCGGCAATGATCGCCTCGTCCTCCACGATGAGGATGTTCTTGGCTTTTTTATCGCTCATTGGTATGTTCCCGGATCATCAACCACTGTCATGCCGCCTTCCCATTCCGCGATCCATTGGGAACAACACTGCAAACCTCCGTTTTGGAATGGTTTTTCTCGGTAGCTGGTTAATATAATCGTAGGAGATGCGCTACCTGGTGTCAAGAAGAGGGTCATAACGCATGTGAAGTGAGTAAAAGGCCGCACACAACCAGGATCCCCGCGGTGGGTTGAACCCCGTTCCCGTCTTGGGCTATGATCTGCCATCATGGGTTCTTTTTTAGCCATCAGGCAACCGGATCGCAGGAAGATTTCCGTTGCCGTTCTTGTCTCGGCCTTCCTCGTCACGCTGGGCAGCGCCCCTGTTTCAGCCGAAGGTTCGTATGCGCCGGGGGACAGCCCGGCCGCGGCCTCCGGAATCATCGACCTGACCCCGCTTATGGAACTGCCCCCGGCGGAACGGGCGGTTCAGCTCCAGGGAGTGGGTTCGTGGTTTATCGATGAATCGGGAGCCCTCTCGCTTCGGGATGTGATGAACCGGGATTTCGATGAAACCCCTATGCTCGATTTCGGGATCATAGACGCCGCCGTATGGAGCAGATTCAGGCTGGAAAGCGAGGAGGATTCTTCCTGGATCCTCTTCTGCAGATCCCATAAAGTCGACCGCTTCGATTTCCACGCGGTCTATCCCGACGGGCGGATTGAGACGTCAAGCGCGGGCACGGAGATCCCCCTGTCCGATCGAACGTACCGGTACCACAGACCGGTGTTCTCTTTCACCGCGAGCGCCGGCGAACCCGTGGATATCTACGCGCGGGTTCGGACAAGAAGCTCCCTCTACAGGGATTTCACCGTTTCGAGCGATTCATTTTTCCTCAGCTATATCCTTCGTGACGAACGCTTCCTCTTCTTCTATTTCGGCGCCATCATCGTCATTGCCCTGTACAACCTGGTGATCTTCTTCATCACGCGGGACAGGAATTACCTCTACTATTTTCTGTACGTATTTTTCATGCTCATGTACCAGGTCTCGGTGGAGGGATATGGGAATATCTATCTCTGGCCCGGCTGCCACTGGTTCATGCCGAGGTCGTACAATATTTTTATAGCCGCGGCCTTTGTCGTGGGGGTGATGTTCACCCGCTCCTACCTCGATCTTCCCGGCAACGCGCCGCGGCTGGACGCGGCAGGGCGGATCCTCATCGTCATTTTCACGGCAGTAGGCATCGGTTTCCTTTTCACGACAGCCGGCTGGCTCGTGAACGCGGGCACGGTCTGTATCCTCGCCGGGGTTCTGTATATCCTGGCAAGCGCGTACTCTGTCCTGTACCGGAGGTTCCAGCCGGCCGCATACTTCGCGGTTTCCTGGACAGCCCTCATAGCCGGCATAGTCATTACCACGGCCACGCGGATCCACTGGATTTCCCACTCCCTCTTTTCCGAATACGCGCTTCACATCGGGAATCTAGTGGAAGTCGTTCTCCTCGCCTTGGCCCTAGGCGACAGGGTCCGGTTCATTCAGAAGAAACGGATCGAGGCCGAGGAGTCGCTGACAGACGCCAACGGGCAGGTACTCCAGAACAGGATGAAACCCCATTTTCTCTTCAATTCGATGAACCTCATCTTCAGCCAGCTGGAAGAGTCACCGGAGCAAGCTCAGAAAACCCTTCGTCTCCTCTCGGACAACTACCATTACCTTACAACCACCGACGGAAAGACCCTCGTCACCCTCTCGGAGGAATGGGGCTTTCTCATGAACTACCTGGAGCTGATGAAGCGGCGGTGGCCGGGAGCGGTCGATGTCCGCTGCCGCTTCGACGAATCCCTCTCTCATCTTCCCGTTCCGCCGGTGATCCTCCAGCCCCTGGCGGAGAACGCGTTCAAGTACGGACTGCGGGAGCTGGGTCAAAAGGAGCTGGAAGTCTCCTGTTCCGTGGATGCCGGTTTCGTTTCCCTCCGTGTCGCCAACCTGACGGAGCTGCCCCTTGGACAGGTCACCTACGCCCGCACCCTCGGCAATATCCGGGCCCGCCTCAGACGATACTATCGGGACGCGGACCTCATCCTCCGCCAGGAAGGCCGGTACGTGATTTCCGAAATACGATTCCCCTTTCCTGGTAGCGCTGATAGCGAAGGCGGAAGCGGGGGTGATGGCCGCGGCAGAGGCGCTGGCAGGAGCGGGCGTGCTGACGACGACGAGAACCCGGGCGGATGTCGCGAAGGGAGCAAAGGCGGCGTCGAGAAGCGGAAACCACGCGGGAAATCGGCTCCGCGGAAAGGGGCGCGCGGGCGATGAAAACTTGGAAAGTCCTCATAGCCGACGACGAAACCGCGGCCAGGGTCCACCTCAAGTCCTTGCTGGCCTCCTACCCCGACCTGGCCATCTCCCAATGCGCCGCGTCCGGGGCCGAGGCTCTCGCCCGCCTCACGCGCGAGGAGTACGACCTTGCCTTCCTGGACATCGGCATGCCCGGCCGGACCGGGCTGGAGGTGCTCCGTGCGCTGCGCCAGGCCGGTTCGGCGACGCCGTACGTGATCTTCGTGACCGCCTGGACGACCCACGGGGCCGAGGCGTACGAACTAGGCGCGGTCGACTACCTCGTCAAACCGGTTTCCGAAACGCGCCTTGCCGAGGCCATGCGGCGGTTCCGGATCCATGCCGACGCCCCGCGGGGCGCAGCGGGTCAGGGAGGCTGGATGCGGGAAACCGCGGCGGGTGAGGGCAAATCCTCAGTCCTTGAAACGCTCCTCGTTGAGCGGTTCGGGCTCACCGCCCGCGAGGCGGAGATCTGCAGCCTGGTGAAAGAGGGGCTTGTCCGCGAGGAGATCCAGGATCACCTGGGGCTCTCCGACGGAACGATGAAGACCCACCTCTCACACATCTACGATAAGATCGGCCTTGAAGGCGGGGAGGGAGGAAGGGGAGACAAATTCTCCCGCCTCCTCTACCTCCTCTTCACGCTCGAATAGCGCGTACCCCGGCGCGCCCGGGGCGGTCAGGCTGGGGCGCCGAGGCCCCCGCGAAACCGCCCGCCGCGGCGCCCCGCAGGCCGGCAGATCAGAACATGCGTACGGGCCTGACCCGGTAGGCGGACGTTTTCCCATTCCCCATGCTAAACGATGCATTGTGCGTCGGGTTATCCGCGGTCAGATATTCCTGCCACGCACTGGATGATGAAACCTCGGTCGAGCTCCAGTACGACTGTCCGTTGTATAGGCCGGTAGCGGCGTAAAGGGTTCCGTTGTCATAGGTATCTCCGTTGGAATCGGTCCCATTGCAGATGTTCAAGTACATGATATGGATCTCACCCTGAGATGGAAGAAACCAGTCGTCATAGGTTACATCGCCCACGGCGACCGAATAGGAGCCGCAGAAGTCGGCGGCCTTGTTCGCGGCGCTGTCCCCGGCGATGATATCCAGGGTATTCTGCGCCCCCGTGCCGATCGCCGTTCCGTCAGCGCCGGGAACGGTGAAATCGGATGTTCCCCAGACCCTGGTCCCTGCGGCGCTGTCCGCAGCGGCGGGGGAGAGCTCCAGGTACTTCCAGTCATCGGCCTCGGCGTCCGGGTTGACGTAGAAGATCCACCCGCCGGAGGGGCCAATATCGCGGAGGCTGTACGCATCCCATCCCCACTTCGCGTACAGGGTGACATCTCCCGTCGATCCCGCGGGAATATCCGTTACCAGGTCGCCGGAATAGTCATCGCTTCCGTACCAGCCCTCAAAAACACGGCTGAGCCGGACCGGATCCTCGAGGACAATAACCGCGGACTCGATAGTATAGGACGCGGGATTCGCCGCGCCGTTGGTCCCGTTGTTAAGCACGTACGTTATCGCGTAGCTCACCGCGGTCCATTTGGCGTACAGGGTGATGTCCGCGGTCACTGTATCCGTGTCAAAGGCCCAGGCGTCGGTGTAGTCCGCATCCGCGTACCAGCCGCCGAAGTCATAGCCGGACCGCGTAGGCTCTGACGGGACGGCAACCGTTTCCCCGTGATTAACGTCGACAGGGTCCACCGCCGTTCCGGCGCCGCTGTGGAAGGTGACTGTGTAGCCGTTCAACACCCACTTGGCGTACAGGGTAAGGTCATCGGTAACGGTGTCCGTATCGAAATCCCAGGCGTCCGTGCACGCATCGTCCGCGTACCAGCCGCCGAAACCGTACCCGGTCCGCGTCGGAGCCGCAGGAGCGGTCACGAGCTTTCCGGATTCGATATCCTGCGCCGCGACATCGGTGCCTCCCTTGCTGTCAAAGGTGACGGTGAAGGGGCCTTCGGTCTCGCTCCCCGGATCATTGGAGTCGGGGCCGACACCGGGACAGCCGGCAAGGACGAGTACTGCCGCGGCAAGCGCGGCGTACGCTATCAGTTTCTTTTTCATTACTATTCTCCTTGAAAAACGCCATTATTTTTCACAACGGAGAGAATCTACACGGACGGGGCAGGTATGGGATCGGAGCAAAAGGTGAGGGATGGGTGAAAAGGGAGGGCGGTATACCCTTTTGGGATGATATGGAATGTCCCGGTAATCTCGCCAGGACAGCAGTTGGTTCAGGATCCCGGCGGCGTGTACACAAAACAGGCAGTTCGGAATCACCTCCGGGCCTCCGTCCACCCCGCCCAGGTAGTACTTTCCCTCGAGTCACGCGGAATCGTTATCGGGAACAAGGGACCATTGCGTACCGAAAAAATTCGGAACGTATCCCATGGCGGTCCACTCATCGCCGTCAGCGGCGG
>CAZPZF010000175.1:0-7324 GCA_964590705.1 uncultured Spirochaetales bacterium | reverse complement strand
GAAGAACTACAACCGCTTCAGGCTCATCACGTAGAGCAACGGCGCGGCCATCGTCACGGGCGTACTCTTCGGTTCCTACTTCGGCAACGCTCTCTTCCCGCCTCTCTGGTTCGACTACCACGGGATCATATCCGGCCACGCCGAACACGCGGGGGGTATCATCACAGACATTTACGACATCCTGGGCATCACCATCAGGTTCGGTATCGCGGTGATCGGCCTCGGTCTCCTCCTGAACTGGGTGAACCTGATCCGTAAAAGGCGATGGCTCACCCTCCTCCTCGACAAAGGGGGCCTCATCGGCGGGTGGATCTACGGGGCGGGGACCTGGGCCGCTTTCTACTTCGTCGGCCATAACTACAAGCAGCTTCCTCCGGGAGGTCTGCTCCTGTGGCTCCTCGGAATCCCGACCCTTATCCTGGCGGTCAAGGGACCGCTGGAGTTCTTCCTCCACGGCGTTCACGAGGGCAAGAAATTCAGCGGATTCACGATCATCGATTTCCTGATGGAGTGGATCGTCGAGGTTCTCGAGATCTACAGCGGATACCTCGCCAACACCCTCTCGTACATGCGGGTGGCCGGCCTCGGCATCGCGCACGTCAGCCTCATGATCGCCTTCGCGCAGATCGCCCGCATGATCACCCCGGAAGGCCCCTACTCGATCGGATCCTGGGCCATCATCCTCCTGGGCAACGTCCTCGTCATCGCCCTCGAGGGGCTTTCAGCCGGAATCCAATCGTTGAGGCTCAACTACTACGAGTTCTTCTCGAAGTATTTTAACGGCACTGGAAAAGCGTACAGGCCGATATCGCTACGCAGCAGAGATTAGGAAGGAGAGATAGAAATGAACGATCACAAGACGCGCTTTCGGAATCGGGTCAGGCTCAGCATCATCGTCCTGGTGGCCATGATGGGAATAACCGGGCTCGTGTCAGTCACCAAGGGCTACGCCCAGGAAACCCGTTCGGAGGCTCCGGTGATCTCCGAAGCCCAGGCGGGAATCCAGAAATTCGGACTCTTGGCAGCGGCCATCGCCTTCGGGTTCGGCGCCATCGGGGCGGGAATCGCCATCGCGAACGTCGGCGCCGCCGCGATGGGCGCCATCGGCGAGAAGCCGGAGATCGCGAGCCAGGCCCTGATCTTCATCGCCCTGGCGGAAGGTCTCGTGGTGTTCGGGTTCATCACGGCCCTCATGATCCTGGGGAAATTCTAGCAATTCCATGAAGTATTACGTCATCGGTGACGAGGACACGGTCCTGGGTTTCGGCATGGTCGGGGTTCAGGGAACCATCGTCCGCACCGCCCAGGCCGCCTCCGATACCTTCAGCCGTGTGCTCGAGGACGTGGAGGTGGGAATCATCATCATCACCGAACGGATCGCCGAGCTCATCCGTCCCCAGGTGGACAGGTATGTCTTCTCGGAGCGGTTCCCCCTCATCGTGGAGATTCCGGACAGGGAGGGAAAGCTCACGGGAAGACCGGCCATCAGGGAGATGGTGAACGCGGCGATCGGAATCAAACTCTGAGATCTATAGGGTTGAAACTCGTGATTGAAACGGAACGGAAAGAAGCAGGGGATCTGATCGAGGGGATCAAGCGGGACGCTGAAGCTGAAGTCGCTACAATCAGGGAAGAGACGGAGCGCTACGCGGCGCAGCGGAGAGACTCCGCCGCGGAACAGGCCGCGGCTATCCTCCGGGAGGCCGAGGTCAAGGCGGAGGCGCAGGCCCAGGCCGTCATTAAAAACGCCGAATCAAAGGCCTCGGTGGAAAGGAAGAAATACGCCCTCCAGGTCAAGGACCGGGTCATCCAGGAGACCATGGATCTGGCGCGCGCGAAGTGCGCGGAACTTACGGGATCCCCGGACTACCGGCGGATCCTCCGCGACTGGATCGTGGAAGCCGCGGTCGGCCTCTCCGTCGACCGCGCCGTGGTAAACGCGTCCAAAGAGGAGCTTCCTCTCGTCACAGCCGAGCTCCTGCGGGAGGCCGCCGACGCGGTGGAATCCATCACCGGAAAGCGGATGGAAATGACCGTCGCCGAGAACGATCCCCTCCCCGCGCAGGGGGTCGTCCTCACGGCTGCCGGGGGCAGGCTCGCCTACAACAACCAGGTGCCGACCCGGTTCCTCCGCTCGCAGACCGTGATACGGAAACTGATCTATTCGACGCTCTTCGACGAGAACGACGCCGAATCGAGGAAGGTGTAATGGAACGGATAATCGGACAGGTAAAGCGGGTGAACGGACCGGTCATCGAGGCGCTGGGGATCACCGACGCGCAGATGCTCGAACTGGTCCGGGTCGGCGAGGCCCATCTAGTCGGCGAGATCATCAAGCTGTCGGGAGACAGCGCGATCATCCAGGTCTACGAGGACACCACCGGCATCGCGCCCTATGACAATATATACGGAACTGGGATGCCCCTCTCCGTGGAACTGGGCCCCGGTCTCATCGGAACCATCTACGACGGGATCCAGAGACCCTTGGAGGCCATCTACGCCTTCTCGGGACAGTACATCGAGAAGGGTGTCACCGTGGAGCCGCTCGCGCGCACCAGGAAGTGGGAGTTCAAGCCGGCGCCCGGTATGAAAACCGGAGGCGCGGCCGGACGGGAAGCGTCCGCGGCGGGCACCGAGATCCGCGAGGGAATGATCCTCGGCACGGTGCAGGAGACTTCAAGGGTCGAACACCGCGTCATGGTTCCCCCCGGGATCAACGGCACGCTCCTCGAGCTTGCACCGGAAGGCTCGTATACCATAGAAGAGACCATCGCGGTCGTCCGGACCACGGATGGGAAGGTCAATCTCACCCTCATGCAGAGGTGGCCCATCCGGATCCCGCGGCCGGTGAAACAACGGCAGCCGCTTTCGATCCCCCTCATCACGGGCCAGCGGGTCATCGACACCCTCTTCCCCCTCGCGAAGGGCGGAACGGTCGCCATCCCCGGCGGGTTCGGCACCGGAAAGACGATGACCCAGCACGCCATCGCCAAGTGGTGCGACGCCGACATCATCGTCTACATCGGCTGCGGCGAGCGGGGCAACGAGATGACGGACGTCCTCACCGAGTTCCCCAGGCTCATCGATCCCCGCACAGGCAAGAGCCTCATGGAGCGGACAATCCTCATCGCGAATACGTCGAACATGCCCGTATCGGCGCGCGAGGCGAGCATCTACACCGGCGTCACCCTGGCCGAGTACTACCGCGACCAAGGCTACCACGTTGCCGTCATGGCGGACTCCACATCCCGCTGGGCAGAGGCGCTCCGCGAGCTCTCCGGCCGCATGGAGGAGATGCCCGCGGAGGAAGGCTTCCCCGCCTACCTGCCCACCCGCATCGCGGAGTTCTACGAGAGGGCCGGCTACATGGAGACCTTGGCTGGCACCGAGGGTTCGGTTTCCATCATCGGCGCGGTGAGCCCGCCGGGCGGCGACTTCTCCGAACCGGTGACCCAGCACACCAAGCGCTTCGTCCGCTGCTTCTGGGGGCTCGACCGCCAGCTGGCAAACGCCCGGCACTACCCCGCCATCTCCTGGCTGGAGAGCTACAGCGAGTACCTCGACGACGTCACCCCGTGGTGGGAGGAGCACGCGGGAGCGACCTGGGCTACCGAAAGGGCCGAGATCATGGACCTCCTCCAGAAGGAGGTCAGGCTTCAGCAGGTGGTCAAGCTCGTCGGCCCGGACGCCCTGCCGGACAGCCAGCGCTTCATCATCGAGGTCTGCACCCTCTTCAAGAACGCGTTCCTGCAGCAGAACGCCTTCGACGATATCGACCGCTACTCCACGGTGGAGAAACAGCTGCGGATGCTGTCGATCATCCTCACCTACTGGCGCAGGGGCTCGGCAGCCATCAAGCGGGGCGTGACCCTCGTGAAACTGAAACGGATGAAGGCGATCCAGGAGGTGGTGAAGATGAAGTTCACCGTCACGAACGAACATCCGGAGGAGTTCGACAGGCTCCTCGCGCGGCTGGAACGCGCCCTGGACCAAGTGGAGACGATCTATGCCTGACAGAAACGACGGCCGCGGCATGAACGAGATCAACGAGGCACGCCGGAAGCTCATGACCGGCAGGGAGTACATCGGGGTGGACCGGATCGACGGCCCCCTCGTGTTCATAAGGAACACCCACCCCGTGGGATACCGGGAACTGATCGAGTGCGTGGACAGGACAGGCGCCACGAGGCTCGGCATGGTCCTGGACACGAGCAAGGACGTGGTCTGCGCCCAGATCTTCGAGGGGACGCAGGGGCTGACCATGCCGGAGACGCGGGTCCGCTTCCGCGGCGAGCCCCTAACCTTGGGCGTCACCGAGAAGATGCTCGGCCGGGTCTTCAACGGGCTCGGCCAGCCGATAGACGGCGGCCCGGCGCCCGTTGCCGAGGCTGATCTCGACGTGAACGGCAGGCCGATCAACCCCACGGCCCGCGAGTATCCCCGCGACTTCATCCAGACAGGGATCTCCGTGATCGACGGGATGAACACCCTGATCCGCGGCCAGAAACTCCCCATCTTCTCCGGCAACGGCCTCTCCCACAACGAGCTGGCCGCGCAGATCGCGCGCCAGGCCAAACTACGGGGAGGAGCCACCGAGTTCGCGGTAGTGTTCGCGGCAATGGGGGTCAAGCACGACGTGGCCCGCTTCTTCACCCGCTCCTTCGAGGAGACCGGGGTCCTCGAGAACGTGGCCCTCTTCCTCTCCCTGGCGGACGCCCCCTCCATCGAGAGGATCATCACCCCCCGGACGGCCCTCACACTGGCCGAGCACCTGGCGTTCACCAAACACCTGCACGTCCTGGTGATCATGACCGACATGTCCAACTACTGCGAGTCCCTCCGCGAGATCTCGACCATCCGCGGAGAGATCCCGTCGCGGAAGGGTTACCCCGGCTACCTCTACTCGGACCTCGCCGAGATATACGAGCGGTCGGGGATGATCAAGGGGGTGAAGGGCTCCATCACCCAGATCCCCATCCTCACCATGCCGAACGACGACATCTCGCACCCCATCCCCGACCTGACCGGATACATCACGGAAGGCCAGATCGTCTTCGAGCGGGAGATGGCGGGCCGCGGGATCTACCCCCCCATCGCCGGGCTCCCCTCCCTCTCCCGCCTCATGAAGGACGGGATCGGCGAAGGGATGACGCGGGCCGACCACCCCCACTTGGCCAGTCAGCTCTTCGCCGCCTACAGCTACGTGAAGGACGTTCGGAACCTGGCCTCGGTCATCGGCGAGGAGGAACTGACACCGCTGGATCATCAGTACATAGAGTTCGGCGAGAACTTCGAGCGGAGCTTCGTAAGCCAGGGCAAGACGACCGACCGATCGATCGAGGAGACCCTCGACCTCGGGTGGGAGGCGTTAAAGCTCCTGCCCCCCGAGGAACTGCACAGGGTCACGGAGGAAGAAGTTCAGAAGTTCTACATGGGAGCCGGCTGACGGATGAAGAACATCGCGCCTACCAAGACCAACCTGCTCAAGCTCAAGGAGGAGCTGAAGTTCGCCGGGCTCGGCTACGAGCTCCTCGACCAGAAGCGGAACATCCTCGTGATCGAGCTTCTGAACCTGGTGGACCAGGCAGTGGATTACGAAGAGAAGGTGCAGACCGCTCTTGGCAAAGCCTATAAAACGTTGGAGGAGGCGGCCCTCACCATGGGCAAGCTCAAGGTATCCGCCCTCGCGAGCGCGGTCAACGTGGAGACGGCCATCACGATCAAGCAGCGGAGGGTCATGGGCGTCTCCCTTCCCGTGGTCGACACGACCTTCACCGAGCATGCCCCCTACTACAGCCCCATGGATACGAGCTTCTGGATCGACAGCTCGGTCCAAGAGTTCCGTGAGGCCCTGCGGCTCATGGGCCGGCTGGCCGAGCTTAAGATCTCGATCATGCGCCTGGCCACGGAGGTGCGTAAGACCATCCGGAAGGTGAACGCGCTGGAGAAGATCGCCATTCCCGACCTGACCGAATCGGTAAAATACATCCAGAACCGGCTGGAGGAGAACGAACGTGATATGATGGTACTCATGAAGATGGTGAAGAACCGCCTCGCGCAGGCCAAGGAGGAGGAACCAAGCGGATGAATACCCCAATCAAGAACATCATGGTATTCGTCGACGGCACGGAGGAATCGATCACGGCGGCCGAGTACGCCATCGTCCTGGCAAAGACGCTCAAAGCCGAACTGCACGCGTTGTACGTTGTGAACACCAGGGCCCTGAACGATCTCGTGAAGACCCGGATATTCCTCGAGTCCGAACAGGAGGAGTACCAGCGGGACCTGGAGCAGGACGCGGGGCGTTACTTGAATCATGTCAGGGAGCTAGCCCATCGGAAGGGGGTTCCGGTCTCCGCCGAGAAAGTGAGCGGCACGGTACACGTGGAAATCAAGAACAAGGTGACCGAACTCCGCGTCGACCTCCTCGTCATCGGGGAACTCTCCCAGATACGGAGCAGGAGGGACGAGACCTACAACGAGACGGAACGCGCCATGCGGAGCGTGGCCTGCCCCGTTCTCATCGCCAAAGACGAGGAAAAGATCCACGAGCTCTACGAGGAGCTCGAATAAGCGAGGTACAAGATATGGCTCTGATTGAACTGATCGAGGAATCGGTCATCAAGGTTCCTCTGCTCTCGAACAAGAAACCTGACATCATCAGGGAGCTGATAGCGATTCTGGAGAAGGCCGGAAAGATCTCCAATCCAGACACGATCTACGCCGCGGTGCTCGACCGGGAGAGCAAGGGGAGCACCGGTCTCGAGGAGGGGATAGCAGTTCCACACGCGAAGACGACCGCGGTCAAAGACCTTACCCTCGCCATCGGCATCGCGCCGAAAGGCGTCGATTTCGCCGCCCTTGACGGCAAGCCCTCCCAGATCTTTTTCCTCATGCTGGCGCCCCCGGACAAGGCCGGGCCGCATATCGAAGCCCTCGCCGACATCGCCCGCATCACCCGCTCAAAGGCCTTCTGCAGACTGCTCCTCGCCGCGCAGAGCCCGGCCGAAGTGGTGGAGTTGTTCAAGGAAGATTGAAGCGTGTCCCCCTGACTCGCGGGGATCCCGCGGACTGAAATCCCAAAATGCCTGATGAAAAAGAACCGCCCGGGGAAGTCCCGGGCGGACTTGGATTATATAGTTTCGTGGAGAAAGTCCATCCGTCACTGCTTGACAGCGGCGCCCTGAATCTCGTAATGGCCGAATCGGAGGATTCCCCTGATATGGCAGGTGAGGATGAAGTCCGTGGTCGTGTACACGATCCTCAGGCTGGGATCGTTGGCCGCATTGGCTCCCATTAAAACGGGCTCGAGTTCGAGTGCCGT
>CAZPZF010000174.1:0-7340 GCA_964590705.1 uncultured Spirochaetales bacterium | reverse complement strand
CGTCCTGGTCGACAAACCGGACATGAAGGGCAGGGAGGCGATCCTCCGGATCCACACGGCCGGCGTGAAGCTCGACGAGGGTGTCGATCTCCACGACGTTGCAAAGGCGACCCCCGGTTTCGTCGGGGCGGATCTGGCGAACATCGTGAACGAGGCAGCGCTCCTCGCTGTGCGGGGGGGGAGGAAGGCCGTGACCTCGAAGGACTTCTCCGAGGCCATAGACAAGGTGGTCGCCGGCCTGGCGAAGAAGAATCGGCTCATCAACAAGAAGGAGAGGGAGGTAGTCGCTTTCCACGAAACGGGACACGCGCTCGTCGCGGCCCTGACAGAGGGTGCCGATCCGGTTCAGAAGGTTTCCATCGTTCCCCGCGGCCTGGGCGCCCTTGGATACACCATGCAGACTCCGACCGAGGACCGCTATCTCCTGACCCGCAACGAACTTCTCGGCAAGATCGACGTCCTCCTCGGCGGGCGGGCAGCGGAGGAAATTGTGTTCTCCGATATATCGACGGGCGCGGCGAACGATCTTACGCACGCCACCGATATCGCCCGGAAGATGATCACAGACTACGGGATGAGCGACCGGTTCCGGAACGTGGCTCTAACCAAACGCGCCACTCCCTTTCTCGGGGACCGGGCCGAACCGATGCTCGGGAGGGAGTATTCGGAAAACACGCAGGCCTATGTCGACGACGAGGTTGCCAGGATCATCAACGGGCGATACGAACATGTCCTCTCCCTGCTCAGGGAGAACCGCGCCAAGCTTGACGCCATCACGCAGCGGCTTCTCACGGTCGAGGTGATCGAGGCGGATGAGTTCCTGGCTATGAGCAGATCCTGATCCGGCCGTTTCGTACCGGCAGACCGCGCTTTTTCGTAGTATAATGGACCTATCATGTGTCGACAGGAAGGAATGCCATGGGCAAGACCGAAGAGGATCTCCTGCGCTTCCGGGCGGCGGTCGAAAACGAAACCCATATCGTCTTCTTCACGGACAGGGACGGAGCTTTCACCTACGTGAACAGGAGCTTCGAGCGGATCACGGGATACGCAGCGTCTGAGGTCCTCGGAAAACGGTGCAGCATCCTGAAATCCGGCCTCATGGATCCTGACTATTACGGCCGTCTCTGGGAACGTCTCCTGTCAGGCGGAAACTGGTCCGAGGAGATCATCAACAGGAAGAAGGACGGCTCTTTCTACTACGCCCACCAGATCATCGTTCCCGTCAGAAACCCCGAAGACGCGGTGGACGGCTTTGTCGCTGTCCAGGACGATTTGACCACACAGCGGGATCTCGAACGGGAGATTCTGCATCTCTCCGTTACGGACCACCTGACGGGAATCCTCAACAGGGAGAGGTTCATGGATCTTCTGGCCGAGGAGATGGAGCGGAGCGTCCGATACGGACACCCGCTTTCGATCATCATGTTTGACATCGATTTTTTCAAGACGATTAACGAAACCTACGGCCATGAGGCGGGAGACCGCGTCCTGAAGGGGATCGTCGACCTGACCCGCACCTGTCTGCGCCGCACAGACAGCCTCTCCCGCTGGGGAGGGGAGGAATTCATCATCCTGAGCGTCGAAACCGATCTACGGGGGGCTATGAAACTGGCGGAGCGGATCAGGGAACTGGTCGCCGCGACGGAGATCTTTCCTGATAGGAGGATAACGGTCAGCTGCGGGGTTGTCCAGTACAACGCGGGGTCAGACACGCCCGATGGCCTGGTGAAGTACGCGGATGACAGCCTGTACGCGGCCAAGGGGAACGGCAGGAACAGGGTGGAAGCGATCCGGAGGTGATTGGAAAGATGCTCCGGTCAGTTGTACTGGAGCGGCGCCCCGGAGTATCTCGATTCCGCAAGCTGGTACCCGAGTCGCAGCGCCTTCTCGTTCATGTCAGCAGCCTGATCTGAAAATCTCTGCCCGATGGCCTTGGCCAGAGAGTCGACGTTCATGAATGCGATGAGCCTGCAGAGGCAGCCAAGCATGCACATATTGAGGGAAACCGCGGAGTGGAAGGCGTCAATCACCGTCTCGTTCATGGGGAATTCCACCTGCCGGGCCGCGACGTTCTTCTTCTGCCTGACGAGGCCGGAGTCGAGGAGAATTACGCCCCCGGGCCTCACGATCGCGTTGTATTTATCGTACGATTCCTGGTTGAGACATACCAGAACGTTCGGCTGGAGCACCTTGGGAAAGTTGATCTGTTCGGAGGAGATGATGATGTCCGCCCGGGCCGCCCCGCCTCGGGCTTCGGGTCCGTAGCTCTGGGTCTGGACCGCGTTCAGCCTGTCGAAATACACCGCGGTCTCGGCCAGGAGTATGGCCGATGTAATGATGCCCTGGCCTCCGGCGCCGGAGAAGACGAACCTGCAGATCATGCCTGGCCCGCCTTTCCCTTGGATCCGACCCTGTCCAGGATCTTCCGGTATTCGTCGCAGTACTCGGGACGCTCCTCGTCCACGAAGATCCCGATCTCGATCATCTCTCCCTCCGTTTCCTTCGGTTTGGAGCCTCTCTGCCAGGTATGATCCCGGTACCACTCGACCATGGCCACGGGACTCTTTAACTTGTTTTTTCTGCCGTAGTAGGTCGGGCACTGGGTGAGAACCTCGACGACGGAGAAGCCCTTGTGCGTGATCGCCTTCTGGAGCACGGAAACCAAATGCACGACATGGTAGGTGGTCGATCTGGCGACGAACGATGCGCCGGCGGCCGTGGCCAACGCAACGGTGTCGAAGGCGCGGTCGATCGTTCCGTAGGGAGCGGTTGTCGCGAATTTGGAGAGTCCCGTAAGCGGGGAATTCTGACCCCCGGTCATTCCGTAGATGGAGTTGTTGAGAATTACGGCGGTGAGGTCGATATTCCTCCTGGCCGCGTGGATGAAGTGGTTCCCGCCGATGGCAAGGGCGTCGCCGTCTCCCATGGGCACGAGGATCTTCAACTCCGGCCGCGCGAGCTTGACTCCGGTGGCGAACGCCAGCGCCCTACCATGGATGGTATGGAGGGTATGGAAATCGACGTAGCCCTCCATGCGGGCCGAACAGCCGATGCCGGTCACCATGACGATGTCGTTTTTCTCGATGCCCAATTTTTCCACTGCCCGGAGGAGGCAGTTGAGAACGGTCCCGTTTCCGCAGCCGGGGCACCAGATGTGGGGCATGAATCGTTTTCGAAGATAATCCGTCACCGGCATCTCATATCCCCTTTCCCTGGATGACCCTGAACACGTTCTTGATGTCAAACGGCGTTATAAGGCTGCCATCGACCCTGTTCGCCAGATACACCCGGTCCGGATGGTCCACCGCGGCCCTCACCTGATGAATGATTTGGCCCATGTTCATCTCCACGACGATCACGTACTTCGCGTTTGCGCATTTCCTGCGGATCCTGCTTTCGGGGAAGGGCCAGAGGGTCTGAAGCTCGATCATCCCGATGCTCATCCCAACGGCCCTCCTGTCCTCCATGATATGGAGCGCGGATCTGGCAGCGGAGCCGTAGGAGATAAGGATGGTTTCCGCGTCGTCGAGGTGGTATTCCTTGATCCGCGCGATGTCGTTCACCCTGTTCTCGATCTTGTTGACCAGGTGATGGAGGAGCTCGTTGGTCACGTCTGGATTCTCGGAGGGGAATCCCCACATATCGTGGAAGAGGCCGGTCACGTTGTACCGATGCACGCCCCCGAAGTCGGACATGGGAAGACGGCCGTCCTCGCGGGGGAAGTAGGGGTGGTAATCCGTTCCCTTAGGCACCGAGGTGATCAGCCGCTCCACTAGGGGGATCTCGCCGGTTTCAGGGAGGGTCACCTGTTCCCGCATGTGGCCGATGACCTCGTCGTAGAGGAGGATCACCGGGGTCCTGTAGGTTTCCGCGAGGTTGAACGCCTCGACCGTGGTCGAGAACACGTCCTGGTGGTTCGACGCGGTCAGGCAGATGATGGCGTGGTCGCCGTGGGTTCCCCAGCGGGCCTGCATCACGTCTCCCTGGCTCACCCGGGTGGGAAGCCCTGTGGAGGGACCCCCGCGCTGGACGTTCACGATCACGCAGGGGATCTCAGTCATGACGGCGTATCCGACCGCCTCCTGCATGAGCGAGAACCCGGGGCCGCTGGTCGCGGTCATCGCCTTTTTCCCGGTGAGGGAGGCCCCGATGATGGCGCACAGGGAGGAGATCTCGTCCTCCATCTGGATGAAGCCGCCCCCGCGCTCGGGGAGTACGTACGAGAGGATCTCGGCCAGCTCCGGCGACGGGGTGATGGGATAGCCGGCGAAGAACTGGAGTCCCGCATAGAGTGCCGCTTCAGCGCAGACCTCGTTCCCCTGAAGGAATCGTACCTTCTCACTCATGGCCCGACTCCTCCGTCACTTCTATGGCGAAATCGGGGCAGCGCATTTCGCACATCCTGCAGTAGATGCAGTCCCCGATCCTCGGGGCGGTTATCTTTCCATCTCCGTCCAGCTCGAGGACCTGTTTCGGGCAGAACGCGGCGCAGATGCCGCATCCCTTGCACCAGGTCCGGTTGATCACGAGGTTCTTCCCCTGGTTTCTCATCGGATCAAGTATGGATTCATTCACGGTTTCTTTCAAGGGTTGGACCCTTGTTTCTCCCCGTCTTCCGAAACGAGATCCGCCGGGGTGCCTCGGGTGATTTCGAGGAGTTTCCCGTACGTCATGGGAACGCCGGAGGCGTCGGTCCCGGCTGCAGGGTACACGGTCTCGTAGCTTGCCAGTCCTGAGTCGAGGAAGATGGCGATCGTTTCTGGGATGCAGAACGGGCACACCCCACCGGGTCGGTAGCCGACGGCGGCTTCGGTTTCCTCCGCCGTGGCCATGCTAACCTTCTCTCCCGCGAGCCTCTTCATCTTGGACGACGAGACCCTGCGGTCGCCCGGGCACACGGCAAGGTAGAAGCGCCCGGACTTTCCCCTGAACAGGAGGGATTTGGCGATCTGCCCGACAGCCACGCCGATCCTCGCGGCCGCGGTCTCGGCGGTCGGAGTGCTTCCCTCCTCGAATTCGAGGGCGGTGAGTCCCTGTCGTTTCAGTTCTTCGTTCACGTTTTCGGGTATCATGATGGAAGCATAGCGCAATGACCGGAGACGGGCAAGCGGGGAGGCCGGCGGAGGTAGACAACGGTACGCCGGAAACGGCGGCGTTCAGGGAAGGAGCGATGAGCCGGGGATCGGGAATCCCTATCCGCGGGGCATGAAACGCACGGTACAGACGGTTCCATGGTCCTTCCTGATGGAGAAGGTCCCATTGATCTGTCCCACCATGGCGTCCACGATCTGGAGTCCAAGCGAGCTCTTCTTTCGGGATCCTTTTCCGGAATACCCCTTTCCGTTGTCCCTGATCGAGAACTCCGAGGTTCCGGATTCGTCGTTGCGCAGGGAGACGGTGATCCGTCCGCGGGCCCCTTTGGGAAAGGCGTGTTTGATGCTGTTCGTGATCAGCTCGGTCGTGATGAGTCCGAGGGGAACTGCGGTATCGATGGAAACCGAGAGCGGTTCGATTTCTGATTTCAGTTCGATCGTGTCTTCTTCTACCAAGGAGTCGCTGATCTGGGCCAGCAGGGAGTCGATATACGTTCCCATGTCTATACGGGAGAGGTTTTCGGACTGGTAGAGCATCTCGTGGATGGAGGCCATCGCTTGGATCCTGTTCTGGCTTTCGATGAACTTGAGCCGGTCCGAGGCGTTTCTGATGGTCATGCTCTGGATGCTGAGGAGGCTAGAGACGATCTGCAGGTTGTTCTTGACCCTGTGGTGTATCTCTTTGAGGAGGGTCTGTTTCTCCTCGACCGTCTTCTGGAGCTCCCGTTCGTATTTGACCCTGTCGCTTATCTCGACGGCGAAGACCGTCACCCCGATGGTTTCCCCGTCGTCGTCGATGATGGGATTGCCGTGGTTCTCGAAATAGTGGTATCCCCCGTCAGGGTCCCGCAATTCGTCAACTAAGGCGAGCCCTGTTCCCGAGAATATGGTGCGGTAGTATTCCTCGGCGACGACACGGTAATCCTGGCTCGTGATAAAATCGAGGATCGGATCCCCGATGCGGATATCGGCCCCCCAGAAACGCTCCATGCCTCTCCGATGACCTTCGTTGAAAAACGTGTACCTGAGATCGCAGTCGAGAGACCAGATATTGATGCTTACCGGACTTTGGACGATCGATCGAAGAAGGGCGGCCGGAGAAGGCTTCTTTCTCTCCCTATGCGACGAGTTCCCAAAGACAACACCCTCGGTTTTCATCTTGTCTATTTCTTCCCCGTTTAACCTCGTGTTCATGTCGCTCCTTATCTTCAATTATCGGTCTTTTCGACACCCTCATGAAAAAAAACAGGCGGGAATCCGGCTCCATCGGCTCCGGGGCGGTGATTCGCGATGAAAAATAGGGTATAATCAGGGATCGCGAGGAGCGATCGTCCATCACCAGTCGGGCTGCCCCCCGGCGGAGAGCAGGAGTCATATGCCACGAGCGGTGATACTCAGCAGGAAACTTGCGGCCAAGACCATCGCGGTCGCGTCGGGCAAGGGGGGAACGGGAAAATCGACAACCGCCCTGAACCTCGCCCTCTACTATGGGAAACGGGGGATACGGACCGCCCTGTTCGATCTCGATCCCCTCTCGAACGCGGGGGTGATCCTCGACGTTTCGATTCCCCGGGAGATCCTCGACTTCCCCATCGGCCCCGAGGGGAGACTGGATGACTATCGATACCCGGTCTTCCCCGGCTTCGACCTCATCTTCCCAGGTTCGGCCCAGAAACGGCACAAGAGTTCCGTTCTGCGGGATCTCCTGTTCGGAAAATTCTCAAACGAGATCGACAGGAGGTACGAAATCCTGATCCTCGATCTCCCCGCGGGCATCGGCAACGACGAAAACCTCGCCTTTCTGCCGTTCGTGGATACCCTGCTCGTGGTTACGAATCCGGAACCCACAGCCCACGTCTCCTCCGGCGGGTACATCAAAGCCGCAATGGAGATCAACGACAAACTCGACATCTGCATCTGGCACAACCGCTACCGGGTCGACCCGGCCATCCACTTCAATACCCGCGATGTGATCGGGAACTACAACCGCTTCGCGCCCCCCGAACTCGTCATCGACCGGGAGACGGCATCCGCCATTCCCCATATCGCGTTCGTTCCCCACGATCGCGCGCTCAACCTCCTCCTCACCGAGGTGTCGCCGTCGCAGACCATCCTCTCCAAGGTCGGCGAGACGGTCCGGATGATCAAAGAGCACGAGGCCGCGCGCAAACCGATCGGGCGGAAGATGGACCGGAAGAAGGAACGGATCATGCGCTATTTCACGGGGTCGACCTGGTCCGCATC
>CAZPZF010000173.1:0-7431 GCA_964590705.1 uncultured Spirochaetales bacterium | reverse complement strand
CCCACTCCGGCTCCCGCGCTGATGTCATCGGTGAGCTGCCGGAGGATATCATGGACGACTTGGCCGGACTCCAGCGAATCCCGTGCCTCCCCGGCGACGCGATGGGTTTCGAGGAGCTCATGGCGGGTTTTTTCTCCATCATTCAGAAGAACATCCCCCTGCACCAGCGGCTGTTCTGCAGCGGCGGATACCGGTTCGTGTTCGAGCGGATACGCCAGGCCATGATGAAACGATACGCCCTCGCCTTCAGGGACCGTTTGCCGCTGGATGAGACCTACCTTGAGACGGCGATGAACTTCGCCGGGTACGGCACGTTGTTCGTCTTCCGCGACTGGCTCGCGTCGGGGAGGTCTGCCGATTCCGGGGACATAGTCCGGTTCACCTCACGACTCATACGGTACGTGGCCGAGGGTCTTCTCTCGGATAGCGAGGAAGCGGAGGCAGCACGAGCGGGCGGAACTAGAACCGGCACGGCTCGAAAAGGATAGGCGTATCCTTGAATCCGGTCCGCCGCAGCCGCTGCATCTCCTCCGCGGTTGCCGCCCGCACCGTATTATCCGGCCTCATTGAAAATGTGAGAACGTGGAACAATAATTGAATCAGGATGACATCAGCGGTGAGGAACCTCCGGCTGAACGTCAAGATGGCAGCGATCGCCGTCATCGGAGTGATCGTAACCTCCACGGCTCTCGTATCCCTGACCGTCTGGCAGAGCCGGCGATACAATTCAGTGGCTCAGCATGAGGTGGAGGCCCTGATCAACTCCAACCTCGACAGCATCACTCTGGGGATCTACAACCTCGTCCGCACGGAAGACGAGGCTGTCCAGCAGAATGTAAATATAAACCTCAAAGTCGCGCGATCGATCCTGCAGAGAAACGGCGGAATCTCCCTCTCGGACCGCCTGGTTTCCTGGCAAGCCGTCAACCAACTCACCGGAGCGGTCACCACGATCGAGCTGCCGGCCATGCTGATCGGGGGGCGCGGAATCGAGCGCACCTTTGACCCTGGGATACCTTCTCCCGTGGTGGACGAGGTGAGAGATCTCGTCGGGGACACTGCGACTATATTTCAGCTCATGAATCCCGCGGGCGATATGCTTCGGGTCGCAACGAATATAACCGACGGAGCCGGGAAACGGGCGATCGGCACCTACATTCCCGCGGTCAATCCTGACGGCACCGCGAATGCGGTGATATCCGCGGTCATGGACGGACGGACGTATCGCGGGAAAGCCTTTGTCGTGAACGAATGGTACCTCACCGCGTACGAGCCGATCCTGGACCCGTCCGACAGGCTGGTCGGTATGCTGTACGTCGGTATACGGCAAAAGGCGGTCGAACAGCGCATCCGCCAGGTCATCCTGCGCACGACCGTCGGGAAAACAGGATATATATACGTCCTGGGAAGCCGGGGGGAGGAACGGGGCCAGTACATCATATCGTACAAGGGAGAGCGGGACGGCGAATATATCTGGGACACTCTGGACAGCAACGGGAACTATGTCATCAGGGACATCATCGCAAAGGCCACATCGCTCGGCCCGGAAGAGCTGGCCACCGTGCGCTACCTGTGGCAGAATACCGGCGAAGAGGAACCGCGGTGGAAGATCGCCCGGCTGGTGTATTACAAACCGTGGGATTGGGTCATCGGAACCAGCGTATACGAGGACGAGCGTCAGGGCTACTGGGCCGTACTCCGCGACGGTCACAGCCGGATCACGAAAAGCATGCTCATGGCCGGACTCCTCATCACCCTGGGAACCGGCATCCTGGGCGTCTTCGTGACATGGCGGATGACCAGGCCCATCGAGGAAATGCGACGCGCGGCGGAGAGGATCATCAAGGGAGACTTTGACCAGCGCGTGACGGTCTCCTCCGCCGACGAGATCGGCCTCCTGGCGCGGAGCTTCAACTTCATGACCGAACGTCTCAGGGAAACCATGGATGGGCTGCGCAGGTCGCGAGACGAACTCGAGGAGATGGTGGCGCAGAGAACGGCCCAGCTCGAGGCGGCGAAACGGAACGCGGAATCGGCGAGCGAGGCAAAAACCGCGTTCCTCGCCAACATGAGCCACGAACTGCGCACACCCCTCAACGCGGTGCTCGGATTCACGGAACTGATGAGAATCGATCCGGAAGTCACGCCGAAACAGATGGAGAGCCTGGAGATCATCACGAGAAGCGGCGAACACCTCCTTGCCTTGATCAACAACGTGCTCGAGATCTCTCGGATAGAGACCGGGCGCATGACAATTCTCGAAAAGGAGACGGACCTGTTCCAGCTCTTGCACGAGACGCAATCCCTGCTTCAGGTCAGAGCCGCAGAAAAGGGACTCTCCTTCACATTGTCGCTTTCCCCGGATCTGCCGCGGTACGTCATCACCGACTCGGGAAAGCTGAGACAGATCCTGATCAACCTGATTGGAAACGCGATCAAGTACACGGAGCGGGGGGGCGTGACTCTCCGCGCCGCGGTCATCGAACGCGAATCGGCCCAGCGCGCGGTTATCAGTTTCATGGTCGAAGACACGGGGATCGGAATCCGAGCCGAGGATCGGGATAAGCTCTTCCTTCCCTTCGTCCGCCTCGAGGAGCAGCCTCCGGGGCCCGCCGGAAGCGGCCTCGGCCTGGCGTTAACGAAGCAGTACGTCGAACAGATGCATGGGACCATCAATTTCACGAGCGCCCCCGGCAGAGGGTCCGTTTTTCATTTTGAGATGCCGTTTTCCGTTATTCGATTCGATGAGCTTCCGCAGGAACCGCTTCGCGGCAGGCCTGTCGGTCTCGAGGAGGGGCAGCCGCACCGCAGGCTGCTCATCGTTGAGGACAACGCCGAGAACCGTCTCCTCCTTCGGAATTTCCTGGAACCCTTCGGATTCGAGGTGTTCGAGGTTGTCAACGGACAAGAGGCTCTCGACTTCTTCGACGAACTCAAGCCTGACCTGATCTGGATGGACATCAGAATGCCTTCTATGGACGGAATCGAGGCGACCCGGCGCATCAGGGCCCGCCCCGACGGCGCCGGCACGCGGATCATCGCGCTGACAGCCCACGCCCTCGAGGACGAGCTCCATGCCATCATAGCCGCCGGATGCGACGGGTTCATCCGCAAACCATACCGTGAAGCTGAAATCATCGCCGCCCTCGAAACCCACCTTCGGCTTCGTTTCCTCTACTCCGAAGAGACGCCTCAGCAAAGGGCCGGGAAAAGGGCCGGACTTACCGGGATCGAATCCTGGCTTTCGGTACGGCTCGAGAGACTCCCGCGGGATCTGCTCCGGGAACTCTCCGAATCGGTCCTTCTGTTGGACAGGAATCTCTGCGTCGAGAAAATCGGAAAAATCGGCGAGCTGGATCAGGAACTCGCCGTTGAGCTTCGATCGATCGTGGATCGGAGGCAGTACGGAGAGCTTCTCTCCATCCTTGAAAGGATATCCGGAGAGGTGGAGGGATGATCCAGGAACGCCCAAAAGAGCCCGCGGATGATATCCTGATCGTTGATGACGTACCCGAAAACCTCAATCTCCTTGAACGGATTCTCATCGGAGCGGGCTACCGCGTCCGAACGGCGACGGGCGGCGACATCGCCCTGCGCAGCGTGGGGGTAAAAGCGCCGGCCTTGGTCCTGCTCGACGTGCGCATGCCTGATCCCGACGGGTACGAGGTGTGCCGGCGGCTCAAGGCGGATGCAAGAACCGCCGGGATTCCGGTCATATTCATCAGCGCGCTCGAAGACGAAAGCCAGAAGGTGAGGGGTTTTCATATGGGCGCGGTAGACTATATCGGCAAACCGTTCCATTCAGAGGAGGTGCTCGCGCGGGTGAACACGCACCTTTCGCTCAGGCGCGCCCGGATGGATCTGGAACGGAGGGTCCGCGAACGGACCGAGGAGCTGGCGGCGGCCATCGCGAAGCTCGAGGCAGAAGTCGCAGAAAGGAAACGCGACGAAGAGAAGATCCGGAAAGCCCTTGCCGAGAAAGACATCCTCCTCAGGGAACTCTATCACCGCACGAACAACAATATGCAGATCATCTGCTCGATCTTCAACCTGCGGCTCCGCGAGATCCCGGACGAGGGGACGCAGAGGATCCTGATGGACATGATCAACAGGATAAACTCGATGGCCATCGTCCACGACCTGCTCTATAAATCGAAGGATCTCTCCAGGATCGATCTCAGGGAATACATCGTGGACCTCACCGGTTTTCTCCTGAGCGACACGCGTCTCCCCGAAGGGAAGGTGCGCATAGACCTCACGGCACTCGAGGAGGTGACGATCCCGATCGATTACGCCCTTCCCTGCGGCCTCGTGCTGAACGAATTGATCTCGAACGTCCTGAAGCACGCGTTCCCCGGGGACAGGATGGGAACGCTTGCGGTTCTTCTCCGCCGATCCCCCCGCGACGGCATCCGCTTCTCGGTATCGGACGACGGAGTTGGCGTTCCCGAGAATTTCGATTTCAGGAACGAAACGAAAATGGGATATCTGCTCGTCTTCAGCCTCATCGAGGATCAATTGGGGGGAAGCGTCGAGATCATCACCCGAGGCGGCCTGACCTGCACCGTGACGTTCAGGGATGACAGATTCAGGTCGATCCGAACCCCGGAGCAATGAACGCCCCGCGCGCCGTCTCCTTGACAAAGGAGACGCGGAAGCTACAATGCCGGGACATGAAAAACGTGAAATGCGTCCTGCTGACCGCACTCGCCTTCCTTGCCTGGGTCCGCCCTGCCCTTTGCGGGGATACTCCGGAAGCCGGGAGCTTCGGCGCGCGCGTTTCGGCGATCGAACTGGAGGCGGGAGGCAGGATCGGGATCGCCGCCTTCGACACCGCCACGGGGGCCAGCCTCGGGCATCGAGCGGACGAGCGCTTCGCCATGTGCAGCACGTTCAAGCTCCTCCTCGTTTCGGCGGTCCTGGCGCGGGCGGACGCGGGCGCGGAGAGCCTCGACCGTCTTGTCGCTTACGGCCCCGATGATCTCGTGCAGCACTCTCCTGTCGTCGCCGCTCGGCTGCAGGAGAAGAGCATGAGCGTTCACGACCTGTGCGCGGCCGCTCTCGTGTACAGCGACAACGCCGCCGCGAACCTCCTCCTCGGGATCATCGGAGGACCCGCGGGCGTCACCTCGTACGCCCGTTCGCTCGGCGACACGATGACCCGGCTCGACAGGACCGAACCTTCCCTGAACTCGAACCATCCCGGGGACCTGAAGGACACGACGACGCCCGCGGCCATGCTCGGCTCCATGCGCGCGGTCCTCGTCGGCGGCGCCCTCTCGCCCGGCTCGCGCGATCTCCTCGTCTCATGGCTGACCAGGAGCGCTACGGGCAGCGGGCGGCTGCGCGCGGGCATCGATCCCCGGTGGCCCGTGGGAAGCAAGAGCGGATCGGGGGGCAACGGCGCGGCGAACGATATCGCGATCGTCTGGCCCCCAGGACGTTCCCCCATCCTCATCGCAGTCTACTATTCGGAGTCGACGAGCCCCGAGAGCTTCCGGGACGAGGCGATCGCGGAGGTCGGGAGGATTGTAATCGAAACGCTCCTCAACCCGGCCCTCTCGAACGCGCTGCGGTGACCGGGTTCGGCTGCGCTTTCCCTGGTGATTCCCGCGGATCATCCGGGACCATGTCGATTCTACCCGTAGCCGTCGTGCTCCTGAAAGTATGGACACGAAAACCCCTACTCGTCCGTCATATACGATAGCGGAACATGGAAAAGCAAAAGCATTCGAACGGGGACAGCTCTGCGAATTGCATCGAGGCTGCCTACCGGAACCAGAAACCGAGGCTCCTAGCCAGGCTCCGCGCCGCGGGGCGGACGCTGGAGGAGGCCGAGGAACTGGTACACGACATCTACGCGGAAACGATGGAGCGGGTCTCCATTGGCGCGGTGATCGCCAACCTGCCGGCATGGATCAACTCGCTGCTGACCCGTCGGCTCATCGATCTGTGGCGGCACGACAGGGTGAGAGCCGCCGCCGGAGCGAGGCACGGGAACCGGGAACGGGCGCGGATTCGGCAGCTCCCGACACTTCCCGCGAGGAGCGGCCCGGAGCCGCCTCTGACGTCTGACGTTCGACCTCCGGCGTCCGGCGTCCGGCGCGGGGGCGCGGTTCCACGAATCGCCGGGACATGGTACCGCGAGGCATCGACTTCCCGGCGATTCTGTATTATAACCTTCCCCATGGACGCCTCGATCATCAACCCCTTTCTGAATTCCGCCATGCGGCTCTTTCACGACATGTTTTTCCTCACGCCCACGTATGGCAAACCCTTCCTGGTCGAGCCGGGCGCCAGCCATCGCTGGGAGATCTCCGGGGTGATCGGGATCGTCGGAAGTCATGAGGGGATCGTCGTTCTGCGGGTCACGACAGTGCTCGCCACGAAACTGCTGGAGAAGTCCGGACTGGTCTTCACGGACGAAGCGGAACGGCTGCAGACCATGAACGAGATGATCAGCGAATTCGTAAACATCATTTCAGGCGGCGCGCTTCCCGAATTGAAGGACAAAGATGTCGAGCTGACCCCGCCTTTCACCGTGAAGGGCAAGAACCACACCCTCTCGTGGCCGGGCAAGGCGCCGATCATCGGAGTACCCTTTTTCACCAACTACGGTCCATTCGAGATGCAGGTAAGCATCGTGAGCCGAAAGGACGGAAAATGAACAGAATCATCGAAAATGTCATCATTGAAAAAACCGGCACGGTCTTCTCGACGCTCTTCGACGCATCGGCGACGGCCGGCTCCGCCTACCCCCTCGAGCTTCCCGACAACAGGCATTGGGACATCTCCGGCGTTGTCGGGGTGACGGGCGATTGCTTCGGGATGATGGCCATCCGCCTCAACCTCGACCTGGCCTCCGCCTTGATGGAGCGGTCCCGTATTCACCCGCCGGGAGATCCGCAGGGACAGCAGCTGATGTCCGATATGATCGGCGAAATCATCAACGTTATATCTGTAAACGTACTCTCTGAACTGGTCGCCGACGATTTCCGCCTCTCCATACCCGTCATCATCCAGGGTAATAGGCACGAAATCTCCTGGCCCAAGAAAACCGCCGTTACCGCCTTTCCGTTCGAAACCCTCTCATTCGGTATGGAAATACAAGTTGGACTTTCCTGCGACAGGTTCAAGGAGAGAGAGGCGTGATCATCGTAAGCGCGTGTCTGGCCGGTGTCAAATGCCGGTACAACCGGACCCATCGGGTCGATTCGAGCGTCCTCTCGCTCGTCCGCGAGGGCAAGGCGATCCCGCTCTGCCCGGAGGTTCTCGGGGGACTCTCCATTCCCCGCGAGCCATGCGAGATCAGGACAACCCCGGCCGGCCGCAGGGTCTTCACGAAATCGGGCAGGAACGTAACCGAGGAATTCCTGCGAGGAGCCGAACGGACGCTCGGAATCGCCAGGGAAGCGGGGGCGTCGGAAGCCG
>CAZPZF010000172.1:0-7460 GCA_964590705.1 uncultured Spirochaetales bacterium | reverse complement strand
GGTTTCTCCATATCTTCGGCCTTCACGGGCAGTCCTTCCTCCCCATGATGATCGGGTTCGGCTGCTCAGTTCCCGCCATCATGGCCGCGCGTACTCTAAAAAACCCCAAGGACCGGATCACGACGATCCTCATCATCCCCTTCATGTCCTGCGGAGCCAAGCTGCCGGTCTATGTCCTCCTGGCCGGCGCCTTTTTCCCGCGCAATCCGGGAAACGTGGTCATGTCGATCTACGCGGCCGGGATCGTGCTCTCCCTCCTCGCCGCGCTTTTCCTTCGTAAGGTGATGATGAGGGGAGAGGCGAGCCCCTTTGTCATGGAACTTCCCCCCTACCGGATGCCGACCCTGAAGGGGATCCTCTGGCACATCGGGAGCAAGACCGCGGCTTACATGAAGAAGGCGGGAACCGTAATCCTCGCCGCGGCCCTCATCATCTGGGCGATCACGACCTTTCCCCGTTTGCCAGACTCCGAGATCGTGCGTATCAGCGCGGAGGTGGCGGCCGGCGATACGGATGTGACGATCGCAACCCGGTCCATGGAGTACAGCCTTGCCGGTCGGATAGGCAAGGTGATCGAGCCGGTGGTGCGGCCCCTCGGCTTCAACTGGAAGGTGGGTGTCGCCGCGCTCACCGGTTTCGCAGCCAAGGAGGTCGTGGTCTCGACCCTCGGGATCCTCTACGGAACGGGGACCGAGGAGACCGAAGAGAGCCAGTCGCTGCGTGAAGCCCTTGCCGCGGACGCCGGGTTCACCCCCCTTTCCGCGTACGCCCTCATGCTCTTCATCCTGATCCTGGCGCCGTGTTTCGCCACCCTGGCGACCATCAAGGCGGAACTTGGATGGAAGTGGCTCGGGTTCGCCTTCGCCTATACCACGGGCCTGGCCTGGATCATTAGTTTTCTCGTGTTTCAGGCGGGGAAGTTGTTCGGAGGCTGAGAGCTGCCTTTCGGCAGCGAAGAATCCAGGTGTAACGAAGATTGTAAAAAGAGACCTGTAAAGCGGTCCGCGACCAGCCGGCTGGAACGCGCTCCGCGCAGGGAGTGCGACCAGTCTCGCGCGGCGCGCGTGAATGCGCGGCTTACCACCCAGCCTCTCCGCCGGCATCCCTTTCGCGCGCGGTTGAATTGCGTTCTATACCTGCCCGAGATCGATCCCCTCCGCATCGAGTGACGCGGGCTTGCGCGAATCAATTATATATGCTAAAATATACAAGCTTGAATAATTAGGAGAGTCGAATGAGCACCCGGCTTGCCATTTTGGGAATCCTGAGGGAGAGGTCCCTTCACGGGTATGAACTGAAGCATATCATCTCCGAGCATATGGGTGACTGGACAAACATAGCCTTTGGTTCCATCTATTTCGCCTTGAGCAAGCTCAGGGAAGAGGGGCTGATCGAAGAAACAGGTGTGTACCGAGACGGGGGGCGGCCATCCCGCACCATCTTCTCGATCACGGAAAAGGGGCGCGAGGAGTTTTTGCGGCTCCTGCGGGAAGCCCTCTCCCGCCTCGAGAGGCAGTACTTCGATATCGATCTGGCGCTCGGGTTCATGCGGGCCCTCCCGGCCAATGAGGTGAGGAAATATTTCTTCGACAGAGCGGCAACTTTGAAGGAGAATCTGAGCTATCTTGAGAATCACAAGAAACAGACCATGGCAGATCGAAAGATCCCCCGTGAGGCGGCGCTCATTTTCACCCATAGCATCGCCCATACCCGGGCTGAACTTGCATGGACCATGGAGGTCTTGAAGACCCTGGAGGGAACGAAGGAGTAAGCCGGGAGCGGACAGGCTAAGGAATCGGCAGGCGTGGATACGGGAAGCCGGCGGGGATACCGGAGGGAAAGCCGGTGTATACAACCCTGCCAGACGCGATCCCGTTTGATTCCGTATGTGTATTTCTGTAATTCATTATACAAGCTTGTATATTTTAATTAGAGCAAGGAGGAGATATGAAAAGAAAGGATCTGTTTACGAGGGTTCCCGAGGGCGGGGCGATCGATGACGAGGGGAGCATGACCGCGGAACGGTACAGCGAGATCATGGGGAAGCGGCTTGCCGGAGAGTACAAGAGATTTGCGGACAGGGTATTGGCCCTTCCCAGTTTTGGCGCGGGTTCGCGACTGCTGGAGATCGGGCCAGGGCCTGGCTGGATCAGCGTGATCATCGCCCGCGGGCTGCCGGACGTCAGGATAGACGCGGTGGAAGCTTCCGCGGACATGATACGGGTTTTTTCGGCAAACTGCCGGGAGGCGGGTATCTTGGACCGGGTAACCCCCCGGCAGGGAGTGGTGGAGGAGATCGGGAGGGCCGCGGACGGACTCTACGATATCGTCTATTCCCGGGACTCCCTCCATCACTGGACAGACCCGGCGGCCGCTTTCCGGGGAATACGGGGAATCCTGAAACCGGGGGGGCGGCTGATCATTGTCGACTCCCGCCGCGATATGGGATTCGGGGCCAGGCTTCTGGTGAACCTGATTTCTCCCACCATGCCCGACTGAATGGGAAAGTACTGGGTTTCTTCGTTCCAGGCGAGTTACACCCGGGAGGAGGCGGAGGGGTTTGTCAGGCCCGCGGGGTTCTCCGCGTGGAAGGTAGAGGCGGATTTCATGAACCTGGTCATCACCGCGGAGGGATAGGGCACGCCGTTCGGGATTTTCGTATCGATCAGCAGGAAGATCCTTCTATTTCATCCCTCCGGCGCTGATTCGATGATCCCGATGGCCGATGAGTCCCGCCTGGAACACATGCCATCACTGGAAGAAATGGAGGGAACGATGATGCACGGCGAACGGTGAGCGAGTTTCGATCCGTTCCTCCTGGAGGCTTCTTGTGGACAGAGAGGAATGCTTCATCCGACAGGAATATGGATCACTCCAGATAGCGGTTCAGGATACGCTCGAACACGCTGTCGCGAACGCCCTCGCGGTTGACGCGATCGTATTCATCGCGGAGCCGCTCTCCCTCGGGCGTTTTCCTGAAGATGCTGTATATGTGGGTGGTTTCCGTGGGAAGCGGAATGACGCGGACCATGTCGAGAAGGCCGTTTTTCTTCAGATAGTACAGTGTCGATACGTGATTGATCTCGAACCACGCGTCCACACGGCCATAGAGCAGTTTGTTGAGGTTGATCCTCCGGAAGTCGACGCTGGAGACAAGCTCGATGGTAATGGCAGGGTGATCAAGCAATGGGGGGAGGAAAGCACCCTCCAGGTACGCTATCCGTTTCCCGAACAGATCCTCTCGGCGTTTCACCTCGATGATGGGGCTTTCGGGAAGCACCATCAGGCATCCCATGACATCGGCATAGTGCGTTTCGGGGAAGAGAAAGCGGGCTTCCCGATCCGGGGTCTTCGTGAAAAGCGGGGCCACATCTATCTCTCCTTTCTCGAGCATGGCCATGAGCCGGATAATGGGAAAGACTCCGACGAGTTCGACTGTATACCCTAGCCTCGGGGCGATGTACTCCACCCAGTAATCTACGGATGCCCCGGCCGCGCCCCCGGTGGCGGGATCTGCCATCATGTATGGTTCCACGGGATGAACCGCCATCCGGATCGTCCTGGTCTCTCCAAATCCGCGAGCGAAAGCGGAAAGAAGCATAAGCACCGTAAGGAACAACCTGCGCATATTTATCTCCTGATTCCATTATGGGGGAGGGGAAAGACGTTTCAAGTTCGGATAGGAAGAATCGTCTTTCTTCTCGCGGCTGCGGGAGGCGCTGGGCGCTATGCGTCCGGGGAGTGTTCGCCTTGGAGAGCCTGGCGGACGAGGTGGGAGAGATCCGTGAAATTGTAGGGTTTCTGGATGAAGCCGCAGCAGCCCATCTCCATCGCCAGCTGAACTTCGCCTTGAAAGCCGTATCCGCTCGATATGAGTACCCGTATCCGAGGATCCCTTTCCTTGAGCTGTTTCAATACCTCGGTTCCGCTCATCCCCGGCATGATCATGTCGAGAATCACGAGGTCTATGCCGCCGTGGCTGTTTTCGTACAAGCGGAGCGCTTCGTCCCCGCTGCCCGCGGTGGACACAGAATATCCCATCATGGTCAGAAAGCGCGCGGCTGGTTCGCGCGCCAGCCGCTCGTCGTCGACGATCAGGATACCGCCATGCCCCTGATCAAGGTTTGTTTTTTTACGCTCTTCAATTCTCTCTATTGGCTTCACGGAAGAGGGTAGGTAGATGATGAACTGTGCTCCCTTTCCCGGTTCGCTCTGCGCCGTGATTGCCCCCCCATGGTTCCTCACGATCCCATAGGCGGACGCGAGGCCCAGTCCGGTGCCGCCGTTGGCCGCTCTGGTTGTGTAGAAGGGCTCGAAGATCCGGTTTAGGGTTTTCTTGTCCATTCCCGTTCCCGTATCGGATATGGAGACGCGGACATAGCGGCCGGGAGGAATCTCGAAAGCCGATGCCTCGGGATCCGTGAACGTATTGTTCGCCGTCTCGATCGTGAGGGTTCCTCCGTGAGGCATCGCGTGCCACGCGTTGATGAAGATGTTGAGAAAGACCTGTTCGATCTGTCCCTCGTCCACGTCAACCGGGCATACGTCATCGGGGAGGTTGAATACCGCTTGGATTTCCTTCCTCGTCTCCAGAAAGAGCTGGGCGCTTTTCCTTATCAGCGCGTTGATCGAAAGCGTCTTGACTTCGTACTTTCCGCCGCGGGCGAAACCGAGAAGCTGCCGCGTCAGGTTGGCTCCCCTTTTCACATGCTCCTCTATCTGGATCAAACCGTCATGGCACGGGTCGCCCGAAGGGCAGTGCATGAGCATGAGCGAGGCGTTGCCCTGTATCCCCATGAGGATGTTATTGATGTCATGGGCGATGCCTCCGGCAAGCTGTCCGATGGCGTCCATTCTCTGGGAGTAGGCCAGCTGCTGTTCGAGCCTTTTCCGTTCCTCCGTGGCTTTCCTTCTCTCCGTGATGAACCTGGCCTGCTGCACGTTCTGGTAGGCGAGCGTGGAGAGCTGGTTGGCCAGGGTGAACAAAACCTCCGCGATGCTCTGGAACCGGGCTTTTGGCATATTGGGCACTTCGTTGAAGGCTTCGATGAAGGCAGCCTCGTCCGCTCCTATCGCCCTGGCATACGCGCCGACGCTTTCCTCCGTCTGACTCTCGTCACGGACCTGGCCGATGAGCCAGTTGGCGATATGGCGGCCTCCCACGGAGATGCCCGCTCCCGCGTCGAGGAAGCCGCAGCTCAGGCAGGTCTGAACCGCGGGGCCTTTGGTTGAGAGCTGGCCGATAATCGAGTCGGACTTATAGCAGTTCGCAAGGCCTTTTTTCGTCTTGCGAATGATCTCTCCGCAGAGTCGGCAGAAGTTGCTCGGGGCGGTTATGGGGGTTCCGTCCGTGTGGGTGATGATGGAGGCGACTCCGGTAGCCTTTGCAAACTGGTCCTGCAGGCGCTGAATATCCTCCAGGTTGAAGAGGTCTGCAAAGCCGATCCCCTCCGTATCGTCCAGCGGACTGGTAAGGGAACGGACCTTTTTCTCCAGAAGCTCTTCGTTCAGCTTGTCCCTGGTGATATCGAGGAGGATGCCGCTGAAGACGGTTCTGTCGTCCCGGCGTTCCGGGGTGGACATCCCATGGACCCAGACGACATTGCCCTTTTGATGGACAAAACGGCCTTCGAAACTCCACGGCTCGCACGAATCCACCGCTTCCTTGACGGAAACGAGGAACCTCGCCTTGTCCTCCTCATGCAGGAGGGACACGAAGGTGTCGAACATTTCGTCAAGCCCGCAGGATATGCCAAAGAGCTCTGCGAGCCGCTCACTGGCGTAGCTTATTCCGTACTCGCCCGTGTCTTTCGCGTAGAATTGGAAAACAACGGCGGGGATATTCTTTGTAATGTCATGCAGGAGATCGTCGCTGTCTTTTTTTTCCCTATAGCGGCGAGCCATAGTTCCAATTATATGCGGAGGCGGGGTGAATACAAGAGATGGGATCCTCTCTATCCCGCTCCCCCATTCATTCTTTGTTCACCGGCTCATCCGTTTCCCGCCTGAAGAGTTTCAGCTGGATCCCGACCAGGGGCCACAGGTAGGTTACCCAGAAGCCCACGATGCCATAGCGGAGATAATCGAAAGCCAGCGTGTCCGGGAACACCAGCTTCAGCCCGTTCTGCAGTCCTATCGCGACAACGAGGCCGATGAGGTAACGGGCGCCTTTGACCAGGACTCCGCCGTATCCGGGGTCGAAGGCGATGAAGCGCTCCTGCAGGAAGAACCCGGCCACAAGGCCCAGGGACATTCCTGAAATCTTGAAGAAATCGTCCAGCTTCCAGGAGCCTTTAAGCGCGGCCGCGTCATAGATGGACAGGGCGATGGTAACGGCGAGGAGGACTGATTCGAGGACAATGAAGAATCGAAGAAGTCGAGCGGGCCTGTCCCGCTGCCTGTCAATGAATGCGTTCAGCCCGAGCGCGACGAGGATGCCGAGGATACACCCGCCGATCACATCCACGGGCCAATGGACACCCAGGTATACTCTGGATACGGCAACGGCGGCCACGAGAACCGCGGCTGTGAGCGTGACCCACCACCGCTTCAGGATCAACGCCACTGATGTGAAGAACGATGCAGAACCCTGGGTGTGCCCGCTGGGGAAGGAGTACCCGGTGGCGGTTTCCACCCTCTTGCCCGTTATACCAGGCAGTTTTTCAAAGGGCCGCTGGGTCCTGAACGCGATCTTGGCGATCCCGTTGAGTACGGAAGAGAAGACGAAGATGGCGGCCAGCTTGAATCCCGTCCTTCTCGAGATCACCCAGTAGACGAAGGAGATGACGATGATGAAGAAATACTGCTCTCCAATCATGGTGACGAGTTCAGCTGTCGTGTCCCAGAATGGTGTCGCGTGTTCGTGAAAGAACAGAAGGATCCTTTCCTGCATGGTGGGTCCATCCTTGCGTAACGGTATCCGTATAGTATACCTTCCTTGCAACTGTTTGTATAATGGCAAATCAGGCGGTTTTTCAAATTACAATTTTCCCTATACGCTTACATACACCGATTAAAGCTTGCGGGAGAGACACAACGTGGTGCGCTGATTCGCGCGGGATACCTTACTCACTTGATCGCTCTAATCTAATGATATAGTATATTAGCGGATACTAATATGGTTGACTCTAAAACACTTGCCAGGATAATGAAGGTGCTCTCCGTTGAAGCCCGCGTGGAGATCCTCCGCCTTCTCGCGAAACGGCCTCTGTGTGTCAACGCGCTGGCCGCGCGGCTTGGGATAACCCAGGGGGCGGTTTCCCAGCATCTACGGGTTATGCGGGACAGCGGGCTGCTTACGGATGACAAACGCGGGTTCTATGTCCACTATAGCCTGAACCGGGAAGCCCTTGACCGGTGGCGCGGGGAGATCCTTTCCCTGCTTGAGGGCTGCGGCGGGGATAAGCCGAGCGATTCGGAGGGAAGCGATGGCGTTGGATGAAGCTACCTGGGCGATAGAG
>CAZPZF010000171.1:0-7469 GCA_964590705.1 uncultured Spirochaetales bacterium | reverse complement strand
TCGTCAACTACGACATTCCCGCACTTCTGCACAAGAACACGACTGGTACCGACATCGCGGCCATGATCCTCCGTGTGGCGATGGAAAAGGTCGATTTCCGCCGGATGCTCGAGGATATCCAGAAATCCCTCCTTGCCAGGGGGATCCTCCAACCCGGCACGCCGATCGGGAGGGTCTTCCATCACTCGAAGGGACCCTTCGAGCAGCTCCTGGACGCTAGCGGCTATCTCTACGATGCAGACGGCGGGCATATCTCGCTGAAACGGATCAGCTTCTGTGCCTATCTTCTGGAACGCGGGCTTTCGATGTATCGGATCCTGAACGCGGTTAAGAGACCCCTCTTTCTGTTTCGCGCGGTATCAGGTGAGCTCGAGGAGAGGAACCTGATAACCGCGACATACGGGATGACCTACCGGGAGGCTTGGGAATTCTTCCTTACGGCGGCGGCCGCGGTCACGCCTGGGGCGGTTGATCCTCCCTCAATCTGAAGCGGCCAAGAACCTCGGCGAGACTCTCCACGATGGCGGAATTGTTCCTCGAAATGTCCGAGAGGGTTTCGACGATCCTTCCGATCTCCCTGTTGTCTTCCGCCTGGCCCTTCACCGCGTTTCGGATATTGTCCATCGAGTCCTTCAGCCGGTCGACCGCGTCATGGACTTCGGAGCTTTCCTGCGCCTGTGCGCCCGCGAGATGCCTGATCTCCTCTGTCGCTTCCACCAGGGTGTTGATCGAGGTCAGGATCTCGTCCGCGCCGTAGCGCTGTTCCTCCATGGCCGCGGTGATCGTGTTGGTGAGGTTCGTGGTGTCGTCGATGAAGGCGACGACCTGCTTGAAGGCCTTGCCGGCCTGCTCGGCCAGTTCCACGCCGTTCTGGATCTTCGCAGCCATCTCCTTGATATGCGCGGAGATCTCCTTGGTACTCTTCGAACTCGACTCGGCCAGCTTGCGGACCTCGTCGGCTACGACGGCGAACCCTCTTCCCGAGACTCCCGCGTGGGCGGCCTCGATGGCCGCGTTCATGGCGAGCATGTTGGTCTGGGAGGCGAGCTTCGAGATGACCGAGAGGATGTTCTCGACCTGGTGCGAGGACTCCTCGATTTCGCGGATCGCGCTTACCGTGGAATAGACGGCGTTGCCCCCGGCCTCCGCTACGGAGAGGAGCTGTTCGGAGAGGGTCTTGGCTTGTTTGGTCGTCTGGGACACGTTCTGGATGTTGGCGGTCATCTCGGTGATGGCGGCCGAGCTCTGCTCCACGAAGCTCGCCTGGGATTCCACATGATTGGAGACTTCCCGTATCGATGCCAGGATTGAGCCGATGGTGCTTTCCGCCCTGCCCATGGCCTCAGACTGCTGACCGGTTGTGGCCTCGACATTCTTCAGCGAGAGGGTGACGCGAGAGGCGGCCTCAGCCGCGCTGACCGCCGCCTTCTCGAGTTCCGACGAACTCGAGCCGACTTGTTTCGCGGTACGCTGCAGATTCCTGAGGAGATCCTCCAGACCGTTCATGAATTGGTTTATTCCATGGGTGAGGTTTCCGAATTCGTCGTTCCGAACGATGGGCAGGCGCTTGGAAAGATCGCCGCCGCCGCCGCCCACCTGTTCTATGCTCCTGATGAGGAAGCGCAGCTGGGTGCGCTGCTCGTTGATGACCGCGGCGTTGGTGAGAGCGAGGATCCCGATGACGATGATACCGAGGACGGCCATCTGCCATAGGAATTTTCGATTCTCGCGGTGCCGGTACGCGGTTAAGAGAGCGATACCTTCCTGGGTCGGGTTCGCGGCGGCCGCGAGGAGCTGCCTGGCCTCCTCGGCCGCAGGAGAGGGGCTGCCGATCTCCGCGGCCCCGGCGACGGCGAGGGGGAGCGAGGTCTTTTCCTGATAGAACCCGTACCCGGCAGCCAGGAAGAGCGAGAGCGCAAACAGGACCGAACCGAGGGAAACCAGGAGGTTTTTGGCCCTGAATCCGAGTCCCTTTTCCGCGTCGGAGACATGGTGGATTCCCAGGAGAAGCCGAGGCTGCAGGAGGATGCCGTTGATGAGGTAGATCGACAGGATCGCGGAGATGATTCCGATGGGGATGTTGTATGCGATGGTGAGGATAAGCAGGATCGGAACCACGGGAGAACCTGAAAGAACCGCCGCCATGATGGTCGAGATGATGGGTCCCAGGACAAAGCCGATGACATTGGTCACGACCACGAGCACGGGAATCGAGCGCATGGTCCTGCGCGCCTTCCTGGTCTCCCGGTCCGAGCAGGGTTCGCCCCGATGCAGTCTACGGAATACCCTGTCGAGGAACCCGGTCCAGATGAAGAGGATCAGGGCCATGAGCGCGATCAGAGCGAGGACCGCGGCCCAGAAGGCGAGTACGTTTTCGGAGAGGTAGCCCGGATCCCGCAGGAAATAGTAGGCGTGAAAGAGCCACATGAGGGCGCAGAGGGCAAGTGAAACGGCGACGACGGTGCCGACGATCTTCAGACGTAGACTTTTCACGGACACCTCCAGACGAGACGGATTCAGGTTCAATTATAGTGTAAATCGACTGGAAAAGCGGTTACCTTTTTCCCTTTCGGTTGTTTACCTCATCGATGGCAGAGGAAGTGGCCCTCCTTTGACATCAATGCCCTCTCCACCCTCAGGGTTTACCTCCTTTCCCTGAGGGTTTTTTTCATCCTCCCGATCGTGTATACTTGAGTCATGCTTCCCTCGCTGCGTACCCTGTTCAAGACGGGCGTAGGGCCCTCCAGCTCCCACAGCATGGGGCCCAGACGCGCGGCTGCCCTTTTCCGCGCTGTTCCCGGCGTCGAGACCGCCTCCGGAATCGAGGCCGAACTCTACGGAAGCCTCGCCGCTACCGGCAAGGGACATCTCACGGATCGCGCCATCATGGACACCCTGTCCGACCTTCCCCTCAGGATCGTGTGGCAGCGAGGCTCATCGCTCCCCCTCCATCCCAACGGAATCCGGTTCACCGCGCTCGGGAAGTCGGGGGATGTCATCGCTCGGAGGATCTACTACAGCATCGGCGGCGGTCTCCTCATGGATGAGAACGGAATCGATCTTGACAGGACCGAGGGTGTCTATCCCCATGAGACCATCGCCGGTATGATGGAATACTGCAGACGGCGCGGCATCGAGTTGTGGGGCTACGTCGTTAAGAACGAAGGGGTCGGCGTTTGGTCTTTCCTCGAGGGGGTTCTGCAAACCATGGAAAAAGCGGTCAGGAGGGGGCTGACGCCCGCCCAAGGACCCTTGCCCGGAAATCTCTCGCTGGATCGCCGCGCTCCCCGTCTTTTCGCATCGGCGAACGAGCGGGTCGGGGTCCTCCGGGATCAGAACCTCCTCTCCGCCTATGCCCTCGCGGCCGCGGAGGAAAACGCGGCGGGGGGAGAGGTGGTCACCGCCCCCACCTGCGGATCCTGCGGCGTCCTGCCCGCGGTTCTTTACTATTTTTCCGCCCACTACCGATACCCCCGGGAGAGGCTGATCGAAGCCTTGGGCGTCGCTGGGCTCTTTGGCCTTTCCGCCGCTGTCCGGGGATCCATCAGCGGCGCGGAGGTGGGCTGTCAAGGGGAGATCGGGGTCGCCTGCGCCATGTCCGCGGCGGCCGCCATGCAGATCCAAGGGGGAACGATGGAGCAGGTCGAATACGCCGCGGAGATGGGAATGGAGCACTTTCTGGGGCTCACCTGCGATCCGGTCGCGGGGCTCGTGCAGGTCCCCTGCATCGAGCGGAACGCGTTCGCGGCCATGCGCGCCCTCGAGTGCGCCTCATTCGCCATGGCCACGGACGGCAGGCATCTTGTCGGGTATGACGACGTGATCGCGGTCATGAAACAGACGGGCAGGGACTTGCAGGATAAATACCGGGAAACCGCCGCGGGCGGACTGGCAGAGATCATGCGGAGGAGGCTCGGAATCGCGCCGGATTCCGGGAAGCTGGCTGCTGGTACGGAAAAGGGGGATGGCGAAGCGCCGAAACGCCTCCTCGTGTAGTTGGAATTCAACCGTAAAAGAAGTAGAATGAGCCGGTTCCGTCGGGAACCGCACGCGTAGAACACACTTCAGGGAGTACGATGAGATTTACCGAATTTCCGTTTGAGGAGAACCTGCAAAAAGGCATCGAGAAGGCGGGTTTCTCCGAATGTACGAAAGTCCAGGAGGAGACCTTTGCGTGGATCCTCGCGGGCAAGGATGTCGCTGTCCAGTCCCAGACCGGGACCGGAAAGACCGCTGCCTTTCTGATCTCCATTTTTCACTTGTTCGCCACGAACCGCGAGCGCTACGGCAGAGCCCTCGTGCTCGCGCCCACGCGTGAGCTGGCCGTCCAGATCGAGGAGGAAGCCCGACTCTTGGGCGCGTCTCTCCCCTTCACGACCGGCTGTTTCCACGGCGGCGTCGGGTACGGGCTACAGGAACAGCTCCTGTCACGGAAGGTCGATGTCGTGATCGGCACTCCGGGCAGGCTCCTCGACTTCGTCGGTTCCGGGAAATTGTCCCTGCGGGATATCGGGATCGTGGTCATAGACGAAGCGGACCGGATGTTCGATATGGGGTTTCTCCCAGACCTGCGCCGGATCCTCTCGGGGCTCAAGCCGGCCGAGAAGCGGCGGACCATGCTCTTCAGTGCCACCCTGAGCTGCAAAGTGAAGGAATTGGCGTGGGAGTATATGAACGATCCCGCGGAAATCGTGATATCGCCGGAGCGGATCACGGTCGAGGAGATCACCCAGGAACTCTACCACGTCTCGAAGCGGGAAAAATTCTCCCTCCTGCTCGGGATCCTGGAACGGGAAAAACCGGAAAGCGTCCTCATCTTCACGAACACGAAGCGGAGGGCCGAGGAGGTTTCCAGGCGCCTCGAGTTCAACGGATACCCCTCCACCTTCATCATAGGCGACCTCCAGCAGAAGAAGCGGCTTGCCATCATCAACGGGATGAAACAGGGTGAGGTTAAATACCTCGTCGCCACCGATGTGGCCGCGCGGGGGCTCCACATTTCCGACCTTCCTCTCGTGATCAATTATGACATTCCGGAAGATTACGAGAATTACGTGCATCGGATCGGAAGAACGGCCCGGGCGGGCAAATCCGGAAAGGCCATCTCTCTCGCGTGCGAGGAATTCGTCTACGGACTTCCGGCTATCGAAGAGTTCATCGGGATGAAGATCCCCGTTTTTTGGCCTGACGATTCGATCCTGGTGCAGGACAAGAGCAGGGGCGTACCGGTCACGAGGGAGCAGCGTCAGTCGAGGAGGGTGACTGGCCGCGGGAAGGGCCGCCCGGGATCCAGGCAGCGGGGAGAGCACCGCGACGGCGACCGCGAGACGATCAATAGCAACCGCCGTGGAACCGGCCGTGAGGCTGTCACTGAAGGCGGCCGGAACAGCGATCGCGGCCGCCCCGAAGGAAAGGGGGGGACGGATTCCGCCTCCAGGCGGCCCAATCTGGCCGGCGCTTCCGTAGGGAGGCCGGAATCTCCGGGATCGAAACAGCGTTCATCATCCAGTACCGGCGGCCCGACCTCGGCGCGTGGCGCGGTGAAGGGAAGCGCTCAGGCTGAAGGCGGGAAAAAGACCGGAAAAAGCGGTACCATCGAGGACCGGCTCGAGTACTACCGGAGGAAGTACGGGGAAAACTTCACCCTTGCGGGAAAAACTACGGTTTCCGAGAAGCCGGAGCTGCAGGCGCGAGCGGGGAAGGCTAAAACTGGAATGCCCGTGGAGGGCAAGCTCTCGCTCAAAGACCGGATCAAACGGTTTCTCTTCGGGGGTTCTTCATAGTAAATATCTGTTCATTATGTTGATATTTCGTGGTATAATCCACGAGCCGGAAAAGGGGACCGTACAATGAAACGGAGGTCAGTCCCCTAATCCGATATACATCTTTCAAAGGAGCGTAGTATGAGAAAAAGCGTATCGTTCTTTCTCCGCGCAGCGCTGATCCTCCTCCTCGCAGCGGGCCTCCTGTTGGCAGTCTCCTGCAAGAAGAAAGAGGCGCCGGAAGAGGCCAAAGGGCCGGCCTTTCATATCGGCGTTGTGACCGGGACCGTATCTCAGTCGGAGGACGATCTTCGAGGCGCCGAGCGGCTCATCCAGGATTACGGCGCCGTGGCCAACGGCGGGATGATCCAGCACGTCACCTATCCCGACAATTTTTCCCAGGAACTGGAAACCACCATCACCCAGATTGTGGGACTCTCCGACGACCCCCTCATGAAGGCGATCGTCGTGAACCAGGCCGTTCCCGGAACGACCGAGGCGTTCAGGAGAATCAGGGAACGGAGACCCGATATCCTCCTCCTCGCCGGCGAACCGCATGAGGATCCCCTCGTCATCGAGAGCGCCGCTGACATCGCGGTCAACTCCGACTTCGTTGCCCGCGGATACCTCATTCCCCATTCCGCCCAGGTGATGGGAGCCGATACCTTTGTCCACATCTCCTTCCCCAGGCACATGAGCTATGAGACCCTCGGAAGAAGACGGCAGATCATGGAAGCCGCGTGCAAGGATCTCGGAATCCGGTTCGCCTTCGAGACGGCTCCGGACCCGACGAGCGACGTCGGCGTGGCCGGCGCCCAGCAGTTCATCCTCGAGCATGTTCCCGCGTGGATCCAGAAGTACGGAAAGAACGCGGCCTTCTTCTGCACCAACGATGCCCATACCGAACCCCTCCTGAAGCAGCTTCTCGCGTACGGCGGATACTTCGTTGAGGCCGATCTTCCCTCTCCCCTCATGGGATATCCCGGAGCCCTGGGAATCGACCTTTCGGCCGAACAGGGTGATTTCTCCGCCATCATGAAGAAGGTCGAGGAAGCGATCGTGGCCAAGAACGGCGCCGGACGTTTCGGAACGTGGGCGTTCTCGTACGGCTATGTGACCACGGCCGGCCTCGGGGAACTCGCTAAGAGGGTTCTCGAGGGAACGGCGAAGATCAACAGCCTCGAGGACATCAGGGCCGCTTACGCGGTATACTCGCCGGGCGCGGCCTGGAACGGGGCTTATTATACCGACGCCTCCACCGGGGTGCGGGCCACCAACCACATCCTGATCTACCAGGACACCTATGTCTTCGGCAAAGGATACCTGGGAGCGGCGGACGTCACGATTCCCGAGAAGTATTTCACCATCAAGTGATTCCACGCTGAGATCGATTGTCCGGGGAGCCCGCTCCCCGGACTCTTTTTTTGAAAGCTCAGAGGATTTTTCAACACAATCCTGGAGGAGCGAGAATGGCGGACGACGAACCCCTCTTGCGTTTCGATGGCGTATCGAAGGATTTCTACGGAAACACCGTTCTGCATGACGTCAGTTTCTCTTTGAGGAAAGGCGAGATCCTCGGGCTCGTGGGAGAGAACGGCGCGGGCAAGACCACGCTGATGAAGATCCTCTTCGCCATGCCGGTGATCAAGGAGACCGGAGGATACGGGGGTTCCCTCTTCTGCGAGGGGAAGGAGGTCCGTTTCTCCG
>CAZPZF010000170.1:0-7476 GCA_964590705.1 uncultured Spirochaetales bacterium | reverse complement strand
TCCTACGCCCCTGGAAGCAGGCGGACAGGAGGGGCGTAGGATGCATGTACTGATGGAAAAATCGAGGTAGTTGTTGATCTCCACCGATTTTTCCATCATGAACCTAAGCTGGTTCTTGTAGGCGGAGAGGAATGAATCGAAGGTCGGGAAGTCCCGCGCGGGATCGCCGGTGTCCGGCCCTATCTTGTCGCCCATCACGGGATGCACGCCGTTGTTGAGCGCCATCTCCACCGGGGCCACCATATTGAGCATCATACAGTTGGTATGGCCGTAGTGCTTCCCGCAGATGTCTGGCTCTACGCACCCGGAGGCCCCCCAGTTCCGCGCGTCCTCGATAGGAATCCCCTGGTGGAGGAGGGCCTCGATCACCGCCTTGTCGTTCTGGATGATGGGAGAGGCCGCCATGTTGATATTGACCTCGCAGAGCCTGCGCAGGTACTCCTTGGAATTCACTCCGGAGTAGTACTTGGCGTTCATGTTTGGATCCTGGAACCCGAACATCTCCGCCACCTTGAGGATGATGTAGGTCATGTCATTGACCGCGGTGTTTCCGTCACGGTCGACCCCGCCGACGGTCACGGTGTCGTCGGATGAGGTGCCGCCGAAGAGCTTGTTGCCTACGCCTGGCACCAGAGGGTCGTGGTCGTTGATCCGCAGGAAGAGGCTGCCCACGTATTCCATCGTGTTCCTGATCACCGCCTCCCGCTCCGCGTCGGTGCGCGCCTTCTCCATGTCCATCAGGAAGAAGGGTTGGAGCAGCTGGTCAAGCCTTCCGATGGAGAGGGCCGAATTGGCGTTTTCCTGCTGGAGCGCGGTGAATACCGTCCAGATGGCGGTGACCGCCTCGTATACGGAAGAGCAGGGCTCCTTGGGCACTTTGGCGCAGATCCTGCTCATCTCGAGAAGCTCATCCGCGCGCCGCCTCTCCTCCGGCGTGCCGCCGCGAAGCCTGGCCGCCAAGCGGGAGGTTTCCCTGCTTAGGTTCACCGCGTAGGCAAGGGTCCCCTCTATTGCGATCCTCATGGAACGGTAGAAGTTTGCACGCGAGGGATCGTCCGCCTCGGCCTCCAGCCGCGCCGCCCTCTCCATCACGGAACCCAGCCCATCGTTCAGCACGGTCTGGAAATCGGGAATCGTGTGGGATATGGCGTTGTTTTTCATCATGAAGTACAGGACCCAGCGTTCGTCGAGCTGTTGGGAGAGGGGATTGTTGAACGTCTTTCGGCAGTACTCGCGGACCGTCCGATCCTGCCAATAGGGGAATATCTCCAGGTCGAGCTTCTCGGCATCCTCGGGGGAGAGGTCGTTGGGGTTCAACGTTCGGTTCGATATGGTCTTGAGTTCGGTCCAGATGAGGGTGCCGATGAACTCCGGGTACAGCGGGATGCCCACCTCTTTCGAGGTCGTCCCGCCGGGGATCAGGTGGCCGTCCCACACCACCGGTTTCTTCCGCTCCAGGATATAGCGGAGCGCCTCGGCCTGGCGGATGCCGGGGTCCCGCGGCATGCCGTCCGTTCCGATCTCGAAACCGTTCGCCTTGTGGTACTCGGTCAGCAGGACGGCCCTCTCGATGCAGATAGCGGGCTTCAGGCCGAAACGCCTGTTGCGCAGATACCTGAGCCGGGGGAAATCGGCCAGGCTGTAATCCGCGAGGTAGGGATCGGGGAGGAAGCGGACCGCGTCGGTCTTCCTGCCGAGCCTGCTCCGGAAACGATGGGCTTGCGCGGTCTTCTCCCGGCTCGCCTCGATGTCCACCGGAGGGGCGTTCCCGGTCGGAAGCGCCGGCTTTCCTCCCGTGAGGAGGGAGGTGATATAGGCGAACCGTGAGAGGTAGGCCATGTTCCCCGAATAGGACATCTCGTTGGTGAGAAGGCAGTCGAGGGTCGCCTCCCCGCTCTTGGACCAGTTCTCGGCCAGGGCCTTCTTGTCGCGGTAGGTGATGACCGTGTCCGGATCTTCTATCCTGCCCCTTCCCGCCCTCATCCTCCCATTCCTGAATACGACATGGACGTTGACGGAGTCGTCCTTGGTCCGGATGACGTAGCGCGCGTTGAACACGAACCCGGTATCCGGATTGTCGATTTCCTTTCGGAGTTTCGGGCTCAGTCGTAGAACCACGGAAAGAATCTTGAGTGAAAGCAGGAACATACGCGCGGACACTTCTATTTTCAGACCTGTCATGCGGGCATACCTCCCCTATCGAAATCGCGCGAGCATCTCTTCAGTGACTCGTTCCACGAACGCAGTGAAGTCCACCTCGAACTCGAGAATGCCGCGGCTGTTGAAGAGGGAAACGATTCCGTGCAGTTCAGACCAGAGTTTAAGGATCTGGTAAGTCAACTCCTCGTCCGTCAGGTCTCCCCCGCCTTTCCCGACCGCCCCGATCGCGGCAAGGGCGGCCTTGGCGATCTCGGCGAAGCGGAAGGCGGTCTTCTTCTCCTCGAACGCTATCGGTTCCAGGATGGTGCCGACATAATCGTGATACTTGGGAACATCCCAGTTGAACATGATGTTGTAGTAGTTGGCGTTCTCCGTTCCGAAGGTAATGTAGGTGCGCACGAGGGCGCGAAGCCGCTCCCAGGGATCGGCGACGGCGGCCACGACCTCCTCCGCCCTCCTGTTCAGCTCCTCGAACCCGCGGGTGAGCACCCGGATGTAGATCTCCTCCTTACAGGAGAAGTAGTTGTAGATCGTCTTGGCCGCGAAGCCGAGGCGCGCCCCCAGCCTCCGCATGGTCAGGCTGTCGTAGCCATCGCTCCCGATCATGTCGAGGGCCTGGTCCAGTATCTCGTCGCGGGTCTTCTCGATCTCATCGTCGTTGCGAGCCGTTCTTGGCACTGCGGTATCCTCCTATCCTCCCGAAACCATGGAGACGAAGCCGACCGTGTCGCGGTCGCGCAGCACCGTCTCGCGCCTGGCCAACGCGCCGTTCACGCTGGCCCTCATGACCCCGGGCAACGCCGCCGGCAACCCGATCACCTTGAGTACGTCGCGGAGGGTCGCGCCGTCGGGCAGCTCAATCCAGCCCCGCTCGTCGAGCTTTCTGCGGTCGAAAAACGGGGGCGGTGAGACCCGGACCCTGATCATGACGGAGCGCCCATGAGCGCGGGGATGCCCAACGATGCCACCGTTTCATCCAGCGGTACGCCGGTCTCAGCGTCGTAGCCCATGGCCTTCCAGTGGTACCGGGCCTGTTCGTCGATCCTCAGGGATACCCCCTTGAGCGGACCAGCGGGCAGGGGAGGTCTTCCCTCCATCCGTTCCGGCAGGTGCCGGTCAGCCGGCCTGATCCCGTGCTTGACATTGAAGAGATGGCGCAGGGTCTGGATCCGCCTGCCGATCTCCAGGTACTCATCGCCCGTCTTTTCCCAGCCGGTCGCCGCATTCAGGTACTCCACAAGCTTCCACATGTTGACGCCCATGATTTCCGCGTAATAGCACCCGCCGGCGCCGTCGACCAGCATCGAATAGCAGGCCATGGCCCGGCTCGCGGCGCCCATCTCCTCGCTCGGTACGCGGTCCGCCTTCTTCGGGCGCGGCTTGGCCGGAGGCGCCCAGGAACAGATGTCCCACAGCGCGGTGTTGCCGTACATCGTCCCAGACCCGATCGTGTGCTTACCCGGGGCAGGCTCGGTCACGTAGTGGACCCCGACCTGCGGATCCATACGCGGGTCGTGCATCCCCGGCTCCTGGCCACCAACGTGCATGGCGAAGCGCCCGGTTTCCGGCCCCAGCCGCTCAACGGCCTTTTTCACGCCGTCTGCGAGAATGTCTCCGATCCCCTCCCGTGCGATCATGAGCTTCACGAGCCGGACGATGTCCGGATGATTTCCCCAGCGGAGATCGAGCCCGCCCGTCCGTTCCCGCGTGAGAAGTCCGTTCTCGAAACACTCTATCGCGTACGCGACCGTATTGCCCGCGGAGATACTATCCATACCCGCCCGGTTCAGGAGCTCGTTGATATAGAAAACCGCCTCAAGGCTGCCGTTCAGGAGAAGCGGACCAAAGGCGTCGACCGTCTCGTATTCCGGCTTGTGGGTATGCTCGAACTCGCCGCCGTACAGATCCTTAATGTCAACGATGCTCCCGCAGCCCATCGGGCAGGAGTAGCAGTGGTACTTCTTCGTCTCCCGCTCGTGCAGCCTGTCGGGATTAAAGGCCTTTGCCGCGCTCCTCGCGTCCCTCCTCGTGCCTCCCCAGTTCCTGATCGGCGCGTCGCCGTTGTTGACCCCCATGACCGTGTTGACCGAGGATCCCCACTTCGAGAGCGGGCCCACATTCATGGCTCCGTCCAGGGGCATGGAAAGGGGAAGTACGCCGAACACCGCGCCGAGCGTTCCGTAGAGGCCGCCCTTTGATCCCTTGCCTGGATAGGCCTTCTTGACCTTGGCGGAAAGCTCCTTGGAGTATTCGAGCATCCGTTTTTTGTCGTAACACCCGATCTCGCGGCTTCCCGCGAGGACCAGGGCCTTCAGCTTCTTGGATCCCATGACCGCTCCTACCCCGCTCCTTGCAGCGATGCGTCCGCCATCGTTGCAGATGCCGGAGATGAGGGAAAGCTTCTCCCCGGAGGTCCCGATCACCGCAACGGCGGGTTTTCTCTTTCCCGCGCAATCGGCTGTAAGCCGCTTCTCCGCCTCCACCGCGTCCAGGCCCCAGTAGGCTCCCGCGTCGCGAAGCTCGCAGACATCGTCGTCCACGTAGAGGAAAACCGGCTTCTCGCTTTTCCCCCGGAAGAAGATCCCGTCAACCCCGCAGCGCTTGATGGCCGGGGAGAAATTACCGCCGCAGTTGGCGTCTCCCCAACCGCCCGTTAGCGGGGACCTGGTGACCACCGTCCATCGTCCGCACATGGGAGCGCCCGTGCCTGTGAGCGATCCGCTGATGAAACCGATGATGTTGTCCGATCCCAGCGGATCGGCGCCGGCGGGGATATTGTTCAGGAGGTACCACGCGCCGAGCCCCTTGCCGGCGAGAACCAGATCATAGACCGTATCGTCCACTCTCCGTTTCTCGATGGCACCCGTTCCCAGGTCGACCTCAAGGATTTGGCCCATGCAGCCTGTCATCGCTTCCCTCCTATTGATTCCCGGATTTGATATAAAAGTAACGCTGTTATCGTAACATTGTTACCCTTTGAAGTCAAGTATAGTGTCAGGAAGCTTATTGGTCCTTCCATCCATAGCGGTTATTTGAATACAGAAGCGCTAGATCTGGTGTGCTTTGGGATCGACCCATAATCTTCCGGACACTATATCTAGTATAATCCCCGTGACAGCAGGGCCGGTGGAAGGGTATAATCGACGTATCATCAAAACTCGCAGGCGGAAGTGGCATGAAAAAAACCAATACGGAATCCAGCCATCAAGCGCTGGACAGGTTCTTCGACGCGGTGGGCTTTCTCGGATACCTGTTCACCGTCCCGGCCATACTGGTCGTTTTCGGAAAGCCGGAAACGGCCGCGTTTCTGGAACGATCCCTGGGATCCCTCGGCAGTCCGGCCGCCCTTCTCCTCCTGTTCCTCCTCTTCTCGCTGCTGCGGACCCTGTTCGGGACCATCCACCGGGCCCTCCCTCCCCTCTTCGGCATGGCCGCCGGACTGGTTCTGTTCTCCGCGGCCTTCGATATCCCGTTCATGAAGGGGATGCAGGGCGCCCTCCTCCGCTTCCCCGCGTTCGAAAGCCCCGGCCCGCCGCTCTTCGCGGGCATCGCTGCCATAGCAGCAGGCTCCCTGTTCGGCATGAGGGACCGGGGAAGGTCTCTCCCCAAAGTCCTGGCAACCGCGGCGCTGAGCGCGGCGGTCCTCTTCGGTCTGTCAGCCGCGAATCCCTTCCCCGCAGTGGACAGGACGGTACTTTCTGTTGACAACGCCATCGCGCGGATAGCCAGGGAGCTGGGGAAGGAGTACCGCAATCCGGAAGTGGAGGAAGCGGTCAGGAAGGTGATCGAGGACAGGAATTCGACCGTGGAGGAGAAGGATCGGCTGATTTCCGAGCTCACGGAACGCCTGAGGCGCTCCGAAGAGGAACGGCAGGCACTGGAACAGGCTGTCAAGGATACGGCTCTCCTGGAGGAGGAGCTCGCCGAAAGCCGGCGGATCATCGAGGAGATGAAGAACAGCCTTGATGACGATATCCCCCTCGTAGTCGGGGGCGACTACAGAAAGGCTGTCCAGGCTAACGACCCCGCGGTCCGCGATTTCGCGGTGCGGATAGCCTCCGCCCATTCCGGGCCGTACGACAACCCGCAGGGTTCGCGGATTCCATCGGAAGCGGGGCTCAGGCAGATCGTCCTGCTCCACGCGGCCGTTTCCTCCCGATGGAAATACGTGAGCGACCCCGCATCGACATGGAGCGACTACTGCTCGCCCGCCAGAAGGACCCTCGCGGTGGGGCTTGCCGGCGACTGCGACGATTTCGCCGTCATGATCGCCTCCTGCATCGGCGCCGTAGGGGGCAGGGCGAGAATCGTCCACGGCATTGACGGCTCCAGCGGGCACGCATGGGCCGAGGTGTATCTGGGAAACGGCCAGCAGGGGAGGAAAGCCTTGAACACACTGAACGGCATCGTACGCAGGAGCGGTCTGGCCGCGTCCACCGGACCCGGAGACCAGATGTGGCTCGTCCTGGACTGGAGGCTGGGGGAATACTCGATGAGGACGGAGAACATGACTGTCGCATGGACGGGGAATTGAGCGTATGGACATAGAAATCTTCGGGCAATCGTACAGCTTTCCGGAGATCCGCGACCACGTCATCGAAGCCAGGCAGTCGGATATCCAGGATGTCCGCAGGAGGATAGAGGAGGGCTCTAAGAACAGGAGCTACCTCTTCGGTATGATCAAGAAACCTCCCAACCTGAGTCCCGAAGAACGCCTCCGGATGATGGAAACCCTCGTGAACCACTACGACGAGCTCATTCAGACGCTGAAGGAGAAGATCGGCGCGTGCCGGGAGGGATTCCTGAACATCGGAAACGGTGTGCGGAACCAGTTCCAGGAAAAGATCAGGGCAATCGAACAGGCGGAATTGAAGCGCGTATCGCTCGCGGAAAAGGCCAGAAAGCGGGGGCAGGAGGAAACAGCGGCCCAGTTGGAGGCGGATCGTGAACGGAACAGGACACTCGCCATGAACCTCGCGCGGGCCAGCATCCTCATCATCCGGAAGCTTCGGCACGCCCTCGAAGCCCTTTCCATCCTGGTTGACGATGAATCCGCGCAGAGGAATGTCGTTGAATCTCTGCGGAGCAACCTGGGCCTATACCGGGAAGTTTTCGAATACTATCGGGAGGTCGACGACCTGCAGCGGCACGTCGAGGAGCTTACGCGGACTGCACTGAATTTCGACTCTCTCCTCCGAGACAAGCTGGGACCCCTCGCCGTCCTCATCGAGGAGATATCCCGGGTCGATACCAGGGTCGCAGACAGCCTCGCCGAAATCGAGACGCTCTCGCGCCAGCTCGAGCCCCAACAAACCA
>CAZPZF010000169.1:0-7478 GCA_964590705.1 uncultured Spirochaetales bacterium | reverse complement strand
TCTCGGGCTCGATATGAACGATGTGCAGGGGGACAAGTACATGGTCCATCTCCTCCGCGAGATGGGCGCGGACATCGAGATCATGAATGAGGGAAAAGAGGGAATCCGGATCAGGGGAGGTGGACCTCTCAAGGGAACCACCATCGACTGCGCGAGCATTCCGGACAGCATCCCCATCCTGTCGGTACTCGGGTGCAGGGCTGAAGGGGAAACCCGGCTCGTGAACATTGAGAGTTCACGTCTGAAAGAGTCCGACCGGCCTCTCCTCATGTGCAGGGAGCTTGCTAAGATGGGCGGGGATCTCACCCTTGAAAAGGATTCACTCGTCATCAGGGGCCATAGGCTTACGGGCGCGTATGTCGAAAGCTACGCGGATCACCGGATCGCCATGGCCCTGTGCGTTGCAGGCCTGATCGCGGATGGGGCGACAATCGTTACGAAAACCGAATCGTCCCGGGTGTCGTACCCCGGCTTCGAACGGATGCTGCTGGATCTGGGCGCCAAGGCCATGTTCGTGGAAAAGAAGGAAGTGTAGGAAAGGATCATGCCCGTGAATCAGCAGAGGCTTAGAGGGGGGCGCGCCTGCCTGATGCTTCCCACCGCGCGCAGGAACCACGGCGAGGCGCAGCCGGGGATTCGTTTGGGGCTTTTCACCGTCCGAATTCCCCTTGTTCATTACGAGATCGAGGCCGCGGAGATCCTGCAGGGGATCATCATGACCGCAACGAGCCTCGGCGGAGTGGCGCTCCTCGAAAGCCTCTTCGGGATCCCCTATCCCGTGGCGATCACGATCATCGTGTTCCAACATATCGGGTACTTTCTCCATCAGCTCCTCGGCGATATCACCATATCCGGTTGGCTTACCCCCGCGGTTCCTCTCATCATGAGCTTCGTTGGCGCCTATGAACTGGGGCCGGCTAGGATTGAGGCCTATATCGCCTTGCAGCTGACCGTCGGTTTGCTATTTATCCTGCTGGGATGGTTTAGGGCCGCGGAGAAACTAATCAGGATCATTCCTCGGTCGCTGAAGAGCGGCTTGATTCTGGGGGCAGGCATCGGCGCTTTGACGGGTGAATACGGTATAACGCCGGCGGGCATCATGCTGACCCGGTATCCCATTTCCTTCTTCATCGGCGTTCCCCTCCTGATCTTCCTTCTCTATTCGGAGAAGCTGAAAGGATACTACTCCCGGAAGCCGGACTCGGTCCTTTCACGAATCACCCAATTCGGAATCGTGCCCGGACTCATCGTCGTCTCTTTCGCTGCTGCCCTGTTCGGCGAGGCTTCCGTTCCGCAAATCGAAATGGGATTTCTCCGCCTGCGTGGAAGGGAGATGATCGAGAACTGGTCGGTCGTAGGCCTCGGGTTTCCCGATCTGAAGCTTTTCATCTCCGCGATACCCGCGGCCTTTGTCTGTTTCATTCTGGCGTTCGGGGAAGTCGTCCTCGCCGAGGAAATGGTTCGGGACGTGAGAGAAAAGAGGCCCGACGAACAGGTGGACTTCTCCAGCGGCAGGCTAATCTGCGTTACAGGCATCAGGAACCTGCTGCACGGGCTTTTTGCCCCAACCGGGGGACTTTCAGGTCCAAACTGGGCAGCCATGACCATGGCGGTATCGCGGCGGTATGAAAACGGTCCAGCCGCCATGTATTCGCTCATGGGAGGCGCGGCCACATTCAACCTCGTGCGGATATTCTCCATCCTGTTCCTGCCTATCGTTTCTCTGCTCACCCCCTTCAGGGAACCGATCCTCTGTCTTCTCATGATCCTTCAAGGATTCGCCTGCCTCTCTCTGGGCAATTCGATCGCCAAGGGGCGGCTTGAACGAACAGAGGCCATCCTGACGGGCATCGTCCTCGCGTATTTCGGGGCCGCGGTCGCTTTGGGAGCGGGAATCTTGATGGTGCTCCTGCTCGAAAAGGGAAGGGGGGGTAATCCAGTGGAAGGGGAGGAACAGTATGGAAGGCGCGGCTCATGCCGGCCGCGGCACGCGGAGGAAGTACGCCGTGATCCGCTGACGGATCCGGTCCCGGCTTTATCGCTCCATTCTCTTTCTGTTATCCGTGAGGAAAGAGACGAACTCTTCCCGGCTCCTGTGCCCTTCGACGTAGAAGATGTAGAAGAGGAGGATCTCGAAGAGGAGCGCCTTCTTGATGGATGTCTCCACGTCTCCGGACGGGTTGAGATAGACGAATTTCGTGTTGAGGAAGGATATCCGCGACCCGAAGGTCCGGTAGAGTAGTTTTCCGGAGAGGGGGGTGATCTTGCCCCCGATGGAAATGCTCACGTGCGGGAGATTCTTCCCGACAAAGGAGAGGATTTCCTCGATGGTGTCCAGGACCTCCTGGCTGTTCACGTTCGCCTTCATGGAGGCGGAGAGGTCCGATCTGCCGATGGTGATCGACGTGAAATGCTGTTCCAGGAAGGGGAGAAAATCGGGAAGGCTCTTCACCATGGTTTTCGTTTCCACGTTTAGAGCCGCGAGGGGGGCTTTTTCGAATCTAGTGCGGTATTCGGCATAGAGCTCGATAAAATTCTCGAGAGCGTACACGGTTTCCGCCATTGGAAGGATGATGTAGTCCACCCCGTGCTCGAAAGAGGCTCTGATGTCGTTCTTCGCTCCGCAGCCTCCGATCTTGAAACGCAGAGGGACGGAAGGGAACAGTGAACGGGCGAGAGCGAGTTCCTCGAGAGTGTTCCCCTCGACCTCGCTTCCCATCTTCATGGAGTAGAACCAGTCGTGTTCCATCATCTCCGAGAGGAGGGAAACCGCTTCGTACGAGGTGAGAGGTTTTTCCGCCAGGTCGTCTAGCCGTATGTCGGTCAAGCTCATATCTTTCATTGTGGTACCCCCGTTTAACTATCGGAGAAAAACGGATGTTCCTCAAGGATCATTGCCCGGCGGTTTTCCTTTGTCAATCGCTTCGGCCGGGCCGCGGTTCTTCAGAAAGGATTCGGTAGTGTCCGGAAGCTTATTGGTTTTTCGAACGAAACACCGTATTGAGTGCCTTTTTTCACGTATACACCACTACATACGGCGTTGCCCATAACCTTCCGGACACTATAAAAGGAGTTCAATAGTCCTTCTTGGGATAGAACAGAAGAGACATTCCAAAAGACACGATGAGCACGGCGACTCCTATCGCCCCGAAGAAGAGGAAGCGGCCCTTCATTCCCAGTTTTCCAAGAGCCTCGATGACTAAGATGACCGGCGAATGGCGGCTCCCCCCCCTCTGCGAGGGGAAGGAATGTGAGAAAATTGAGGGCGATGGTGGCCGACAGAAGCCCGACGAGGATTGCCTTCACGCCGGTCTGCCCGAGGAGGAGGGAGAGTGGGATCACGAGAGAAAAAGCGGCAGCCCCGATGAAAACTCCGAGTATCGCAGGCAAGGAAAGATATTCCGTGCAGAACCGGGGAAGGGAGAGGCGGAGGACGAGACCGATCGCTCCTGCTGTGACGAGGCCGTAGACCGCCCCGAGGAACAGGATGACGAATTTTCCGATGACGATGTCGCGGCGGGAAACGGGCAGAGAACCGGTAAACGCGTCCGGGTTTTTCTTTTCTCCCTTGAACGATCCCAGCGCCATGACGACGGCGACCACGATCCCGTCGATTATGTAGATGAAACGCGCCGACGGCGTTTCATCCAGTACGCCGAATAGGGCGAAGAAGAAGATACTGTACAATCCCATAACCGCGATCATCCGCTTCTGGATCAGGATGTCCTTCAGGACAAGACTTCGAATTGCGTTCGACTTCATTGCAGTTCCTCCCGGAGAAAATGGTTCATCAGATCCTCGATGGTAATCCGGTCAAAGAAGATGCGATTGCCGAAGTCCCTCGAAAGACCGGCGCGGTCACCCGTGATGGCAGAGAAACCGTACGGATTCCGGTCGACACGGAGAAAGCGCGCGGGGGAGATCTCGGACAGGATGGCGGAATCGCCGCGGCACAACGCCAGGGTATCGAGGAGTTCGGTCCGAGGCGAGGAGATGACGATTCTGCCGCCGTCTATGAGGGTGATGAAATCGGCGATCGCGTCGAGGTCGGTCGTGATGTGTGTCGAGATCAGGACCGAGCAGGAATGCGCCTCCATCTCCTCCCTGACCAGGCTGATCACTTCCCTGCGAGCGAGGGGATCGAGTCCCGCGGCCGGTTCGTCGAGCAGGAGAAGCTCCGCGCCGTGGCTGAGCGCGGCGGCAACCCCGAATTTCATTCTCCCCCCCTGCGACATCTGCCCGATCTTCTTCTCCTGTGGCACGGCGAGGCGTTCGCAGATCTCCCGGAATCTCTTTCCGCTCCATGCGGGATACAGTGGCGCCAGTATCCGTTCAACTTCGCGGGGACGAAGTTCGGGGTATATGGGGGTGTCACCGAGGACAAAGCCGATCCGCTGGCGGACGGCCGCCCCTTCCGTACGGATGTTCTTTCCGAGCACGTGTATCTTTCCCGTGGACGACGGAAACAAACCGAGCAGGGTTTTGATGAGCGTCGTCTTTCCCGCTCCGTTCAGGCCGAAGAGGCCCATGAGGTAGCCCGCTTCGAGGCTCAGGTTCACGTCAGCGAGCGCGAACCCGCGGTACCGCTTGCTCACCCCCTCGATATCTATCGCCTTCATGTCTTTTCCCCCTCGAGGAGCAGCGTGAAGATCGCGAGAAGCTCCTCATTCCCTATTCCGAATTTCGCGGCGTCATCGATTGCTTCTTCGAGTTTCCGCTCGACGGCGGCTCTCCGTTGTTCGCGGAAGGATTCCGTGTCGTCTTCGCGCACAAAGGTCCCCTTCCCCGTTACGGTGTTCAGGTATCCTTCCCGCTCGAGCGTGTCGTAGGCGTGCTTGACGGTCAGGATGCTCACCGAGAGTTCCCTCGCGAGCGTTCTGATCGAGGGAAGAAGCGCTCCCGGTTTGAGGTTCCCGGCAAGTATTTCAGCCTTGATCTGGGAACCGATCTGCTCGTAGATCGGCGCAGGATTTCCATTGGAGATGATGAGCCTCATCGTGTGTCTCGCTCTGTTATATAACACATATAACAGAAATAACACTAAAAGAGGGATCTGTCAAGCGTTTTCAGCCTTTTGTCATTCTCTTGAGGAGGGCGTCACGGCTTTTCCACTTGGGATCCACCTTTACACGGAGGTCAATGCGGACATGATAGGGGAAGATCTCGCGGCATTCCTTTTCGCTATCGATCCGTATCTTCTTGATGAGGCTCCCCCCCTTGCCGATCAGAATGCCCTTCTGCGATTCCCGTTCCGTAACGAGGAATACCCTGGCCCAGAGCTCCTTCCCCTCGCGCCTGAACTCAAGATCGGCCACCTCAACGAACAATGCGTGCGGGAGTTCCTCGCGGGTATGGGAGATCGCTTTTTCGCGGATGATCTCCCCGAGTCTGAATTCCGGTTCCTGGTCGGTATAGAGGTCCTCCGGATAGAGGGGCGGAGATTCGGGGAGAAGCGAAAAGAGAGAGTCGAGGAGTCCGTCTACCCCCTCTTTCGTCACCGCGGAGACCGGATGCGTCCGGACCGGCCCGAGCATATCCGCGATGAAAGCCGCGCATGAGTCGCGGTTCGAACGGGGATCGTCGATCTTGGTCACCCCGACGACGACCCGGTCCCGAAGGGGCTTCACGAGCCCGCAGATGCGGGTCTCTTCGTCGCCGGGCTTCCTGGTGGAATCGATGAGGTACAGGACGGCGTCTCCCTCTTTCAGGGAATTCTCCGCTACTCCCGAAAGGTAGCGGTTAAGCTTCTTCTCTGAGGTATGGTACCCGGGGGTATCGATAAAGACGATCTGGCCGCGTTCCTCGTTCAGGATCCCCCGCACCGCCCTTCGGGTTGTCTGCGGGTGGGGAGATACGATGGAGATCTTCTCTCCGCACACCTCGTTCATGAGAGTCGACTTCCCCGCCGAGGGACGGCCGACGATCGCGATTATACCGGCTTTCATGAAATCGATTGTACTCGCAGGAACAGCCCGCCACAAGGGCGCGTTCCTCCCGCATTTATACCAGCTCTTTTACAATTGCCAAACGGCTTTCTTCGGTTGTATTGTATAGAAGCGAGGGTTGAAGCGGAGGGGAAACGGCCATGGAACAGACACGGAGCAGAACGCAGGACAGGGAAAAACTGATTCTTGCCTTGGAGAGCATGCCTGTCGAAGTCGTCATTTCAGATTCCGATGGACGCATCGAGTACGTGAATCCCGAATTCACCGCAGTCACCGGGTATGAGGCGAAGGAGGTGATTGGCAAGGGCATCGACTATTTCTACGCGGGAAAACAGCCGGCCGCCTTCTTCGACCAGATGCGCGAGACGATCAAGGCGGGCAAGCAGTGGACAGGCGAGATTTGCTGCTGCAGGAAATCGGGGGAGGAATACTGGGAGCTCACGGCCGTATCGCCCGTAGTAGGACCTTCCGGAGAGATCCTCTTCTTCGTTTCAGTGAAACGGGACATTACGACAGAGCATCAGCGACACGAGGAGATCACCCATCTCGCCCTGTTCGACCAGCTTACCGAGCTTCCCAACCGCACCCTGTTCCTGGATAGGCTCAGGCAGGCGCTGAATATCTCCCAGCGGAAGAAACAGCGATTCGCCCTCGTCGTGTATGACCTCGACGGCTTCAAACCGATCAACGACACTCATGGCCATCTCGCGGGGGATTTCGCGCTCAAGACTTTCGCGGCAAGGCTCGCTGACGGGGTCAGGAGGATGGACACGGCCGCTCGGCTGGGGGGCGACGAGTTCGCGGCGATCCTTCTCGACGTCAATGCCGACGAGGAAGTCGAGAAGAAACTCGAGAGACTCGGAAAGACCCTCTCTTCTCCCATGGATTGGAACGGAACCACTCTTTCCGTAGGCACCAGTTGGGGGACCGCTTATTTCCCCGACGACGGGGAGTCAGGAGAGGATCTCCTCAGGGAGGCGGATCTCCGGATGTATAGGACGAAGATCGATCACCATAAAGTCCGCTGATGCTATTCCGATTTCTTGACACCGTGAAGCCGCAATGGTACACATGACCAACAAGGAGTTCATATGATAGACACGATGTACGGCGTTCCCCCTGTGCTCGACGATGAAGGAGAGGAAGAGGGAGACGAGAAGGAGCGGGAGGAAAACCCTCCCCCCGACATCCTGACTCAAAAGATGCTGAAAACCCGCACGATCCTCCTCTCCGGGGAGATCGACAAGAACCTCTCCGAGCGCGTCATCAAGCAGCTTCTCCTCCTGGAAGACGCCGGGGACGAGCCGGTGCGGGTTTTCATCGACTCCCCCGGAGGAGACGCTGACGCGGGGTACGCCGTCGTCGACATGATCCGATTCATCAAGCCGCCGGTATACACGATCGGCATGGGTCTCGTGGCTAGCGCCGCCGCCATCATCCTGATAGCCGCACCGAAGGAGAGGAGGATCGCGCTGCCCAATTCAGACTACCTCATCCACCAGCCTCTCTCCGGAATGCGGGGCGTGGCAACCG
>CAZPZF010000168.1:0-7489 GCA_964590705.1 uncultured Spirochaetales bacterium | reverse complement strand
GGAGGTTAGCGGGTCAGGGCATCGGCCTCCGCGATCATCTGCCGATGCCAGGCGAGAAGTTCTGCCTCTCCCTCTGCATCGCTCCCCTGGAGATCGGCGAGGACCCTGAATACCGGTTCGGTTCCGGAGGAGCGCATCCAGATGAATCCCACCTTCTTTCCCTTTTCGTTCTTGAAGAGGATCTTGAACCCTCCCTTGGCCTTGCCGCTGCGGTACTCGTCTCCAAACCCGTGCTTCTCTTCCTTGCCCTCGTAGTTGATCTCTTCCCAGGTATAGAAGTGGAATCTCTCTCTCAGCGCGGCCTTCCGAGCATCCCACTGTTCCAGGAACACCTGCTCGTACGCGTTCTTGAATGCGCGCTGGTTGGTTGTGTTGACCGGGAAGACCGCGCGTTCCTCGGTGACCCCCGTCGTGGTGAACCGCGGGATGGTGGCGAGCAGATCGGCGAGCCCCCTGGTCTCCTTCCATTTGTCCTGCTGACCGCTTCTTTCGCACCAGATCCTGAAGGGGTCGGGTTTCTTCCCGTTTCCGCCAAGGAGGAGGATCTTGAGGAGTCCTCCGATGGTGTTGAGGGGATCCCTCACAGCCGCCGGGAACACGATGGTGCCGCCGTTCGAGCCTTCGCCGAAGACGGGCACGATGAAGCCGGAACTCCGAACGTCCCGGGCAAGGCCGACGACGTTCGCCTCTCCCACCTCGCATCGGAAGACCCGGACGTCGAAGCATTCCGCGATTCGTTCGATACGCAGGGAGGTCGGGCAGTTCACGACGACGGCAACCTTCTGCTCCGCTTTGCCTGACTCGTCATAGGTGAGGATGCCGTTGTACACGAGGCAGGCGAGCTCGGCGATGCAGGAGAGCGCGAATATCTCCTGAGCCTCGATTCCCAGTACTTTCCCGGTCTCTGGATCGATGTACACAAGGTTGCCGCGGTCTCCGTCGTTGTCAGGCACGTACCCGATCGTGAAGGATGGGTCTTCCTTGTAGAGCTTCTCCAGCTTCTTTCTGCACGGAACGAGGGAGTCGCCCTCGGGTATGATCGCGTGGGTGATGACGCCGGGGATCGCGTTCATCGCCTTGAATCCCACGCCGAAGCGGGAGAGGAAGGTTTCGTCGATGGACGCGCACCGTGCGCTTCCGTTGAAATCCGCAAGGATCCCGAGGGGGGATTTCCGGCACCCATCCATAACCCTGGAGAGCATGGCGTCCTGCGCCGCCTGGTCCGAGTATCCTGTGGCGGTCTGCAGGGCGAAACAGAGGTACTTCCGGTCCGCGCTGGCCTTCCAGGTCTCGGTCTCGAAGAGGGTTTCACGCAGGAGGTTTCCGTTGCCGGCTGCCTGGAGATCCGCGACCTCCCTGATTGCGTTCTGATCCTGGCTCATGGAGAGGAAGAGCGCGTTCAGTTCCTCGGAGTCTTTGCCGCCGATGACGCCTCCCCCTTCAGCGCCGGCCTTGAAACCGTTGTGCCCGACGGGGTTGTGGCTGGCCGTGACGTAGAGGAAGCCGTCTATATCCTTTGATTTTCCCGCGACGGCCATGATCTGCGGAGCGGGAAGGACGCCGCAATGGCGGATAAACGCCCCCCGTGAAACGAGCACCCGGAGAACCGCGTCGCAGATGGCTGCGCCGGTCGGGCGGGAATCGCTGCCCGTCGCGATGACAGGTCCCGGCTTGCCCGTTCTCTTCTGCATGAAGCGGAGGAAGGAGAGGGCGAACAGACCGGCGATGATTCGGTCCGCCGCGGATATCTCCGTTGTTGCGCTGTTTTCATCACCGTCGGCGGCGTAAACCGCGCGTATTCCCGATGCCGAAACGATATAATGCCTGATTCTATTCTGGATGCTCGTAACGGTAGCTGCTTCGTCTGTCATGGTTCCGGAGATCTCTGCTTGCATAGGCTATCCATCCTGCCATCGACTGAAGGCTCCATTATACATATTTTTTTCGTTAGATCCAGAAGGTCCGGTCGTATCCCACGCGCTTTTTACGCCTTTACAAAAAGAGGGTAAATAAATACTCTTGCTCCATGATTAAGCGATACTACTATCTGCTCGACAATCTCACTATGGAGAATGCCGAATCGTTGAAAAAGGCTCTGAAGGTCACTCCCGCGATCACCGGGGTCGATACGAAAGTCAGACAGGGAGTTCTGGAGGTCTCGGCTTCCCGGGATCCGCTCGCGGCGGTGAAGATGGCCTGCGAAATCGCGGGTATTGGATTCAGGACCGCCATTAAAAAAAAGGACGTCTTCTGAAGATCGATCCCCTCGCCCTTTTCTCGCGCTCTTGTCCTTGAAAAAACGGTTATTCCGAGGTACCATTAGTAGTGGTTCGTAGGTAACCGGAAATTGTAAGATAAGGAGTTGATAACCGAATGAAAAAGATGCTTTTTCTCGTGGTCGCCGCCTTTATCGTGTTCGGGTTCGCCTCATGCGCGAGCGGCGCAGGAGTCAATCTCAACGATGTTCCCGAATTCTATCTCAATCCTCCGGTGGCCGAGGATGCCATCTATGGTGTAGGCAGTGCGAAGATGAGCTCTCTCGATCTCTCCCGAACCACAGCCATCTCAAGAGCGCGTGACGATATCGCGCGGCAGGTAGAGGTCTCTGTCAAGAACGCCATCACCGATTACGCCCAAGAGGCAGGCGAAGGCGACAACACCCAGGCTATCCGGTTTGTCGAGACCATTTCCCGGCAAATCGCGCAGATCACCCTTTCCGGCGTGAAAACCGTTGAAGTCTCGGTGGCCAAGGACGGAACCGTCTACGCCCTCTGCATGTACCCGATGAACAGTCTCCTCGATGCGGCTTCAGCCGAGTTCCGGAGAAACGAGGCCGCGGCTTTCGCCGAATTCAAGGCTGACCAGGCTCTCCAGGCTCTTAATCACGAACTGGAAAACAATCCGCCCGCTGCTTCAGGCCGCAACTGATTTCTTCGCCGGCTCCTTCCGGAGACAACGTTCCCCGGAAGAGCCTGTTTTTCCTTCCTCACTCCCCGAACAATCCGCTTTTCTTAATCGCGTAGAAGAGGATAGAAATCAGAAGAACGATCAATGTGAGGATGAGGGAGCCCCATTTCGCCGCCGTCAGGTAACCGACAATCGCAGCGGCCCAGCTCTGCTGCGGGTACCGCCCGAGAATCGCGAGGATGGAGATGTTTTCACTGAAATCGAGGAGCATGGTGAGAATCGGAAGGGGGAGCATCCTGCGCAGAACGTCGCCTCGATTCAGCCTTTTATCAAGGAAGTACGCCATGCAGAGGGCGATACATGCGTTGTACAGGATGGGGAAGAGGAAATCGACGGCCAGGATCACCCGGTACGTCGCTATCTGGCTTTCAGTGAGGCTCGCGATAATGTCATAGGCCTGGACAGGGGTCACGTACAGCTCGGTGTCGATGATCGGAAAGGAGCGGATGGCGGAAAACAGGAGAACGATCGCGATGATGCCCGCGAGCGTTCCCGCGATCCAGCAGGAATAGCGGATTTTTCCCCATATCGTTAATCCCATGTGTTTTCGAGCCTCCGGGGCCCATTATATCCTCGTTTTTTCGGTTTGTGTTGAGCAAGTTTCTGGAAAAATACCGTTCTTGATTTTCCGGAGTGCTTCGGATACGATGGCCGGTGCTCCGTTTTCGGATCATGGGAGGAACCATGGGAACTGGAATGATGCGCTCTCTCCGCGCAGCCTTGCTTTTCTATACGGCCCTTCTTCCGCCGCCCTTCGCCGTCGTCGCGGTCCAGGTGAAAGGCAGCGGTTCCTTCACAAACGGCGCGGAGATCATGTCGGACGGCATCCTTCCTGCGCAGTCGATTCCCTGGGACTCGGCTTCCTGTGTGCACTGGAAGGACCGGAGTGCCACGTTCGTCATCGACATCGAAAAAACCGGCATCGTGCGAGATATGACACTTCAGGTGTCCGGGGACGATCTCTACCTCATCGAAGCATCGATGGACGGGGTTTCATTCCGGGAAATTCTGCGGATCCTCCCCGAGTACGGCGGAAAGGCGCCGGAGATGGATACCATGAGCACGAGCGGTGAGAGCATCCACTTCATGAAAGAGATCGATATCGATCCCTTCCAGGCCCGGTACCTGCGGATCACGGCTTCGGGGGGCGACGGGAAGTACGCGGTTTCCGAAGTGATGGCTGATCTGGTCGAGATCCCCTTCGCCGTTTCCGCCATGCGGGTTCTTTCCCTGGCCGGGATCGACCTTGCCGGAACCTGGCATTGCAGGACAACGATCAGGTCAGGGATGATGGTACAGCCCCTCCCGAACCGGGAGATGTCGGTCGTCCGAAGCGGCGATGGCGTGTATGCCGGCCGCTATTCGGATCAAACCGGATCCGCCGAGATCGGACTGAAGCTCACGCTGGACGATCACACGGTCATCCTCGTACTGCGCCAGACCTCGGGTGATTCCTCGCTCGAGGCTGTTTTCGTGATGAAGGACCCGAATCAGTTCGCGGGAACCTGGCGCGATTCCGAAGGCAACTCCGGCGACTACATCCTCCGGAGGAAGTGAACCTGCTCCCGCCGTTCCCCTGCCCGTAGATACACCTCCCAGCATTCCTCCCGGAGCCGTTCCGCCGCTCCGCGGGGATCGGCGCTTCGGTAGACGGCCCTGCCCGCGATCACGCAGTCGGCCCCGCCCCGGATCGGCTCTGCCGCGGGCAGGTAGGTCTGTCCAAGGCTGTCCGTGTCCCGGGAAAAGCCGACCCCGGGAACGAGGATCAGCGGTTCTGGCCCGAGCGCGGCGCGCAGCTCCGCCACTTCGGCCGCCGCGTTTCCGTGGCCGATGATCCCCGCTACCCGGTCCTTCCGTCTTTTCGCCGTTTCCAGAACCGCGGCCGTATAGTCCGGGGTGATGAGGTTGCCCGCCGAGGACATCCGGGCGAGGAGGAAGAGCTCCGGATTTTTTCCGCTCTCCGAGGTACACCCGTCGATCACCGATTCCCCTGAAATGAGGTGCGCGGTGACTCCGTCCGCCCAGTCGGCGATGCGATAGACGCCTGACGTGAACTGCACGCGGACCGTGTTCCCGATATCCGCAAACTTCCTGTCCTCCAGGATCAGGAGTTCCCGTTCCGCCGAGAAACGGACGAGTTCAGCAGTGAAGTCCGGCGTGAAATCAGCGAGGATATCGATATGGGTTTTCACCATGACGATGGAATCCGCGGTTTGCTCCAGGATCGTGAAGAACTCCCTCGCGGACTGGACGTCGAGGGAGAGGATCAGATTGCTCCTCTTCCGGTTCATGATCCTCCTCACGCGCTCCCGCAGGGGTTCCTTAACTGCTCCGGTCGTCAGTCCGGCGGCAGACGCGGGCGGCGGGTTAACCTGCGCCGTAACGCACGATCTCGCCGCAGACCCGGCATTCGCCGCAGACCCGGCATTCGCCGCAGACCCGGCCACCCTTTCTGCCCCAGGCGTCTCCAGGAGAAAGGCCTGCGCCCGCGCCTCCTCCTCCTGTGTGATCTTCCCTGTGCACGCGAGGATGCGGAACATCTCGTCTCCCCTGAGCACGGAGCCGAGGGTATAGCCCCGCGCCTCCATCTCCGCCGCGCCATTACGGGAGCGGTCGATGAGCACCAGGAAACGCGTTACCGTGAAGCCCTCCGCCTCGAGGGCGCGTGCCGTCTCCATCTTGCTTCCCCCCGTCGTGATCAGGTCGTCAACCACGATACAGCGAGCCCCCGGAAAACGCTTCCCGACGAGCATTCCGCCCATCCCGTACGACTTCTCTTCCTTCCGAAGGAATACGAGGGGCTTGCGTAGCTTGTAGGCGAGGGTGGACGCGAGAGGCAGGGCCGCGTAGGGGATGCCGGAGATCACGTCGAAGTCGAGATCCGCCACTTCGGCGGCCAGAAGGTCTGTGATCTCGGCGAGGAGACGGGGGCAGGATATCACCTGGCGAAGGTCGATGTAGAAGGGGGAGACGATTCCGCTTTTCAGCGTGAACGATCCGAATTTCACCGCGCCCTCCTCGAAGAGGGAGATGGAGAGCTCTTCTCTGGTCATGGTTCCTCCTTGGTCTTTCTTGGTCACGCCGACAGACCTATCCGTGAACCGGAAGGATCCCGGCGATACGAACCGAATTCGGTGGATTTCCTCAAAAGGTCCGCTGAGAGGACGGGGCCCTCCACGCAGACCCGGATGCCCAACGGGTCGAGGGTGCATTGGCCGCAGATCCCGATGGCGCATTTCATGTACCGCTCCACCAGGTACTGGGCCGGAATCTCATGAGGCAGGGAGGCGAGGAGAGAGGCGAGCATCCGCTCTGGTCCGGAGACGTAGAAAGCCTCGAACGACTCTGTCTCCAGGAGCCTGTGCGCGAGGCTGGTCACCGGGCCCGCGAAGCCGCGGGAGCCGTCGTCGGTCGCCTCTAGAAACCGGCAGCCGATCGATACGAACCGTTCCCCGAAGAAGAGCTCCTCCGCGCTCCTGCCGCCGACGAGAACGGTCACCTCAGCTTCCTTTGCCCGAAGCCGTGCCGCGAGGAAGAGGAGGGGCGCGGTTCCGCATCCGCCGCCGATGAGGAGAATCCGTCCGCCGCGCAAAAAAAACGGGGACCCGTATGGTCCCCGAATCGAAACGAGAGTCCCCGGCCGGAGGGCCGCCAGCCTCTCCGTCACCGGTCCCGCGGTTTTCACCGTGATGGTGAATCCGTCGGAGTCTACGGAAGAGATCGAGATGGGCTTCTCCCCGCCGGCGAGGTCGCTTACCATGAGGAACTGCCCGGGCTCCGCCTCCATCGGTTCCTCGAAATGCAGGGTGGTGATCCCGCCCGTTTCCCTAATCGTATTAGCCACAGGGACGGTCATCCGTTTTCCAGTCATCTCACATCCTCCCTATCTCCGCGATCGATTCCCGGCCCAGCCGATCCAGCAGTTCCTCGGCCTCGGCCTTGATTTTTTCAAATACCGAAAGGCCCCTGATCGCTGTCGCCGTCCCCACTCCGACGAGGGTTGCTCCGGCCATGCGCATCTCGATGAGGTCGCGGCCGTCGGCGATTCCTCCCATGCCGATGACGGGGATTCCGACCTTTCCCGTCACTTCGTAGACCGCCCGCAGGGCGATGGGCTTGACGCACGGTCCCGACAGACCGCCGAACACCGGACCGAGAACCGGCTTTCCCGCGTATACGTCGATCGCCATGCCCGGCCCGACCGTGTTGATGAGCGACAATGCGTCCGCGCCTCCCTCCTCCGCGGCACGGGCCACAGCGCAGATGTCGGTGACATTGGGGGAGAGTTTGGCGATGACGGGGATGGTCGTGACGCGCTTGACCGCGGCCACGATGCTCCTGACCATATCAGGCGATGAAGCGAGGGGAGACCCGAACTCGTCGCGGACGTTGGGGCAGGAGAGGTTGAGCTCGATGAAATAATCCCCGTCGCCGGAGGCGACGCCGCCCGTCTTCACCGCCCCGTCGCCGGAGGCGACGCCGCCTGTCTTCACCGCCCCGCCGCCGCCCGTCTTCACCTCCC
>CAZPZF010000167.1:0-7553 GCA_964590705.1 uncultured Spirochaetales bacterium | reverse complement strand
CGCGCTGTCCGCGAGGCTTGGGGATGGGGGTTACAAAGGAGGCCTTTCTGCGGGCGTCTACGATTCTACCGGTCGGTTGTCCGTTCTTATCCAGTTCCCAGTGACGCTTCGGGTATTCGTACGGGGAATTGAGTATGGGTGATTCGAAGAAATCGTTTTTCATAGATACGACATTCTACGGCCATTCACCGGTATTTGCAACCTGCCGAGGCAGCGGCTCCTCACCGCTCCTTCCGTCAGGATTCCCCGCCGGCGATCGGCGGATCCCCTTTTAGAAAAGCCTGTTTTTCACGATGGCCGTAAGGATCCGCGTTCCGTGAACCAGGGCCTCCTCGTCGAAGCTCATCTCGGGATGGTGCAGGCCGGGTCTGAGATCCGCGCCCAGGCCGATATACGCCGTCCTGATTTTTCCCTCGGTACTGTAGAAATGGAAGTCTTCACCGCCCGGGGTTGACATCGGATCAAGGGCGGTTCCGAGCGTGTCTTCGATGGCCTGTTTCGCTTCCTGAATCAATTCCTGGTCATATTCCGCGGCCGGGACTCCCTCGCGGGAGAGGATCTCCCCCTTAGCCCCGAAGCTCTCGGCGCAGGAACGCACGACGTTCTCGGTTTTTTCCAGAAGCTGCTCCATCGCATCGTTGGTCTGGGCCCGAAGATCGAAGGTCATCTCCGCGGTTTCGGGGATGACGTTATGGGCCGGACCGCCGGCCCATAACCTCGTCGTCTTTACCGAGTACGGCACGCTCGGATCGAGACGGATGGCGTTGATTCCGTTCACGACAGCCGCTGCAGCGTCGATGCTGTTCACCCCCAGATGGGGCCGGGCGCCGTGAGCCGCTACCCCAGTTATCTTCGCCGTCATCAGGTAGGACGAACCATGGTACAGCGCGGGAGTCGCCTGCCCGAGCCGGGCCTCCTGGATGGGCCGCAGATGGATCCCGAACAGCGCGTCGATGTCCCGCAGGAGCCCGCTCGCGATCATCACCCTGGCCCCTTTCAAGGTCTCCTCCGCAGGCTGGAACACGATCTTCAGCGTTCCCTTTTTTATCCCTATCCGGACCAATGTCAGGGCGGCCATGAGGACCATGGTGCAATTCGCGTCGTGGCCGCACGCGTGGATGTTCCTCTGTTCTCCATCAATGGTGAATGGCAGGGCGTCCATGTCAGCGCGAAGAGCAACGACAGGTCCCTTCTCCTCTCCCCGCAGCGTTCCCACGATTCCCGTGGAACCGGACACGCCGCGCTCCACCGTAAAACCGGAACGCTCCAGAGAGTCCGCGAGATAGGCGGAGGTCCGGACTTCCTCCATGCCCAATTCCGGCATGGCGTGGAGCTCGTGAAACACCGCGAAGATCTCGGCTCTGTTCTCTGATATCGTTTCCTTCAGGTGGTTGGCGTCTGTCATGGGCGTCTCCTTGGCCTGGTCTCCTCCACAAATAATCTCATGATCAGCATGACGATGAACGCGTTCAGAAAACCCGGGGGTCTAACTTGTTCCACCACCGCCTGCGCTCTCAGGTTGATTGGAGGTATGGGATACGAGGCGATGAAGTCAATTTTATTAATCGATCTGTCTTGAACTCAAAATGTTCTTGAGAAATCTCCTTGGAATCCATGATCGTCCACCGTGAGATGTCCAATTCTCATAGTCTGATTATACATCCTAAATGTTTTGCATGCCAGTATGGCTTGTCACGGCTCTCCAGCGGCTTCTTGCGTCATCACGTGGCGCGGTTTCATCTTCTATGTAGTTAAAGATCTGGCTTCCGCGATAAACGAAACATTCCAGCTGAATATAACAACAACGCCTTCCATTTACCGGAACTCTCATTCCACGCGGAACACCTTCATCACCTTGTCCCTCAGGCAATTGATCACCTTGACGGCTATGCGGCCGAGCCTGGAGAGTTCGGAGGCCTGAGAATTGTAGTTGAATGCGTACGTGCGATACCGCGCCATTGTACATCTTTTTCGTAAAACAAGATGTAACCAGTTGCCACGGTGGGTGGTGTTTTTGATATATTAGATGCAAGAGGAGCGCAGTGCTATGGACAACAGAAACGAACAGACGATCCCTTACGGAAGGGTACGTGAAAATACGGTCCTGAAAAACGTGTACCTCTGGATGATGGCGGGGCTCGCCCTGACCGGCGTCGTGTCGCTCTTCGTGGCTTCCAGGCCGGAGATCGTCCTGGCCCTGGTGAGGTCGCGGATCCTCTTCTTCGGACTCATGATCGGGGAACTGGCCCTTGTCGGGTATCTGTCGGCCCGCATCCACCGGATGAGTCCGGGCGCCGCCACCCTCAGCTTCGCCGCCTACGCGGTCCTGAACGGCGTCACCCTCTCGGTGATCTTCCTCGCCTACACCGGCGCCGATATCGCCAAAGTCTTCTTCATCACCGCCGCCACCTTCGGGGGCATGAGCCTCTTTGCCCTTTCCACTAAGCGGAACCTCGCGGGGATCGGGAACTACCTCATCATGGGGCTGTGGGGGATCATCGTCGCCTCGGTGGTGAACATCTTCCTGAAGAGCGCGGTCTTCGACTACGTCATCTCGTACGTCGGGGTTGCCCTGTTCCTCGGGCTCACCGCTTACGATACACAGACCATCCAGCGCTGGAGCCAGGAGATAGGCTCTGACGGCGATCAGGCGACTTTCATCAAGGTATCGATCATGGGGGCGCTCAAGCTCTATCTGGACTTCATCAATCTCTTCCTGTTCTTCCTGCGGATATTCGGGAGGAGACGATAGAACGAGTCCGGCTTTCGGATACCCGCCGGACAGGCCGTGCGGCGGGTATCGAATCTCGCGCTCACGCATCGATCACGGGGAGGCAAACGATGGATGAGAGGATCAGGAGTCTGCGCGGCTCCCTCAGGATACACTGGAACGAACTAGACAGCATCACGACGGACCAGCAGAGGAAGATCCCGGTCCCCCCGCAGGAGCTTCCGGTACCTCAGGGCGCTCCGGTCTTCGACCTCGTTCAACCGGCCGAGCTTCCCGATGCGGGAATGACGGTTCTGCAGGCCATCCGGGCCAGACGGAGCCGGAGGTCGTTCTCCGGCAAACCTCTTACCAAAGCCGAACTCTCCCTCCTCCTCTACGCGACCCAGGGGGTGAGGGACAGACGCGAAAAATTCTCATTCCGGACAGTACCCTCCGGCGGCGCGCGCCACCCTTTTGAAACCTACCTGTCCATCGCGCGGGTCGAGGGCTTCGAACCGGGACTGTACCGGTATCTTCCTCTAAGCCACCGCCTGGTTCTTCTCCGCCGGGGAGACCAAACGCGGGAATGCGTTAAGGCCATCCTCGACCAGGGGGAGACGGCCGCGGTCACATTCTTCTGGACCGCGGTTCCTTACCGGACCGAGTGGAGGTATTCGGTGGTGTCGCACAAGATCATCGCCCTTGACGCCGGACACATCTGTCAAAACCTCTACTTGGCGTGTGAGTCGATCGGATGCGGCACCTGCGGCATCGGCGCCTATGATCAGGAGAAGGCGGACGCATTTCTCGGCGTGGACGGCGAGGACGAGTTTCTCGTGTATGCCGCGATCGTAGGCAAGCCGGCGGCCGGCGAGGACTGAGCTTCTACTCGATCACCCAGTTCGCGCGGGGATCGCGCGTCACCTTGGAGGTCAGATCGGCGTCCCTGTTTCGTATCAGTTCGGGTGTCCACCCCCCCATCCCGATCCGCTGCCCCTTTATGACGACGAGGCCCAGGATTCCTGGAATCGGAAGGATCTCGTTCACTGCGGCCTCGATATCCGATTCCGATTTTACCATGTTGGCCGCGAGCGTCGCTGCCGCGTCGGCGAGGGCGGCGTCCCGTGAAAACACGGTGGCGAGATCGCAGGAACCCAGCGACAGGCTGTGACCCATGGTGCCTGAGGAGGAGCAGACGCCGAGAGGTGTGTCCTCGGGTCGGATCCTGAGGGCTATCCTGCCGGAGAGGGACGAGCCCCCGGCCCAAAGCCCGATGACCGCGGGATCCTTCAGCGTCAGAAAGATGTCACCGCCGTTTTCGACGATCACCTCGGTACGCGGAAGCTCATCCTTGGAAGCAGGCGCCTGGTTCGCGTCAGTGGCCTCCGGCTCGGCGGCCTGTTGGGTCGAACCCGCTGCGGCCAGAACCGCCTCTGCGGCCATCTGGGCTACCGCGCCGGCGACCGCTGCCATTGGCCCCACGCCTACGACAAGCGAGGCCCGATGCATCCGTACCGCGACCTCCGGGGGATCGGGCCCAATCGGAATCGGGACAAGGGAATGGAGAAAGTGAGGCACCCGCGCGATGTACGCTTCAAGGAGGAATCGGTTCCTTCTCACGGAATCCTCCACCGTTTTGCGCCAGCGCGTGGAGACTCGGATTGTGGCTTCCCGATGCGTGAATGTGACGAATTCCCGGTTCATGGCAATCCTCCCGGACGCGGCTTCGGCGCCGCCTCAGAACAGCGAGGAACAGGCTCCGAACGGACAGATCGCGACGCAGGAGAGGCATTCCACGCAGAGGGCGGAGTCGAAGCACACCTCCATGGTATGCCGGTCGGGGACGGCGAGAGCTCCAGTCGGACAGTGAGTGAGGCAGTTGCCGCAGGAGGTGCAGAGGGTCCTGCTCCACCGAAGCCCCAGGTTGTTCTCGTCCACCTCCACCCGGTTGTCCCTGAGGAAGGCGATTCCGCTTTCGATTCTCCTTTCGTCGCCCTGGAGATCCAGGACGAGAAACCCTTGGTCGTCCGGCGTGATCCGGGCCCGGAAGATGTTGACCTGGAGATCGAAGTCACGTACGAGATGGTACACGATCGGACGGTCGGCCGCCTCCTTGGGAAAGTTGAGCAGGATCCGTTTCTTGTTCATTTCGAGCGCTCCTTCACGGCGAGTCCGCGGCAGGTCTGATTGGACGGGAGGGGACGGATGGGGCGGGAGAGGAGAAAGTCTCCCCTCCTGATCTCGTCGGCGAGGAGCCCCGCGATCTCGCGGGCCTTGGCGTACGAGGAGAGGCTTCCCGTGGGGATCTTCTTTCCGTCGATGACGACTTCTCCCGATTTCAGTTCCGCGTACGAGACGCGCGCCACGATCTTCCCGGTCTTGTACTGGTAGTCGTGGCTGTAGTCGATGATTCCGGCCATGATCTCCTCGTCCCTGACCGGAAGACTGACCCCGCGCTCGTCCTCCTTCCGCTTCTCCTTCATGTTCCCGGTCAGCGCGAGGGTTCCCGCCCCTTCCATGGGGACATCGTTTTGCCCCCGAATGCAGGTGGGCGCGTGCTGGGTTCCCTCCGAGAAGACCATTCCCTTTGCCCCCGCGAGCCAGACTGTGGTTCCCACGCCGATGGTGAGGTACAGGGGGTCATTCAAGAGGGGGGAGAGCTGGCCCGCGGACGAGTATCCGATATTCCCCATTTCCGGTTTGAGGAGCCCCAGGTAGCTGTAGATTGGTTTGTCCGATGAGTTCACCGCGACGTTGTAGTTCTGGTAGCAATTCCGCGGATTCACCATGATCGCCTGGTTGAGGTCATGGATGGTGAAGTAGGTCCGCAGCTCCTTCAAGGGGTAGTCGTCGGTCCCGTACGAGAGGGCGAAAAGCTGGAGTTCCTCTCCCGCCACGAGTTTTTCCATGACGTGCGCTCCGCCGAAGCGGAATTCGCCGGGATGGTAGAGGTTCTTCGGATCATCCTGACGGAGCTCCGTTGCCCCGAGGTACACATCGACCGCGGCCACGCCACTGTAGACGGGCACGTCGTCGATCCACGCCTCGGTAATCCGTATCCGGGGGATGCTGTGGCCGAAGTTAAGAAAACAGCCGGAGGAGCACATGGGCCCGAAGGTGGCTGTCGTCACCACGTCGACCTCTTCCGCGGCTTTGGTCAGGCCTTTACGGTCGACGTAGTCGATGATCTCCTCGGCGGTAAGGACGACCGCCTTTCCCGATTCGATCTTCTCGTTGATCTGTTCCCACGTCTTCATCGCTGCCCCCTTGGATGTGCTAAATGCCTGCTGCTGCGGCGTATCGTTCTCGCCCTGCGGGCCGCTCGGCTCACTCGACTCCGCTGCCTCCGATCCGCGTTCGAGCCGCTTGAGTCGCGCGCCGTATGGTGAATAGTACAGATGGTAGCCAAAGGCGGGAGTTTGAGCAAGGGGACACCGCTGTCACGAAGATTGTAAAAAATCCGGCAAGCCACGCGGAATGAAGTATTGATGCACGGCTATGGATATTTCACCGGAAAAAGACGGATACTGTAATATAGAACTATCATTCGGTTTGTGGAGCTGCAATAAGATGACACTGTGTGACAGGATCGCCCTCATCACCGGCGGGGGGTGCGGACTGGGCCTCGCCATCGCGGAAGCCTTTGTTCGTGAAGGTGCCGGGGTATGCATTCTGGGGAGGAGAGAGGATCGGCTGAAGCGCGCTTCCGGCCCCCTTGAGGGAAACGGCCGGCGTATCGCGTGGCGCGCCGCGGATATCACCGTCGAGGAAGAGGCGGCCGCGGCTGTGGAGTTCGCGGAAAGGGAACTGGGGGGTATCGATATCCTTGTGAACAACGCGGGGATCATGCGCTTCGCCTCCATCGCGGACAGCGGCGGTGACATGGTGGAGGAGACCTTCAAGATCAACACCTTTGCCCCGATCCTCATGACCCGCTTGATCCTGCCCGCGATGCGCCGCCGCGGCGGGGGAGCGATCATCAACATGGCGTCCCTCTCCGGGATCAGGCCGGCAAAGGGGAGCAGCGTCTACTGCGCCTCCAAGGCGGCGCTCATCATGGCCTCCCAGGCAATGGCCCTGGAAACCGCGGCGGAACATATCAGGATCAACCTGATCGCCCCCGGCCTGGTCGAGGACACGGAGCTGGGCAATGCTATGTTCACGCCGGAGCAGGTCAGGGCGTCGTACGAACGCTTCGCGCCGCTTCACCCCATAGGAAGAAACGGAAGGCCCGCGGATGTGGCCGCCTGCGCTTTGTTCCTCGCCTCGGATGCCAGCGCCTTCATCACCGGAGCGGTGATTCCGGTGGACGGCGGGCGGTTCCTCACCACGAACGGGTAGGCGGCCGGCCCCATACGCGGCCATCCCTATACGCCGCGCTTCAGAAGGGGGATTTCACCTCGAGCTTCCCGTTCCTGATCGAGATGTACGGGGCCGAGCTTTCGTAGCCGGAGTAGAGGATGTGGTGGTTCGCGATCCCCAGGGCGTTCATCCACAGGCCGGGAACCGGCGTCTCGCGGTGCCACAGGGGGGAATGACCCACGATGAAGGGTGCCGAATCGGGCAGGCCGAGAAGCTGCCGCATCAGCTTCACGTCCTCGGCCGCGTAATCGCCGGACGACGAAAACGGCGAGGCTCCGCGTCCTCGGTTCCATACGAGCTGGAAGGCAAGGGCGTCATCGCTTCCCGCCTCCACGAGCCGAAGCCTGTCGCAGCCTCCGCGCGGCGGGCCCGCGTGCACAGCGGCGAAACCCGCGCCGAGCGCGAAGAGGGGGAGGGACTCGAAGTATCGTCCGATCGCGTCGGTGCTGGACTGGCCTCTCTCCCGGCGCAGGGGCTCGGG
>CAZPZF010000166.1:0-7577 GCA_964590705.1 uncultured Spirochaetales bacterium | reverse complement strand
ACGCGGCGACCAAGGCGATGGAACTCAATCCCAACGGGGTCGAAGGGTACTATTACTTCGCTATCTGCCTCGGCTCCTGGGCTGAAACCAACGGAATCATGTCCAGCCTCTTCGCGGTCAAACCCATGCTCGAGGCGATCGAAAAGGCCATCGCCATCAATCCCGCCTTCGAGGACGCGTCTCCGCTCATGACAAGAGGACGGCTGTATCAGAAGGCTCCCGGAAGACCGATCAGCATCGGGGACAAGAAAAAGTCCCAGGCCGACTACGAGGAGGCGATCAGGCTGGGCCCTGAAAACCGCGTGGCCTTCCGGTTCTACGCCGAATTCCTCATCGACCTCAAGGACAAGGCAAAGGCGGCCGAAATCATCCGCAGAGGGCTCGCCATCCCCTTCGACAACAACAACGCGCCTCAGGAAAACCTCGAGATCGCGAAACTCAAGGAGCTTCAGGCTCAGTTAAAATAGAATTCCCGAAGGAGGAGCCGGGCATCACATGCCGGCTCCTCTTTTTTATTCCTCGAGATCGGGCAGAACCCCGTGCTGTTGGGCGCGGTACAGCGAGGCGTACAGTCCCTCTGATGCAAGCAGCTCCCGATGCGTTCCCCGCTGTTCGATGCCCCGTTCGGAAAGGACCACGATCTCATCGGCGTGCCTGATGGTGGATAAGCGATGGGCGATGATGAACGCTGTCCTCCCCTTCACCAGGCCGGCCATCGCCTTTTGAATCACCTGCTCGGACTTGACGTCGAGAGAACTGGTCGCCTCGTCGAAGATCAGGATCCTCGGATTCTTCAGGAACACCCGCGCGATCGATATCCGCTGCTTCTGCCCGCCTGAAAGCTTCACCCCCTTCTCCCCGATGAAGGTGTCGTATCCCGCAGGAAGCTCCGCGATGAACGAGTGGGCATGCGCTCTGACCGCGGCCTCGATGATCTCATCGTCGGACGCGCCCGGCCTCCCATACGCGATATTCTCCCTGATGGTACCGGTGAACAGGAAAACATCCTGCGCCACGATCCCGATCTGGGCGCGGAGGGAATCGAGGGTGAAGGAGCGGATGTCCCTTCCGTCTATCCGGATCGAGCCGCTCTGCGGTTCGTAGAAACGCGGAATCAGGTTGCAGAACGTCGTCTTTCCGGCTCCCGAAGGCCCGACGATGGCGACGGTTCTGCCAGCGGGTACTGAGAGCCGGAGGCCGGAGAAGACCTGCCTGCCGTCGTTGTAGCTGAAAGTCACGTCGTCGAAGACGATGTCCCCCCGTACCCCGTCCATGTCGACGGCTCCTGGCAGTTCTCTGACTTCGGGAGTCTCGTCCAGAAGCGCAAAAAAGCTCTTTGTTCCGGCGGCCATCTTCTGGATGAGCTCGTTGGTCCGCGTCAGCCGTTCGATGGGGTCGAGATAGATACCGACATAGAAGAGAAAGGCCACCAGCGTTCCGGGGGAGAGATCTCCGTCGACTACCATGAAGCCTCCCGCGAGGACGATGATGACCCTGCAGACATCGCGCATCACATCGATGCCGGAAAAAAACCACGAAAGGTTCCGGAGTGCTCCCTTCCAGCTCAGGTAGAACTCCCGGTTCAGCGAATCGAAGAGATCCTGCTCGTGCTTCTCCCCCGTGAAGGACTGGACAACTCGGATCCCGGAGATGGAGTTTTCCACTTTCGCGTTTATATCTGCGGTCGCGTCATTGATCTTCTCGAATCCGGAGAGAAGCCTGCGTCCGAAGAACTGGGAATACAGGAACATGAGCGGAATGGAGATGAACGAGATCAGCGCGAGCCGCGGGTTGAGGGTGAACATGACGGAAAAGGAGCCCAGGATGGTGACCGCGGCGAGGAAGATCTCCTCCGGCGCGTGGTTGACCGCGTCGGTCACCTTTTCGATGTCGTTGATCATCCGGGACATGAGTTCTCCCGTCTTCCTGTTGTCGAAAAAACCGAAGGACTGCCGCTGGAGGTGATAGAAGAAATCGCGCCGCATGTCGCGCTCTATACCGATGGCCAGGAGGTGGCCCGCGTAGATCGTGTAATATCCAAGGGCCCCCTTGACCAGACCGGCCGCGGCCAGGCACAGCGCAAGTCTGACGATGAGGGAGACGTTTCTCCCCATGATGGCGTCATCGACCAGGATCTTCAGGATGTAGGGGATGGTCATGGAGAGGAGGGACACAATGAACACCGCCAGGATGTCGCTCCACAGGAGGAAGCGGTAGGGGCGGTAGTACGGGAGGAGGCGGCTGAACCGTTTCATCCTTCCGTCTCCCCATCCTGACCTGATCCGGCTTCCTCGCCGCGGGAATCGCGCGAAGAATTTCCCCTGTCTTGCGGGAGAAGCGGTCCGCTTCCCCGCATGTCGGCGATGGGACCCTCTCTCCTTTCCTCCGGCTCGCCGAAAGACCCGTCGAATTCAAGAAAAATCATAGACAGCCTCATCCACGAAAAAAGCCGCGGGAGCAGAGCTCCCCGCGGCTTTCTCATCGGGCTACTGCCGGTCGCGCATGCGAAAATCCGGCAGCCAAAAAAAAGCCGCACTCCCTCGGCGGGGCTGCGGCTTCTCGCTTCTCCGTTACACGGCAGCTATGATACGCAGACGCGCCGATGCATTCTGTCCGACTGCAGATAGACGGTACTGATACTCATCATTATGCGTCCGCTCCTTTTCATAGAATTCGCGCGACGTTTCGGTCACGCTGGGCTTTTGTATCATATCGCACAAAAACTGTCAAGGCCGATCCGACACGGCGGTCCGGTTTGCGGCGCATCGCGCCCTATCCCTCGGCAAGCCTCTTTCCCAGATCGTAGGCCTTCCGCATCAGATCCTTGTTCTCCGCGATCTCCCCGGGCTCGCTCGCAGACCCGTACACGGAGCCGACAAGCCGGGCGTCGAGATACTTGAACGCGTCCTGGAACATCCGCAGCGCGTTCACCGCGCCCGATGTGAACGGGTCGATGTCACCGTAGGCCAGGGCAACGGCCATCTTCTTTCCTTTGAGAAAATTGGCGTCCTCTGTTGCGAGCGCATAGCACCGGTCCATGAAGAGCTTGAGCTGTGCGGTGACCGAAAACCAATAGATGGCGCTCGCGTACACGATGATGGACGCCTGTTTCAGGAGAGGGTAAAGTTCCTGCATGTCGTCCTTGATGACGCACCCGGGCGCGCCCGCCTTCTGGCAGTGGTCGCATCCGCGGCAGGGGGAGATATTCATCCCGTGCAGCTTAATCTCCTTCGTCATCACGCCGGAATCGGCGAGACCTCTTTCGATCTCGGCCGCGAGAGCGGCGCTGTTCCCCTTTTTCCTGGGGCTGCCCAGGATGATAAGGGCGGTTGCCGATTGTTCCTTTGTTTTCATGGCAACAGAATCTCAGATCCCTCGCGGCCTGTCAAGGAACACCCGCGGCCGTCTTGTTCCCCTGCCTGACGCCCGCCAGGAGGATGACGACCGTGACAACCGCGCATCCGCTTCCCCACAGGAACGGCGCGGCCGGGTTCCAGGAGAAGAGGAAGCCCGCGATGAGGCTCGCGGGCAGGAGGCCGATGCCGACGATCGTGTGGTAGAAACCGAGGGCGGTCGCCTTCGAGCCTTGGGGAGCCAGGTCGGCAACGAACGCCTTCTCGACCCCCTCCGTCAACGCGTAGTAGACCCCGTAGACCGGCCAGAAGAACCAGAGCATCCAGCCGGCGTCAGGGCCGATGAACCCGAACGCGCCGTAAACCACCCCATAGAGGAGGTAGCCGATGACGAGGAGCCGCTTCCTGCCGATCCTGTCCGAAAGCGAACCGAAGAGAGGCGACAGGAGGGTCGATGCGAGGTTCATGAGCAGGTACATCCCGATGGCAGCGGAGAGGGTGTATCCCAGGTTCATGCTCCGCATGAGGAGGAACTGGTTGGAGGAGTTACCGAGGGTGAAGACGAACTGGGCGAGGAAGAAAACGCGCAGCCCCGGATGGTACTGCCCGAGCCTGAGATTCGGCTTTGGCCGCTCCTTCTTCCCCGGCCCACCCTTTGTTTCCCGGAGGAACAGCAGGATCACCGCGCCGATAGCCGCGGGAACAAGGGATATGAGAAAGAAGGTATAGAAGGGCTGAACGCCCGTCTGCGGGGCGCCGGCCGTCCCGACCGCCGGGCCTGCCTCCATGAAGCGCCGCACCAGAAGGATGGCGATGAGCGAGCCGAGAGTCGCCCCGGCGAAGTCCATTCCCCGCTGGATCCCGAAAGCCCTGCCCTGCTCCTCCTTGGGAGTCGATTCGGAGATCAGGGCGTCGCGCGGAGCCGTGCGTATCCCCTTCCCCACCCGTTCCACGAAGCGGGAGATGAGCACGAAAAACCAGAGCGCCGGGGAGGCGAGGAGGAGAAAGGCCTTCCCGACCACCGAGAGGCCGTACCCGAGAATGGCGGGCATCTTCCGTTTCTTCATCCTGTCCGAGTGGTAGCCCGCGTAGACCTTGAGCAGGCTCGCGGTGGACTCCGCGATTCCCTCCATGATCCCGATCACGGGGCCGATGAGCGCTTTGCGGGAGGCGAGGATGGCGGACACGAAGGCCTGCAGAAGGGGATACACCATCTCGGACGAGATGTCGGTGAAGAAAGACGTCAGTCCGGTGATGACAACGTTCCGATGAAGGGGGAGTCTTTTCATGGGGGAGTCTCCTTTTTCGACAGTATCGCGGATCCTCAACCTCGCGCCTTGCGCCTCGTGCCTCGCGTTAAATGTATCAAACAAGAGGCCGGGCGTGAATAAAAATCATCCTTCAGGCTAAAGAAGTTTTGGAATATAAAATAATTTGCATATTTTTTCTTGTTTCACTATATTCTAAAATACCAGCGCACGCATCGGGCCGGAGCATACAATCGAACCCCATGGTTCATCCAGGAGAAAAAGATGAAGAGAAGCGTATTGATCCTGTTTCTGATATTCTGCGCGGCCGCGGTCCCCCTGACAGCCGAGGGGCAGAAGGAAAAACCTCCTCCCCTCCAGATCGTTCCTCGGGGCGACGTTAAGCGGTACCTCGGCAGATGGTACGAGATCGCCCGGTTCCAGCACTCCTTCGAGAAGACCCTCGTGGGCGCGACCGCCGAATACAGCCTTCTTCCGGACGGAAGGATCGCGGTGCTCAACAGCGGTTTCAAGAAGACCCTCGACGGCGCCTACAAGAAAGCCGAGGCGGTCGCGTGGATCCCCGATCCCTCCCGCTCCGCGGCCCTTAAGGTGAAGTTCTTCGGGCTATTCACCGGGGACTACCTCATCTTCGGTCTCGACGACGAGGGATACACATGGGCTCTCGTGGGGGACGACTCCCGGGACTTCCTCTGGTTCCTCTCCCGCACTCCGGAGATCGACGAGGAGCTGTATCAGAGGATGGTGGAAATGGCCAGGTCGCAGGGCTTTGCCGTGGAGAATCTCTTCCGGGTGCCCCAGAAGGCCCGGTAGCGCCAATCTTTTACAGGAAGACCGGTTATCTTCAGCCTTTTCTGAGCCGTCTCGTAAGGATTCGGATGCAGAAATAGAAGACCGTCAGGATCGTGAAAACCCCGATCAGCCCGATGACGGTGAGAACCGCGGCCTGCAAGATGACCGGCCCTTCCATTACCCGTTGAACGAGTTCTTCCATTATCGAGCCTCCCTCAACCGCCCGTAAACACTGGTACCAGGGCGAGGACCATGCCGCCCGCGATGATCGAACCGAGTTGGCCCGCCACGTTCGAGCTGACCGCCTGCATGAGGATGAAGTTGTCCTTGTCCTCCTGCTGCGCGACCTTCTGCATCACCCGCGCGGACATGGGAAAGGCGGAGATGCCCGCGGCACCGACGAGAGGGTTGATCTTCTCCTTCACGAAGAGGTTGATCAATTTCACGAACAGGACGCCGCCCGCGGTGTCGAATATGAAGGCGCCCAGGCCCAGGACCAGGATGAAGAGGGTATCGGTATTGAGGAATTTCTCCGCCGTCATGGTGGAGCCGATGGTGATGCCCAGGAGAAGGGTGACCAGGTTGGCCAGCTCGTTTTGGGCCGCCTTGGAGATCCGCTCCAGCACCCCCGATTCCCGGATGAGGTTCCCGAACATCAGGGCGCCAACTAGGGGAATGCTCACCGGCGCCACGAAGCCCGTAATGAAGGTTACGGCGATGGGGAATACAACGCGCACGTACCGTGGGATCTCCCTGTCCGAGGTCTTCATCCGGATCCTCCGCTCCTCCTTGGTCGTGAGGAGCCGCACAACCGGAGGCTGGATCAGGGGGACCATGGCCATGTAGGAGTAGGCGGCCACGGAGATGGGGCCCAGGTAGTCCCGCGCGAACTTGGTTGCCACGTAGATCGCGGTCGGCCCGTCGGCCGCGCCGATGATCCCGATGGAGGCAGCTGTCTTCAGGTCGAAGCCGAGGAGCACGGCGATCATCATGGCCGCGAAGATCCCGAACTGTGCCGCCGCGCCGAAGAAGATCATCATGGGCATGCGGAAGAGCGGTGAAAAATCCACCATTGCGCCGACGGCGATGAAGATCAGGATTGGGAAAAGCTCGGTGAGGATCCCGGCCTGGAACAGGACGCCGAGAAAGCCAAGCTGGCCCTCGTGCTCCAGGACCACGGCCAGGGGAAGATTCACGAGGATTGCGCCGAAGCCGATCGGCAGGAGGAGCATGGGCTCGTACTCCTTCCGTATGGCAAGGACGATGAGGGTGATCCCGATGGCGTACATCACGATCTCCCTCCACCCGAAGGGTAAAGCCCGCAGAATCTCAAGAATCATCGACGCCTCCTGTCGCTCCCCCGGAAAGACTATACCGGGCATCGAAATGCGTGTCCAGAGAAGGGATCAGGGATCCGCGATCACCACCGTGACGCCGAAACCCTCCGGTACCGTGAAGTACCAGGTCCCGGAGGAAACGGCCTCCTCCAGGTAGTAGGCGTTGGAGGCGGAGTACCCCCATCCGACGTCCCCGTCGTCCTCCGCGGTCCAGAAATAGGGGCCTGCGTACCCTCTGTACGAGTAGTTGTAGAGGTTGATGGAACCGAGCCGGTATTGGATATCCCCCGCCGTTGAGTCGAAGGAGGTTCCGCTGTTATAGATCATGGAAGACGAGGCGTCCGTTCCGCCGGAGAGGACGACCGCTACGCCCCAGCGCTGAAGAAGGTCGGCGAAGGAGAGGGCAAAACCCTGTTGCTCCACCGCCCATTCCACCGCCTCGTGGTCACCGTACTCCGACTGGACGATATCCCTGAAGAGAGGCGCCCCTCCGAAGTTCCGGGCCAGGTAGGCGCCGAAGGCGTACGCGATGGCGTAGCTGCGGAATACATACTCGGGATGCCCGGAATCCTCGTCGTACCAGTAGTTGACCGCCTCGTCGTTGAAGTAGTTGTAGCAGGGAAGCCTGCCCTCGGTGATGCCCGCCTCCCCGCCGGTGTAGTCATCCGGCGGGTTAACGCCGCGCGGGCCTGGGACGCCCAGCTTGTCAGCCACCAGATCCTCTGCCACCAGGGAGCACATCTCGTTCAGCCAGGTATCCGCGTTTCCTCCGCGCACCACCTCTTTCTGGTAGAACTGGATCATGTGCTGGAACTCGTGGGCAAGGG
>CAZPZF010000165.1:0-7663 GCA_964590705.1 uncultured Spirochaetales bacterium | reverse complement strand
TTGGGCGGCGTCATCGCGCCGGGCTGCGTTCCGGTTGCGGGAGCGGGCGGTGGCGGGGGGGGCATCGGTGGGGGAACGGTGCGGTGCGGGCACGGTGGGCGCGGCGTCGCATTCGCCCATAAGGCGTGCCGGGACGGGATCCGAGGCGCCGACCTCTGGTGCGATTCGATCATGAAAGCCCTTGCCTCGGAGGACCGTGAATTCCTCGAATCGTACCGAGAACGCCTCGCGCCCTTTGTCATCGACCCCGTCGAACTCCTGGAACGGGCGGGAAACGGTAATATCCTCTTCGAGGGCGCCCAGGGTACGCTCCTCGACCTGGACCTGGGGACCTATCCCTTCGTCTCCTCCGGCTATTCTGCCGCGGCAGGAGCCTGTTTCGGCTCCGGGATCGGACCGCGAGCCATCGACGGCATCCTCGGGGTATTCAAGGCCTACTCGACCCGCGTCGGCAACGGGCCTTTCCCGACCGAATTCAGGGAAGAACGGGAACCGGGGCTTTCGGCCGTCATCAGGGATCTGGGCAGGGAGTACGGTGTCACCACGGGAAGACCGAGAAGGTGCGGATACCTCGACCTCGTGGCCCTCCGGTACGCATGCAGGACCAACTCGATCGATTCCCTCGTCCTCACTCACCTCGACGTGTACGACAGCTTCGACGAGATCAAGGTCTGCACCGAGTATCGCTGCGGGAACCGCAGACTTTCCAGGTTCCCCGCGTCTCTTACCGACCTCGAAACCGCCGAACCGGTGCTCCGCGGCTTCAAGGGCTGGAAGCGCTCCATCGGATCCGCGAAGAGCTGGGAGGAGCTCCCGGACGAGGCGAGAGGGTATGTCTCCTTCATCGAGGAATTCACCGGAACTCCCATCGGAATCATCTCGGTCGGCTACGAACGCTCTGCCACGATCATCAGAAGGAAGCCATGGACACGATACTGATCCTCGATTTCGGCAGCCAGACGACTCAGCTCATCTCCCGGAGGATCAGGGAATCGGGAGTCTATACGGAGATCGTTCCCGGAGACGAACCTCTGACGCCGCCGCTCCTGCGGGATGTGCGCGGGATCGTCCTCTCCGGTTCCCCCCGTTCCGTCTACGAGGAGGGATCACCCGCTCCCGATCCAAAGGTATACGAGCTCGGTCTGCCCATCCTCGGTATCTGTTACGGCTTCCATCGAATCAACCATGACTTCGGAGGCACGGTCTCCCCTCTGCCGACGAGGGAATACGGGAAAAACGAAATCCGCGTGCTCCGGGAGTCGCCGATCCTGGAAGGGCTTCCAGAACACTTTTCCTCCTGGATGAGCCACGGCGACAGCATCTCCGTACTTGCCCCCGGTTTCGAGCTTGTCGCGGAATCGGAGAATCATCCCGCGGTCTTCCACGACCTGAAGCGGCGGATCTACGGTCTCCAGTTCCATCCGGAGGTCACGCACTGCGAATTCGGCGCGGAGATCCTCATGAACTTCTCGTCGCGCATCTGCGGCGCGAAACGTGACTGGAACATGGAGACCTTCCTTAAGGAAGAAATCGAGCGGATACGCGACCTGGTCGATACGAGGGACGTTCTCCTCCTCATCTCCGGCGGCGTAGATTCCTCTGTCGTGGCCGCTCTGCTCCTCAAGGCGCTCGATCCCGCCCGCCTCCACCTCATGTACATCGATACGGGACTCATGCGCAGGGACGAGACGGCGGAGGTTTCGGCGGCCCTTAGAAGACTCGGGGCCGTTCATCTCCACATGGTTAACGCGGAGGACGAATTCCTGTCCGCACTCCGGGGGGTTACGGACCCAGAGGAGAAGCGGAGGATCATCGGCGACCTATTCATTTCAGTGCAGGAACGGGAGATCCGCGCCGCCGGAATCGACGCGGCCTTCCTCGCGCAGGGAACCCTCTATACGGACATGATCGAGTCCGGCAAAGGGGTAGGAGCGAAGGCTCAGGTGATCAAATCCCATCATAACGTCCGATCCCCCCTCGTCGAGGCCAAGAGACGCGCGGGCGAGGTGATCGAGCCGTTGGCGAGGCTCTACAAGGACGAGGTGCGCCTCCTGGGGAGAAAGCTCGGCCTGCCGGAAGAGGTCGTGGGCCGCCATCCCTTTCCAGGTCCGGGACTCGCGGTCCGGATCCCCGGCGAAGTCACCAGGGAGAAGTGCGATATCCTGCGGGAGGCGGACGCCGTCTTCATCTCCGAACTGCGCCGGAGGGGACTCTACGATTCCATCTGGCAGGCTTTCTGCGTTCTCCTGCCGGTGAGGGCAGTGGGGGTCGTCGGCGACGCGCGCGAATACGGATACGTCTGCGCGCTGCGAGCCATCGTGTCCCATGACGGCATGACTGCCGATGTCTATCCGTTCGAGATGAAGGATCTCCTCGAGATATCGGGAATCATTACCAACTCGAACCGGAGGATCGGCAGGGTGGTCTACGATATTTCCAGCAAACCACCCGCCACGATTGAGTGGGAGTGACGCTCCCTATTTTTCGCCCGGTTCCCCTTTTCGGACAAGACCCATCATGAGGAACGCCGCGAACAGGCAGACCGCCCCGCTGATGAAGATGGATCTGTCCCCGAAGGTATCCCGGAGAAAGCCGGTGATTCCGGGCGCGAGTATCCCCGCCAGCTGGGAGAAGAAGTAGTACAGACCCGTGTAGATCCCCATGTTCGAATAGCTGGCCATCTGCCACAGCATGGGGAAGGAATTCGTGATGATCGAAACCCAGAACGCCCCGAAGAGGAACAGCAAGGCCCAGAAGCTCATGTACGTCGCGGAATGGGAGAGGCCGAACGCCCGGGTCACCGGGTAGTGGAAGAAGATCACGAGCACGATCACGGTGACGCAGCCCAGGGAGAGCCTGATCATCTTCCTCCTACCGATCCGGTGCGCGATGACGCCGGACGGGATGGCGAAAAGGGCGTAGGCGATCCCAACCATTCCGGCGGAAAATCCGGCGAGGCCTGGTTTCAGCCCGAGGTATTCGATCGAGTACCTCCCGATCCAGGGGAGGATCCCCTGGTACCCGATGAACCACAGGAGGAGCGAGAGGAGGATGTAGAGAGCGCTCTTGTCCGCCGAGCCGAGGATGAGCTTGAGGGACTTGACGATAGGTACCTTTTCCTCCGTCTTTTCGACCTCGGAGCCCTTCCGCTCCCGCACAAAGATGAAGAGGAGGATCACCGCGACGACGACCAGGATTCCGGACAGGATGAAGGGCAGGGTGCCGACATAGGCGCCTGAGGCCGAATCGCCGAGGCTTCTGCGCGTATCGCCCAGAATCGGGATGCGCGTCGAGAGGTCGTATAGGGGGGCGAGCGCCACGGTTCCCACGATCGCGGCGATCCCTCCCATGGTGTTGATGACGCCGTTCGCCTCGGAACGGTACTCGCCGGGAATGATATCAGGCATCAGCGCGACGACCGGGCCGCGCGCGGACTGTTTGAAGAGATTGAGGAAGAAGATGACGATTATGAGTGCCGCGAGCGACATGAGGGCGGAGAACGGGAGCCAGCCGAAGAAGAAGGCGGTCAGGGGAAGGGTGACGAGGATGAACGGCATCCTCCTCCCGATCGGCGTGCGCGCCTTGTCCGAAAGCACAGAGACGACGGGGATGAGGATGAGGGCGAACAGGTTGTCCAGGCCCATGATGAGTCCCGACCACATATCGCTCTTCAAAAAATTGTTGAGGAAAACCGGTACGTAGGTGTCGTACAGCGGATCCATCAGCCCCATGGTGAAAAAGCCGATGCCGATGAGAAACGTGATGCCGTAGTAGCCCTTCATTCCCTTCTTTTCCTGAGCCATGCCAGATCATCCTCCTTATGAAAGAGCGGATATGAAGTACAATAGGACGCGGCGCGCCGAGTAGTCAAGGAGCGGTTTTCGACGCATCGCGTAAAGGCATCCACGGAAAGAATCCCCCGATACCGTTTCTGCCGGTGGGCCCGTGGAAAGCGGCTCCCACTGGCATCCAGTGGGAGCCGTGAATTTTTTCGACCGCCTGATTGCGGGGGCAGGCTATTTCCTCAGGGCTCCCGGATACTTGTCCTTATAGCAGGGAACGTCTCCCACGGTCTGAGCGTTCAGCATCGCGTGTACGATGGCTCGGGCGAGGGTGTCCGCCGCAGCGGCGCCGAGCTTCATGACGTTCGCCGGCGCGTTGCCCCACGCGGCCTGGCTCATCAGGAGATCTTTGGGCAGCTCTCCGGTCGCGATGACGAAGACCGTGTCTCCGTCGAACATAGTGTGCGATGGACGGATCGCCCGCGCCATGCCGTCATGTGCCATTTCAGCGACCTTCAGCGCCTCGGCCTTGGTCAGCTGGACGTTCGTCGCGATGACCGCGATGGTCGTATTTTGGGCGATCTGCGGATTCGCCGGAAGAGCGGAGACCTCGACCCCTTCCTCATCGAAGGTCATGGCGAAGGGCCTGCGGAGGTCGCCGAATTCGTTGCCCACCTCGAGATACGAGGCGTAGAACTCGCCCGTATACGGGTTGACCGTGCTCCCCGCCGAATTCACCGCGCCGATCGCGCCGACGATGACCCCGTTGCCGAGATCGACGCTGGCGGTTCCGAGTCCGCCCTTGAGTCCCCCGGAGATCGCGCCCGCGCCGGCTCCCACGTTCCCCTGCCGGAAGGGAGCGGCCTTCGCGTCCTCGCAGGCCTTGATCCCGAACGCCTGGGTGGGCCGCTCCTTGAAGGTCCTGCCAAAGCGGCCCGGATCGAAGAGGACCGCGGCCGGAACGATCGGAACCACGTTCCCCCCGCCCACGGGCCAGCCGAGTCCCTTCTCCTCCAGCCACAGCATGACGCCGTCAGCGGCCGCCAATCCGTAGGCGCTCCCGCCGGTCAATACGACGGCGTTGACCCTGTCGACGAGATTGATGGGATCGAGCAGATCGGTTTCCCTGGTTCCCGGTGCCGAACCCATGACGGAAACAGCGCCGACTCCGCCCTTTCTGCAGAGCACGACGGTCGTTCCCGTCATCTTCGGATCGGTGTAGTTGCCTACTTCGATGCCGGGAACGTCGATGATCGAGTTGTTCTTCCCGGTCTTGTCCGTAGGCTGCGCGGGTTGTGCCGGCTGAATCTGAGCGAACAGGATCAGCGGCATGGCTAAAAGGAGAATGATGCAGAGCGCTTTCCTCATGAGGCGCCTCCTTTGAAAAACATGGGTATCTGGGGATGCGCGTGCGCGTATCTCGGATCGCTTCATCATACCACGGGTGACGAGGGACGGGGTGCGATTTATTTCTCAGGAGCGCGAGGAAGAGGCGGGTTCTCGGTGCCCGGGGGTTTTCGTCTGCGAGACGACCATGCCCGCGAACATGAGGACGCAGCCGATGAGCGGCCGCAGCCCGAGTTCCTCGTCGAGGAGGAGGATCCCTCCCACGACCGCGAAGACCGACTCGAGACTCATGATGATGGAGGCGTGTGATGGCTGGATGTGCTTCTGGGCGACCACCTGAAGGGTGTAGGCGACGCCGATCGAGAGGATCCCCCCATAGAGGATGGCGGGAGCAGCGCCGGCAATGGCTGCGGCCTCGATCGGCTCGAAAAGCGCCGCGCAGGCGAGGCTCAGGATGCCGCAGACGGCGAACTGGCCGATCGAGAGGAGGAGGGATTCCATCCTCGGTGAAAAACGGTCGATGACGAGGATGTGGGCCGCCCAGAAAAAGGCACCCGCGAACTCGAGGCCGTCGCCGACTGAAACCCTGAAACGTCCGCTAACGGACAGCAGGTAAAGGCCGGTGACCGCCAGACCTGCGCCGATCCAGGCGAACGCGCCGATCCTCCTCCCCAGGAGGAGACCAGCCACGGGAACCAGCACGACGTACAGACCCGTGATGAATCCCGCTTTGCCGGCCGTTGTGTATTGAAGCCCGATCTGCTGGAGGTTCGCCGCGCAGAAGAGGATCGTTCCAGCGGCGAGGCAGGGCAGGAGATTCCGGCCCGATACGGTCAATGGGAGCCCCCGCCTCTTCCTGCCGGCGATGAAGAAGGGCACGAGAAACACCGCGCCCAGGAGGAATCTGACGCCGGAGTAGAGGAAGGGACCGACATGGTCCATGCCGATCCTCTGGGCGACAAAGGCGAAACCCCAGATGGTCGCGGTGAGGAGGAGAAGGAGATCGGATCTGAGGAGCTTTCTTTCCATCACCACCAGTTCAGGACATCCTCGGCGAACCCGGGGATCCGCGTGACGGCGATCCGCTCCCCTGAATCGAGAACCATCGTACCGCTGTAGTACCCGAAGACCTGGTGCTGAACCGACTTGATGACTACCAGATCGGTCCGGGAAAAACGGTCCGCCACGGGGGTGAAGTCGAGGTCGAGCCTGTTTTCCGAATCAGTCATCTTCCAGGGCTTCATATAGTCGGCCGGATCGTATCGGAACGTCACATCCGCAAGCTTGTGCCCTTTGCCATCGGCGAAGATCATGTTCTCGGAGGCGGGGGTCCTGTCGCTGAAACCGTACCCGAGATTCCATCCGACGATCCGGCCTCCGGTTCTGCCGGCCGCGGAAGCCCAGTACCACCGGTTCTTGTATGTCCATACGCCGCGTCCCCAGTCGATGCCGCCGAGTGCGCTTTCAGGCGAAAACGCGATATTTCTCTTGCCGAGCGTGACGCTTCCGGAAACGGGCATGCCGACCGTCTTCTGGTTGTAGTAGAACGCCTTGCGGTTTTCCTTCCAGCTCGTGGCGATCACCAGGCTGTCCATGTCCGGATCCTGATCCAGGGAGAGATCGCAGGAAAATGGCACCGATGCCTTTCCTTTAACCGGGAACGCGCATCTGGCATGTATCCTCCGCGTCCTTCCCGTGGTCACGAACCGGACGGAGAGGCCTTTGCCTTCATATCCGAAATCGGAATCGCCCGAATCGGGGGGCAACCCAAGCTTGCCCATCGGAAAGACGAGGAGTTTGCTTGTCTGGAAAACCTCGGCTGAGTCATAGTCTACGGCCGCGGCCGCGATGAGTCCGATATATCCGAGGTCGGAGACCGTGAGCGAGACCGAAAGGCGCGAAACCGGGTCGATCGCGTAATAGTAGTCCCATTCTTTGATCCGCCACGCGGGCGCGCTGATACGGCCGCGGTCATACCGAAGAAGCGGGGAAGTCGCGTATCCCTCCTCCGTGAGGAATCCCGCGTCATCATGGAGAGAGGCTGGTTTAACGATTCGGTTCTGCATCCGGTTTCCTCCTGGTATCCATAGTACACGCAAACAGGCGGCGTGAAAAGCGCCTCTGATTTTCAACATGTCTATTGCGCGATCATACGGGGCGGCTGCCTTGACGATGCGAAAGCGCCTGACGGTATCCGATATGCCAGCCTTCATGCAGGGAGCCCTCCCCGTGTACGGAAATGCCGCTGAACGTGCGCCGAGGCGGATTTGAAAAGACAGGGGGAGAGGATGAAAGACTGGATGGGGCGAACGGACAGCTTGGAGGTGGCGGGAGTCGAACCCGCGTCCTGAAGGGCACCTCGAGAATCTCTACAGGCTTAGCCTCTTTTTGCTTCTCGGAGGGACTGAGGCAAAGAGGCGGGCCTTTTCCCTCCGTATTCCGGCTTGATTTTCCTACCGGCTACCGGACGTCGCTGGCAGGTGATCCCCGGTTTATTCCAGGCAGCACCGGTCTTCGGGGAGGCATACCGGGTA
>CAZPZF010000164.1:0-7712 GCA_964590705.1 uncultured Spirochaetales bacterium | reverse complement strand
GGGGATGAACAGGGGGATGGAAGAGGGCATTCGCCTCTTCAAGGCGCGCCGTTTCGAGCACGCGCTTCGAGAATTCCTCAGCGTCGAGGAGCGCCCCGCCGAGAATCTCGATCTCTCGTACTATCTTGGACTCTGTTACACCAAGCTGAAATACTTTGACGAGGCGCTTCTGTACCTCGAGCAGGTGGTGACGTCCCACGCAAATTTCTTCCGCATCTACCAAGCGCGGATGATCCTGAGCTATATCTACACGGTCACGGAACGGTACAAGCTCGCCCAGTTCGAGCTTGACAGGCTGGCGGAGGCGGGTTTCGAGTCTCCCCAGGTCTTTTCCGCCTACGGGTATGTTGCCTACGCCCAGAACCAGGTCGAGACGAGCATCGGATACCTCAAGAAAGCCTTGGCCTTGGATCCGATGAACGCGAACGCGCTCAATTCCCTCGGCTACATCATGGCTGAGGAGGAGATTGACCTCCAGGAGGCGCTCAAGTACTGCCGGGAAGCGGTGCGGATCAAGCCTGAAAATCCCTCCTATCTCGATTCCCTCGGATGGGCGTGCTATCGTCTCGGCAGGTACGAGGAGGCATTGGCGTATCTGAAGAAGGCCCATAGCAATTCGGGCGGCCATAAAACCATAGCCTCCCATCTCCGGGAGGTCATGCAGAAACTTCCCAAGCATTGAAAAATACTATCGCCTTACCTCCTTCATGCCGATAGTACTATTGAAGGAGTCTTACCATGAGTATCGATAAGGTAGAAAACACAGTCACTTCTCCTCCTTCAGCACAACAGCAGCCGAAAGCCGAGTCTGCGCTCATCGATTCGGATGAGATCAAGGCCATCCTGTACCTCGGAATCAGGGGGGAGATCTCCCTTCCGATAGAAAAACATGATGTAGATATTCTGGCCTAAAGCGGGTATACTTGCAGCGTGATACGGAGAAGAAGCAGCGTAGCGCTCATCCTGGTCTTCCTGGCCGCGCTTTCCGCGGCCGGGGGGCAGGAAGTGGAACCTTCCCGGGATCTGGATATGGCCTCGATCGGAGCGCAGGACGAGTTCGCGTGGGGAGTCCGATCCTTCCATTCCTTCCTCTACAACGAGGCCATTCGCAGCTTCGAAAGGTCACTCTCATATAAACCCGACAACCCCCTGACGCGGTATTGGCTCGGACTCGCATACATGAGATCCGGACTCGACGAAACGGCCCTGTCCATCTGGAGATCCCTGCTGGACATGGAGAATATTCCTCCCATTACCGAGGCGAAGATCGAGATCCTCTCGTGGAAACGGGGAGTCGGCAAGGAATTGACCGGCGTTTCCCGCCATCTCGTATCTTTCAACCTGCCCTCGCGGGAGGGCGATCTCCGGGTATTCGCCCGTCCCTCCTCTGTCGCGGTAGGGAAAAACGGCGATTTCTATGTCGCCTCCTACGCCTCGAACGAGGTCCTCCTCTTCTCGATCAACGCCGGCCTGCGGACCCGTATCACGGGGGGACTAGCGGGATTCAACAAACCCTTCGATATCCTTTCCCTTCCCGAACGGAACCTCCTCTTCGTGAGCGAATACGGCGCGGACAGGATTGCCCGCTCGACTCTGGATGGAAAGGAGATCCTCAGGTTCGGGAAGAGGGGAAGGGGCCCCGGGGAGTTCCTAGGCCCCCAGTACCTGGCGATCGACGGAGACGGGTACCTCTACGTGAGCGATGTGGGCAATCGCAGGATTTCGAAATTCGACATCAACGGGACCTTCCTGTTCTCCTTCGGAACCAGAACGGGGGATTTCCCCGGCCTTCAGGAGCCAACGGGCATCGTGGTGATGGAAGGCATTGTCTATGTCTCTGACGCGCGGAAAAAGGAGATCGCGGCTTTCGATACCAGCGGCAACTACATCGCGAGCTTCGGGACCGGGATCCTGTCCAAACCGGAAGGACTGAGCCTGTTTCGTCAAGGCGAATTCCTAGTAGCGGACGGGCCGCGTGTGTATCGCTTCATCTCGGAAACGGAAGAGTTCGTCCTGCTCTCCGATTTCGCCGGCAACGCTCGGCGCGTCACCAAAGCCGTCCAGGCCAAGGACGGGATCGTTCTCGTGACCGATTTCGAGGGAGACTCGATTTTCTTCCTCTCGGATTTCCACGGGCTCTATTCAAATCTCGATGTCGAGATCGGCAGGGTCGATTCCGCGAAGTTCCCCGTCGTTCAGGTTGACCTTACCGTAACCGACACGTCGGGCAACCCGATGATCGGCTTGGATTCGAGCAACTTCCTCGTGACCGAGCGGAGGCGCGATGTCGGCGATTTCGAGATCACCTATATCGGGAACGTCGATTCCCAGATCTCCCTCGCTCTGCTCGTGGAGCGGTCGCCGCAGATGAAGAATTTCCTCAACGATACGGGAAGAGCCCTGAAGGCCATTACCGATGCGCTCCCTCGAGGTGGACGGATGCGCGTGGTTTCCGCTTCCGCGGAACCGGTGGTCGAGATTCCGGTCGGCTCACAGCCTAGGCAGTTTGCTTCTCTCGGATCGCTCAAGAGCGGCTTGGATCCCGGCTGGCGCTTCGACACAGGGCTTCGGCTCGCGGCCTCGGAACTCCTCGGCGATGGAGCCAAACGAGCAGTTGTTTTCATCACATCCGGCGTCTGCCCTCCGCACGCCTTTGAGCAGTACAGCCTCGTCGAGCTTGCCCAGTATCTCAGGAACAACCACATCCAGTTCTCCTGCGTCTCGGTCGACCCGGCAAAGCGGCCGGTCGCTCCCGAATACAGGTACCTCTGCGACGAAACCGGAGGCTCGGTCCTCCTCCTGTACCAGCCGGAGGGCATCGGCTTGATCGTAACCGATCTTTTCGAAAATGAGAGCGGCAGGTACTTTCTCCGCTACTCATCGAATGATGCCGGCGATTTCGGGAACACCTACATCCCGGTCGAGGTCGAAGTCCACCATTTCTCCAGGAGCGGCAGGGATGAACTCGGCTACTTCGCGCCCATCACGTACTGAATCGGACGGGAACGCACGCGCCCGGGAGAATCGCAAGGCCCGCTGGGAAGCGCTCTGCCTTCGATGCGGGATCTGCTGTTACGAGAAACGTTTCGACCGGATGGGACGCCCGTACGCCGATATGGAAAAACCCTGCAAATACCTCGATCCTGCAAGCCGCTTGTGTACGATCTATGAAAAGCGCTTTTCGCTCTGTCCGGAATGCCGGCCGATGACCATTGCCGCGGCCCTCTTCTGCTGCTGGCTTCCGCGGACCTGCGGGTACGTGAAGCGCTACCGTCCATGGAGAACAGGTGAACGCTGAGGCCGCGGGCAAAGAAACGATTGCGCCCCGCGGGACGTCGATCCCTCTTGACCAAGCACCTTTTGATACGTATATTTCATACCGTGAGGATAGGAAATAGGCGGTATCCATGCTAAACCTTACCACAAAGACCCGGTACGCCGTACGAGCCCTGTATCACGTCGTTTCAGCCGGTGAGGGAAAGGCCGTAAGCGTAAAACAGATCGCGGAGAAGGAAGGGATATCCAGGAAATACCTGGAGAGCATCTTTCAGTCGCTGCGAAGAGGGGAGATCGTCCATGGGAGCAGGGGACCGGTCGGGGGATACACCCTGGCGCGGCCGGTGGGCGAGGTGAGCCTCTTCGATGTCGTTTCAGCAGTAGAGGCCGCAATGACCGATTCCTCCTGCACATGCGGGGGAGATTCTTGCGTACACGAGTCTTCGTGCAGGGCCCGGCCGATTTGGAACAAGCTGGAAAGAGAGATGGAGAGCTTCCTGCGTTCGATAGACCTGTCGATCCTGCTGACCGACCCTTCGGGAGGAAGTTCCACGGATTTTTTCAAGGGAGAGGGAAGAGATGAATAGACGGATATATATGGACTACAACGCCACGACCCCCCTTCACCCGGAGGTGAAGAAGGAACTTGTCGATTCGATGGATCTGTTCGGGAATCCTTCGAGCATGCATGTTTTCGGCAGGGAGGCCCACGCAAGGATCGAGCTGGCGCGTGAGAGGTGCGCGAAGCTGATCGGGGCCGGAACCGAGGAGATCATATTCACGGGCGGAGGCTCCGAATCGAACAATACCGTGCTCAAGCTCCTCCGATGCGGGGAGGCTTGCTGCGGAGGGTACTTCGGGGAGAGGAACGAGATCATCACATCAGCCATCGAGCATCCCAGCGTCCTGGAGACAGCCAGGGCGCTCCGTCGCCGCGGTCTCACCGTTCACGAGATCGGGGTCGATTCACAGGGAAAACTGAACATGGACGAGTACGCGGAAAAGCTCAGCGAGAAGACGGCGCTGGTCTCCATCATGTTCGCGAACAACGAGATCGGAACGATCCAGGACATCGAAACCGTGACTCGGCTTGCCCATGAAAACGGTGCTCTTATGCATACCGACGCGGTACAGGCCGTGGGCAAGGTGAGGTTCAAGGTTCATGAGCTCGGGGTCGATTTCCTGAGCTTTTCTGGCCACAAGCTCTACGCTCCGAAAGGGACCGGATTCCTGTACGTGCGCTCCGGTTCCCCCTACTGTTCCCTCATCCACGGGGGGCACCAGGAGGGGGGCAGAAGGGCGGGAACCCTGAACAACCTCGGGATCATCGGGCTCGGCAAGGCGTCCGCGCTCGCCATGGAGGAGATGGACGAGGAAATCGAGCGTCTTCGGAAGCTGCGAAACAGGCTCCGGGACGGGATCGCCGCGAGTGTGCCGGACATCCGGATAAACGGGCATCCCACGGATGTCCTTCCCGGCACCCTGAACGTCTCGTTCATCGGCGCGGAGGGTGAATCGATCCTCCTCTACCTCGACATCGAGGGAATTGCCGTCTCGACCGGCTCGGCCTGCGCGACCGGGAGCCTCGAACCTTCGCATGTCATTATGGCGACGGGAATAGGCCCCGAGCTGGCCCACGGTTCCATACGCTTCAGCCTGGGCTACGGCACAACCGATGAAGAGATCGACTATGTGCTGGAAAAGCTGCCGCCGATCATCGAGCGGATACGGGCCATGTCCACCGTCTATTCGCAAAAAGCCCCGGTTGATGCGGCCTGCGCGGCCTGTAACGTAAAGGCAGTCGCAAATTGATACGATATGACGACCCTGCAGGAGGAACGTGATGAGCGATTGGTTGTATTCTGATACGGTAAAGGATCATTTCACGCATCCAAGGAATGTCCTCGAGGACGAAAAAAATTATCAAGAGGACGGTAAGGGGGTCGTCGGAAACATACGCTGCGGCGATCAAATGCTTGTGGCTATCAAGGTGAAGGATGGGAAGATCGAGGATTGCAAGTGGAAAACGTATGGCTGCGCGAGCGCCATCGCGAGCACGTCCATTCTCTCGGAGTACGTGAAGGGCAAGACGCTGGAGGATGCCTACAATGTCAAGCCGAAGGACATCGTAGCGCATCTCGGCGGACTACCTGAGCATAAGATCCACTGTTCCGTTCTGGGGGACAAAGCGTTGCGCGCCGCTATCGAGGACTATTACCGAAGAAACGGCATGGCGGAACGGATCAAGCGAGAGAAGGCGGAGATCGTCTGCACCTGCATGGAGGTGACCGACCATGACATCGAGGACGCTGTCAAGAACGGGGCCAGGACGTATGAGGATCTCCAGAACAGGACAAAAATAGGGACGGTCTGCGGGAATTGTAAGGAAAGGACGCTGGAGCTGTTGCATCAATATACCCATCTCTATGGGGAGTAAGCAACAAGAGGAAAGAGGCAGGACGTGGAAGAGGCATCCGGTGACGTAAAGGTATCGAGACCCGAATCCAACGCCGAGGAGGAGCTGCGGGAACCGCCCATGTACCGGGTCATCCTGCACAACGATCATTACACGACCATGGATTTCGTGGTGGAGGTCCTGCGCTCCGTATTCAACAAGACCGCTATCGAGGCGACGAAGATCATGCTCGACGTGCACCGGAAGGGGAAGGGGGTCGTCGGGGTGTATACCTTCGATATCGCGAGTACGAAGATCGCCCAGGTGCGGGGTTTGGCGAAGGAGAGGGAGTTTCCCCTTCTCGCGACGATGGAAGAGGTCTAGGAGAGATCCGTGAAGATCAGCGAGGATGTACAGGGTATCCTGAACGCGGCGTTTCTCCACGCGAAGGAGAGAAAACACGAGTATCTGACGCCGGAGCATCTGCTCTACGCTTCCCTGTTCTTCGACCCGGCTCGTAGGATCCTCGAGGAGTGCGGGGCCGATCCGGATACGATCGTGGCCGAACTCGAAGTCCATCTCGACAAACGGGTGCCCGTCCGGGAGAAGAGGGAACCGGTACAGTCCTTCGGATTCCAAAACGTCATCCAGCGCGCCGTGTTCCATTCCGAGAGTTCCGCGCAGGAATCGATCGGTATCGGCGACCTCCTCGTTTCCATCTTCGATGAGGAGAAATCCTTCAGCTCCTACTTCCTCAAGAAGGCCGGGGTAACGAGACTCGCCCTTCTCGAGGTGATCAGTCACGGTGCTTGGGATGGTTCTGAGGAAGACGTCGGGAACGGCGATGGGCTGGACGGCGAAGAGGCCGACCGCGGCGGAGTGGCGCCCGGAAAGGATAGGAAAGCGCGGGGTTCCGCGCTCAAGACCTTCGCCCGCGAACTGACCTCCGAGGCGAGGAAGGGGAACCTGGAGCCGCTCATCGGCCGCGACGCTCTTCTTGAGAGGATTCTGCAGGTTCTGTGCCGAAGGCTTAAGAATAATCCCGTCCTCGTAGGGGACGCGGGCGTCGGAAAGACCGCGCTCGCGGAGGGGGTTGCCGCACGGATCGCTTCGGAGGCGGTGCCGCCGAACCTCATCGGCTACGAGGTGTACAGCCTGGATATGGGCTCCCTCCTCGCGGGAACCAGGTATCGAGGGGACTTCGAGGAGAGGCTCAAGGCCGTGATCAAGGAGCTTTCCGAAAAGGGAAAGGCGATTCTCTTCATAGACGAGATTCACGCGATCGTCGGGGCTGGAGCCACATCCGGAGGCTCCATGGACGCCTCCAACATCCTGAAGCCCGCTCTCAGCACAGGCAAGATCCGCTGCGTCGGTTCGACCACCTATGACGATTTCAAGAAGTACTTCGAGAAAGACCACGCCCTCTCCCGGCGTTTCCAGAAGATCGATGTCCCGCCCACGTCTACGGAAGAAACCCTGCTCATCGCCGGCGAGCTCAAGGGACGCTACGAGGAATACCACGGGGTGACGTATACGCCGCAGGCGATCAAGGCCGCGGTCGAGCTTTCCGATCAGTTCATCCTGGAGCGGAACCAGCCGGACAAGACCCTCGATGTGATCGACGAGGCAGGCGCGTATATGCGGATCCTCTCCTTCAAGGAGGATCGGCCCGCTCCTCAGATAATCACGGAAGCGGAGATCGAGAAGGTCGTCTCACGGATGGGCAACGTCCCCGAAAAGACGGTATCCCATTCCGAGAAGGAGAGGCTGCGTGTCCTTGAAACCGACCTCCTCGGTGCCATCTTCGGCCAGGACGCGGCTGTACATGCGGTCGTCGATTCCATCAAGCGTTCGCGCGCTGGATTCAGGGAGGAGGGGAAACCCGTAGCGTCTTTCCTCTTCGTGGGTCCCACCGGCGTCGGAAAGACGGAGCTGGCCCGCCAGCTCGCCCTTTCCCTGGGGGTGACCCTCCACCGCTTCGACATGAGCGAGTATCAGGAGAAGCATACGGTGGCTCGGCTCATCGGCTCTCCCCCGGGAT
>CAZPZF010000163.1:5787-7779 GCA_964590705.1 uncultured Spirochaetales bacterium | reverse complement strand
CGCATCGAAGCGGCGCGCATACGAGATAGGGGTTCAATGTTACCGTTCCGGAAGCCGAGCAGCTTCCCCAGCGCCTCCTCATCCTCCGCAGGGAGAAATCAGGCTCCCCGGGTATCCGGCCCGCCGGTAGGGAACCCCAGATAGAGACGAAACGCTGGGATATGACGCGATCAGCTTCGGTTCTATACCAGCGGCGGAGTATCCCCGCGATCCGTTCGGCATCGGCGGGCAGCGGACAGGAAAGGGAAAGGACGCCGGCGACTCTTCCGCCGCCGCGATCATCGCCCATGGGCGCGGAAACGAGCGTTACGCGGTTTCGGCTTGTTCGGCGGCCTGGAGCGGAGTCCGTGACCCGAAGCGTATAGAGGCCCCCCAGGTAGGGGAAGAGGCCTCCGTCCTCGAACGCGGCGATCCTTCCCCCTCCCCGCTCGCCTGCCCGTGCGCGGCCGCGGACCTCCTTGCACTTGCGGATCATCCAGCCCGTCTTGGTGCGCAGGAGAGAGAGGATCCGGTCGAACGACATATCACGCGGAGCCGTGACCGTAACGGATGCGTCGGGTTCGATCCGTATTCCAACGGTTTTGCGCGCCGAGCGCTTCAGGGAAAAGGGGATCCTCGCCCCATCGTGCTCGAGAATCAGTTCATGCATGTGGCATCTTATCATAAAAAACCGGATGTGCTACTATGCGGCAGCCGCACGAAAGATCAATGGATAATCAGGCCTCACTCGGAAAAAAACGATCACCAATCACGGTAAAGGCTGGAGGCAGGAAGCGAGGGCATCATGAAGAGCTTCGGTATTAATGCAGGGTCGTCAAGCATCAAGGCTGTCCTTCTCGAAGACGATACCATACTCTGGAGCGGCGTGCTCCCCCACGAGGGTAATCTCGGTGAGGCCCTGTGGCGCCTCATCCCCGACGGCCTGTACCCGGAGGGGATCCCGTGCGTCGTGACCGGAACCGAGGGAAGAAAGCTGTTCATGGTGAGCAGCGCGATAGAACCCCTCTGCATCGAAACAGCGCTCCAGCTGTACCCCGAACGATTCGACGCGGTCGTGAGCATGGGCGGAGAGGACCTCGTGGTCTACACCATGGACGGGGAGCGGAAAATCACGGCCACTTTCTCCGGAAGCAAGTGCGCGTCGGGCACGGGCGAGTTCTTCAAGCAGCAGCTGGCCAGGATGGACATGAACCTGGAAGAGGTGAACGGCATTCCCGACGACTCGCGGGTCCTCCCTCTCTCGACCAGATGCTCGGTTTTCATGAAGAGCGACTGTACCCATCGGCTCAACAAGCGCGAGGCTTCGAAAGCCGACATCGTCGTTTCTTTGAGCGACGTCATGGCCACTAAAGTAACGGACTTCCTCGCACGGGCGCGGATCACGCAGGGAACGGTTCTCCTCGCAGGAGGCACTACGCAGAATCGCCATTTCATCCGCAGATTGTCGGAGCGCAACCCCGGAATCCGGTTCGTGATTCCCCCGGAAGCGCCGTACTTCGAGGCAGCGGGAGCGGCGATTCTAGCCCGGACGGCCGGAACCCCCCTTCCTCCGCGGGAAAAGCTCATCGGAAGCAATGAGGTCAAGTTCGAGCGGTACGAGGATCTCAAGAAGAGCCGCGGCTTGGTCAGATACCACGAATCGCGCACGGGTTACGTACGGAGAGGAAGGGAGTACGTTCTGGGGGTCGACGGCGGCTCGACAACGACCAAAGCGTGCCTCATCGATGCGGAGACAAAGGAAATTGCGGCCTCCCATTACGGAAGAACGCATGGGGATCCCGTCGGCGCGCTGAAGAACTGCCTCAAGGCCATCCGTGAGAAGATCATGGCGGACACGGGCGCGGGAAGCGTTCCTGAATCGGGGATCAGGATCAGCCTGACGGCCACGACGGGATCGTCCAGGGAGATCCTGGGCGTGTTCCTCCCGACCCCCGGCGTCTACCGCGAGATCATCGCCCATTTGAAAGGTAAGACCAGCCTGGAGGAAGCGAT
>CAZPZF010000163.1:0-5777 GCA_964590705.1 uncultured Spirochaetales bacterium | reverse complement strand
CCGTGGGATCCACGTTCTACAGCGACGCTGTGCACTCGATTTTCGAGATCGGCGGACAGGACGCGAAATACGTTCTGCTGAAGAACAAGGTGCCCATCGACTACGCCATGAACGAGGCCTGTTCCGCGGGAACCGGAAGTTTTCTCGAGGAATCGGCGCAGGGCGACCTCAACATCGAGAGCGCTTCGGAGATCGGGGACATCGCGCTCCAAGCGGAAAGACCCCTTAAATTCGGGGAGCATTGCTCCGCCTTCATCAACTCGGACATCAGGAAGGCGGTCCAGCAGGGGGCCACGCGCGAGGATATCACGGCCGGCATCGTAACATCGATCGTATCCAACTACCTGAACAGGGTGGTCGGGAACAGGACCATTGGCAAGAGGATCTTTCTCCAAGGCGGGGTGGCGAAGAACAAGGCCGTTCCCCTCGCTTTCGCGATGCTCCTGGGAAAGGAGATCCTCGTTCCTCCTTCCCCGGAGCTGATGGGCTGTTTCGGGGTCGGGCTTCTCGCCATGCAGAAGGAGCGGGACGGGCTCCTCGGGAAAGGATCGTACGATATCGACGCGCTCATCGATACGACGATCGTCTACGAGCGGGAATTCGTCTGCAAGACATGCGAGAACCGCTGCCCCATCCAGGTCCTTGCGGTGAACGGGGAAAAATACCTCTTTGGCGGACGGTGCAGCAAATACACCAACTCGAGGCGTAAAACCGGGACGAGAAGCGACGCGGTCGACTGGGTCGCCCGGAGGATGGACCTCATGTTCGTGGAGTTCGCTCCCCCCGGGTCCTTCCAGGCACGCAGGAAGTACACCATCGGGATCCCACGCTGTTTCTCGGTCTATACCCTGTATCCGCTGTACGCGTGGTTCTTCCATTCACTGGGAATAGAGACGATCCTCTCGGACGAGATCCCCCACGAGGGAGTGGCCAGAACGGAGAGCACGTACTGTTTCCCTGCGGAAATCGCCCACGGGGCGGTCCAGGATCTCGTGAACAGGGGGACCGATTATATCCTTCTGCCCCACTTCAGGGACATGAACAGCTACGAGAAGGACGTCCATGCGAACTTCTGCCCCATCACCCAGGGTCTTCCCTACTACATCGTCAAGGCGTTTCCCGAAGTCCCCGCCGGACGATTCCTTCCCCTTGTCGTGAGTTTCAAGTTCGGCACCGAGAAGGCGCTCGAGTTCTTCACGGACCTTGGAACCCGCCTGGGAATCGGCGCGGCGGAGATCCGTGACGCCTTCAGGATCGCGCTCTCGAAACAAGAGGAATACGAAAAAGCCGCGGCAAAACTCGGCGAGGATGCCCTCGCCGCGGCGCGGATCGATTCTCGACCCGTGATCGCCCTGCTGGGTAGACCCTACAACGCTTTTACCAAAGACGCGAACATGGGAGTTCCGCGAAAATTCACCAGCCGAGGCTTCACGGTCATTCCCTTCGACATCCTCCCGTTTGGGGACAGGACCATCTTCAGGAACATGTACTGGTACTACGGCCAGCAGGACATGAAAACCGCGGTTCTCGTCAAGGAAGAGCCCAACATCTACGTCACCTTCATCTCCAACTTCTCCTGCGCTCCCGACTCCTTCATGCTCCACTACCTGCGCTGGTACATGGGCACCAAGCCCTTCCTCATCCTCGAGCTGGACAGCCATTCGGCGGACGCGGGAATCGATACCCGCGTGGAGGCCTTTCTCGACATCATCGACGGTTACCGCCTCAAGGCGGCCGAGCTCTCGGACTCGCACTATGCAAATGGACTCGAATTCGTGAACAACGGAAAGGAGCCGATCCACATCCTCGACACGAATCGGAACGAGAAGATACCGATCATAGGAAACGGGCGGGTGAAGCTCCTCCTCTCGAACATGGGTGACCTCTCTACCAGGCTCAGCGCAGCCGCGCTCAGGGCGACCGGCATTGCGGCCGTACCCCTGCCCGTTGCTGACAGGCGGACCATCCAGATCGCCAGATCGCACGCCTCGGGAAAGGAATGCGTTCCCAGCCACATCGTCCTCGGAAGCGCGCTGAAATTCCTCTCGTCGGAGGAGTACCGCAAGGACGAGATCTACCTCCTCTTCGTTCCCGAAACCACGGGACCGTGCAGAACAGGGCAGTACGCGGTCTTCTTCAGGAACCTGTTCCAGGACCTCAGGCTCGAGAATGTCGTGGTTTTCACCCTCAGTTCCGACAATTCCTACAACGAGCTGGGACCGGACTTCTCGAAGAACATGTGGTGGGGGATCGCCGCGGCGGATTATCTGAAGGACATCCATACGTCGCTCCGCGCCTGCGCCATGGACCGAGAAAGCGCCCTGCGCAGATTCGACGAGCTCTGGGAAAACCTCCTCGTCGAGGTAGAGCGTGATCTGAAGAACCTCGTACCCGCGCTGAGGACCATGGCTAAGCAGCTTCGCGGCATCCCCCTGGCTCGGCCCGTCCGCGAAACCCCGCGCGTCCTCATCGTGGGCGAGATCTACGTCCGAAGAGACGACTACGCGGTGGACGAGCTTGTCGATCTTTTCAGCGCCAAACGGATCATCGGAAAGGTTTCGGGAATCGCGGAATGGATCCACTACACGGCGTTCGTCCGGGACTATGATATCAGGAAGCGCCTCCGCCTGGTGCCCTGGCACCGGAAAGCCTTCTCGCGTGAACTTCGGAGCTTCATCCGATACCGAATAGAAGACGCGTGGAAGGAGGCGGTGGAACGCAAGGTCCGCCGGATCCTCGAGAAGAGCGGACTCGTGCCGCCGTGCCCGCACGACATGCGGACCATCATGGGAAACACGACAAAGCACTTCCTTAATCTGGAGCTGAATTCGGAGATCGCCGTTTCAACCGGAGTCGCGTCCACGGCCATGGAGCAGGGTTATTCGGGTGTCGTGAACATCAGCCCCTTCGCCTGCCTCATCGGACGGGTGATCGAGGGCCTTTACACCCCCTGGGCGAGGGAACGGGGTTTCCCGTTCATCTCGGTCGAGGTGGACGGCAACCTCCTTCCACCCAACCTCGTGAACAAACTGGAGATCTTCATGCTGAACGTTCTCAGGTTCGGACGAAGCGTCGAGGCCAACGACCTCGTGTGTCCCGCCGCTTCGAGGAACGACGGATCCATCCAGCCTCTCCCTGCCGCAGCTGGTGCCGAGTCTCTGGAAAAAGGTACGCTCGCGGAAAAAACAAGGCGGGTTGCCGAGGCACAGCGGACGCGCTAGACGTAGCCTTCTTCCTCGGCTAATTCGAGTTCCCTCTCATGTTCCTCGAGTTCGTCGAGGTATATCGGATAGACGACATAGTCTTCCGCCGTCTCCTCCTCCCTCGCCATCGCCTCGAGTTCGTACTCGGCGGTTCTCCGGGAAGGGAATACCTTCAGGGGCTTTCCGTTCTCCTCTGCAATGAACCAGAGTCTTGTACCCATAGGGTCATTGGTTCCTTCCTCCTATCAGTATATACAGGATGGCCGTCAGAATGAAAGAGGAAATCGAACCGCCCAGCCGAAAATTGAGTTTCCGCGCGAGAAAGTATGCGATGATCCCGATTCCCCAGATGACGATCCCGCTGACCCTGAATCCTCCGGTGAACTCCAGGCCGGCGCCGGTTTCGAAGTCGACGCCCGAGAGATCCTGCTTCCTCTTCAGGAAATACTCGCAGAGCAGGGCCGCGAAGAGAGGAACGAACACGGCTCCCACGGCGTTGAGGAAAGTCTCGAACCTGCTGAGATCGAAGAAGATCGCCAGGACGATGGTGAGGATCCCCGTTGCCCACATCGTGTAGACCGGTTTGATGCGGGGATGGACGTTGAAAAGGGAGCATGCGGAGGAGTATATGTCCGGGAAATCGCTCGTCATGGTTGAGGAGAATACGATGAAGATTGCCGGAATCGTCAGGCCGAGGTTGCCCATCATCATGAGGATATTGGCTGACGGATCGTCCGTGCCCGTGGCGAGGGAGACGACGAGACCGATGACGTACATCCAGGTGGAGGCGATACCGTACCCCAAGAAGGAGCCCCAGAAGGCCCCGCGTTCGCTTCTGGCAAGCCTGGAGTAGTCGGCGATCAAGGGGACCCACGAGATCGGCATGACGATTACAAGATCCATGAGGCGCATCCCCCTGCCGAAGCTGAGGGGCGTGACGAACGGCCTCTCGATCTGGTAATAATCGGGATTCAACGCGAGCCAGGTCATGACTCCGCTCAAGACCAGAAGCGCGACGATGACGATCGTGTGTACCCACTGCAGTTTGGTGCTTCCCACCAGGAAGGACCAGGCGAGGGTGCCCGCCCCGATGAGGACGATCCAGAAGACCTTGCTTGCCCAGACGCCGCCGAACCGTTCGCCTACCCGCGCCCCTATTTCGCCGCTGAGGGCGAGCATGATGGTGGCCCAGCCTACGAGCTGGAGGACGTTGAGCAGCGAGGGAATGATCGAACCCCTGTTCCCGAGAACGAGCCGCGTGCTCTGCATGGACATGATCCGATGCCGGGTTCCGATCCTCCCCGACGCGCTGAGAACCAGTCCGCCGAGGATATGCCCGGCAACGATGATCAAAAGGCCGAAGACCAGCCCCGCCTCGCTGAGAAGACTCCCCGCCCAGATTTCGGACACCGACACCGCGACTCCCGCCCAGAGCAGTGCGGTTCCGAATGTCGAAATCCCGGTGGATTTCCCGCCGCTTTCCATACTTGACTACCCTCCGCCGGAAGACGGGAAAACCCGTCTCTAACTGGACTGAAGTATATGCATATATTTTTATTTTTAATAGAGCCACTTTTTTGGATTATTGATGAGTCCAGTAACGCTCTTACGGCAGGAGATGGAAGCCCCGATTCGCGGGGCATGGGGTTCTTGCGCAACACGAGCTGTTTCGCTATCCTTGGCCTGAAGCCTGCGCCGGCACCGAAGCACAGCTCCAAGGAGCGCTCTCCCCATGATATCCCTCCGAACTCCCGTCAAATGGGATTCCGACCTGTACGGCAAGCTCATGCGCCTCGCGCTTCCCATCGTGGCGGCCAATCTCCTCCAGACCATGTACAATCTTGCCGACACTTTCTTTCTTGGAAGGCTGGGAAAGGAGGCGGTCTCCGCACCTTCCATTGCCCTCAACATCTTCTCGTTCCTGATTGTCTTCGGCTTCGGCTTCGCGTCGGCGGGGACGACCCTCATCGCGCAGTCGATCGGAAAGGGGGACAAGGAAAAGGCGGACTTCTATCTCGGACAGATGACGACCCTCATGACCGCGACATCGCTGGCTATCGCGGCCGCGGGGATCCTCCTCTCTCCTCTTTTCATCAAGATCCTCCTCGTTCCCGACGAGGCCCGGCTGTATACCTTGCAGTACATGACCATCATCTTCGCGGGGCTCCCCTTCATGTTCATGGCCTTCATCCTGCAGGGCAGTCTGCAGGGAATCGGCGACAGCCTTACCCCTCTCCTCGTCCAGGGAGGAGCCGTCATCCTCAACATTATCCTCGACCCGCTCTTGGTGTTCGGCGCCGGTCCCATTCCCTCCATGGAGGTGAAGGGGGCCGCTTTCGCAACTGTCTTCTCCCAGTTTACGGCGTCCGCCGTCTCCCTGCTCATCCTGGTCAAAGGGGAAAGGGGAATCCGGCTGTCCAGGCAGAACCTCCGCCCCCGCCCGGAAGCCTACCGACTCCTCCTCTCCATCGGCCTTCCGTCTTCGATCGGGCAGGGGGTATCCGCCCTCGGCTTTACGGATCTGCAGGGGATCGTGAACGGATTCGGCACCGCGGTGGTCGCCGCCTTCGGGGT
>CAZPZF010000162.1:0-7782 GCA_964590705.1 uncultured Spirochaetales bacterium | reverse complement strand
TCCATCTCATTCCATCCGTAGTATCGGATGCAGAGGAGATAAACGCATGAAATGCTGCATTATCGGAGGAGTAGCCGGCGGCGCCACGACGGCCGCGCGGCTTCGGAGAAACAACGAGCAAGCCGAGATCATCGTCTTCGAACGGGGTTCCTACATTTCATACGCCAACTGCGGACTTCCCTATTACATCGGAGATGTCATCCCCGAACGGGATCGACTCTTCGTCCAAACCCCCGAGAGTTTCAAGGCCGCTTTGAACATCGACGTGCGCGTCTCTCACGAAGCCATCGCGATCGACAGAGAAAAAAAGCATGTATTAGTCCGCGATCTCACGACGGGAAAGGAGTATCCGGAATCCTACGACAAACTCGTGCTCTCCCCCGGTGCCGAGCCGGTCAAACCGCCCATTCCGGGGATCGACATGCCCGGAATCTTCACTCTCAGGAACGTTCCCGATACGGATTCCATCAAGGATTTCATCGAAAAGAGGAAACCCCGCCGCGCCGTGATCATCGGCGCCGGTTTCATCGGCCTCGAAATGGCGGAGAACCTCCACCGCAGGGGAATTTTCGTGACCATCGTGGAGGCACTCGACCAGGTGATGAGCATCCTGGACTATGAAATGGCCGCCGAGGTCCACCAGCATCTCAAGACGAAAAATGTCGAGTTCTATCTTAAAGACGGCGTTTCCTCGTTCTCCCGCGCTCAGGACGGCCATCGGATCGTTGTGAGCCTCTCGAGCGGAAAAAGGATTGAGACGGATATGGTTCTCCTCTCCATCGGCGTGCGCCCCGAGTCTGCTCTCGCCAGGAACGCAGGATTGGCGACGGGGGAGAGCCGGGGAATCGTCGTCAATTCCTATCTCCAGACATCGGATCCCGACATCTACGCGGTGGGGGACGCGATCGAGTTCCCCAATCCGATCACCGGAAAGCCGCGGGTGACACCTCTCGCCGGACCCGCGAACAGACAGGGCCGGATCGCGGCCGACAATATCGTTTTTGGGAACATCCGGACATACAGGGGGAGCATCGGGACGGGGATAGCGAAAGTCTTTGACCTGACCGTTGCGGCCACGGGACTTTCCGAAAAGAACTGCAGAAGTGAAGGGCTTCCCTACAAAACCCTCGTGGCGCACAGCTCCTCCCATGCGGGATACTATCCCGAAGCCGTGCCCATGAGCGTCAAGGTGATCTTCCACCCGGAGAGCGGCCGGCTCTTCGGTGCGCAGATCGTCGGATATGAAGGGGTCGACAAGCGGATCGATCTGATCGCATCGATCCTTGGAAGGGGGGGCTCTCTCTTCGATCTCCAGGAGATCGAGCATGCGTACGCCCCTCCGTACTCGTCAGCGAAAGACCCGGTCCATATCGTGGGATTCGTCGGGGAGAACATCATCGGTGGAAAGAGCGTCCATATCACCTGGGATGAGTTCATCGCCCTCGATCCAAGTGAACGATTCCTCGTCGACGTCAGAACTCCCGAGGAATTCGCGATCGACACGATCGAGGGAGCGGTCAACATACCGCACACGGAAATCAGGAATCGGCTTTCGGAGATCCCCAGGGATCGGCTTGTGGTCCTCTTCTGCGGAGTAGGCCACCGAGCCTATCTCTCCGAACGGATACTCAGACAGAACGGCTTTCCGCAGGTCCGAAACCTCTCCGGAGGATTCAAGACCTACAGCCTGGCAACCCAGAAGCAGGGAAACGAGGATATCTTTTCAGGCGATTTCATCGGAAAGGACGAGGTCATCTACCAGGTGGATCCCTATGCCGACAAGCGGCCTAAGAAAGTCATCGAGGTGAACGCCTGCGGCCTTCAATGCCCCGGACCGATCATGCGGATCAAACGGGAGATGGAGAAGATAGAACCGGGCGACCGGATCCTCCAGACAGCAACCGATCCCGGATTCGCCAGAGACGTGAAGTCATGGTGCTCCATGACCGGCAACAGCCTGGTGAGCATCGAGGAGAGGGGCGGGAAGGTGACCGCCCTGGTCGAAAAGGGCTCGGGCGGCCCCCCGCTTCCTTCGGCAGGCGGCGCTGAGAACGCCGTTTCCCTCGTCGTATTCAGCGACGACTTTGACCGCGCGCTCGCCTCTTTCGTGATCGCCAACGGTGCGGCGTCCGCCGGGAAAAAGGTGACCATGTTCTTCACATTCTGGGGGCTTTCCGTCATCAAGAAGGACCACCGGGTGAGGGTGAAAAAGGACCTAATGGGGCGGTTGTTCGCCATGATGCTGCCCAAGGACTCGCGGGGGCTCTCCCTCTCCAAGATGAACATGCTCGGCATGGGCGCCGTCATGATGCGGAAGAGGATGAAATCCAAGAACGTCGATTCACTGGAAACGATGATCAAGACCGCTGTGGAGAGCGGTGTCCGCATGGTCGGATGCCAGATGTCCATGGATGTCATGGGAGTATCCGCGGAGGAATTGATCGACGGAGTCGAGATCGGGGGGGTCGCCGCCTTCCTTGAAGCGGCCGGAAAGAGTCAGGCGAGCCTCTTCGTCTGATTCAGCCCGCGTCTATCCGAGTTCCTGGAGGTAGGACCGAATTTTCGAGAGACGCTCGCTGAATTCCGCGAGCTTCTCTTTCTCCTTTACGATCACCTCGGGCGGTGCTTTGGAGAGGAAGGAGTCGTTTCCAAGTTTCGCGTCTTGCGCCGAAATGAGTTTCTCCAGTTTTTCCCCTTCCTTTCGGAGCTTCGCGATCTCTTTCGGGACGTCTATGACGTCCCGTATAAAGACGAAGGCCTCGAAACCTGACCCCGGTACGGGAACCGCGCCGGCCTTGTCCGGCCTGTTCTGGGAGATCACGATCCCGGAAGCTCCCATGAGGAGATCGGCGAGTTCGGTATAGGATCTGAAGAACTCCGCATGCGGGAAGCCGGGGTCGATCTTCACCCACACCGCGACCTTTCGTTCCGGGGAAACGGCGAATTCGCTGCGCAGGGTCCTCACCGCTGTAATGAGCTCCTTGAGCGATTCGAAACGGGAAGCGGCCTCCGGGGCGTTTCTCCCCTCCTTCGCGGCAGGGTACGCGGCGTTGATGAGGGCAAACCCGTGCCCTGGCAGCTTCTGGTAGATCTCCTCTGTGACGAACGAGAGAAAGGGATGCATGAGCCGGAGAGACTCGTCTAAGAGGTGACAGAGGAGCGAGACAGCCCGCTCCTTCTCGTCCCTATCCGTTCCGTACAGCGAGAGCTTGGACGCCTCGATGTACCAGTCGCAGAAGTCGTTCCAAAAGAACTCGTACATGGCCGACGAGGCCTCGTTGAAACGGTAGGATTCCATGGCCCTATGGACGACGAGGACCGTTTCGTTGAGACGGTGGTAGATCCATCTGTCGATATCCGTGAGAATGATGTCTCCGATGGGTCGAATCTGAGCCCCCTCCATGTTCATGAGGAGAAAGCGGGCCGCGTTCCAGCCCTTGTTGGCGAACTTGGAACCGAGTTTAAAGGTGTCCCTCTCAACGGGGATGTCCTGACCCTGCGCCGCGAGGAAGGCGAGGGTGAATTTGAGGGCGTCCGCGCCGTACGTCTCGATGATATCGAGGGGGTCGATGCCGTTCCCCAGCGACTTCGACATCTTCCTGCCATGGATGTCGCGGACGAGACCCGTGATGTAGACGTCGCGGAAGGGTTCCCGCCCCATGAACTCCTCGCTGGTCATGATCATCCTGGCCACCCAAAAGAAGATGATGTCGTAACCCGTCACGAGGGTCGACGAGGGGAAGAACCGTTCCAGATCCTTCGTCTTCTCTGGCCAGCCGAGTGTGGAAAAGGGCCAAAGAGCAGACGAAAACCAGGTGTCGAGCACGAAATCGTCTTGACGGATGCGCTTCGAGCCGCAGCGCGCGCACACGGCTGGATCTTCCCGGAGCACCATCATCTCGCCGCAGTCATCGCAGTACCACACGGGAATCCTGTGCCCCCACCAGAGCTGGCGCGAGATGCACCAATCACGGATGGTCCTCATCCAGTGGGCATAGGTGTTCTCCCACTTCTTCGGAAAGAAACGCACCCTCCCCTGCTCCCACGCACCGAGGGCTTTCACGGCGAGTTCGCGCATGCGCACGAACCACTGTTCGGAGAGGAACGGTTCGATCGCGGTGTTGCAGCGGTAGCAGTGCCCCACCTGATGAACATGCTCGACGTCGTCGATATAGACTCCTGCGTCCTTCAGATCCTGAACGACCTTTTTCCGCGCCTCGAGGACGGGAAGCCCCTGGTATGGCTTGGGGACATTGCCGTTCAAGGTTCCGTCAGGATTGAGGATATTCACTTTATCAAGGTTATGGCGTTCGGCCATCGCGTAGTCGTTGGGGTCGTGGGCCGGGGTGATCTTTACCGCGCCGGTTCCGAACTCCATGTCCACATAGGAATCGGCGATGACGGGGATGGAGCGGCCGGTAAGGGGAAGATCCACTTTCTTCCCGACCGCGCCGCGGTATCGTTCGTCGTCCGGATGGACGGCGACCGCCGTGTCCCCGAGCATGGTTTCGGGTCTGGTGGTGGCGATGACGATGGAGCCGGAACCGTCGGAAAACGGGTACCGGTATCGGTACATCCTTCCGGCTGTCTCCTGGTGCTCGACTTCGTCGTCCGAAAGGGCGGTACCGCAGGAGGGGCACCAGTTCACGAGATAATTCCCCTTGTACACGAGGCCCCGTTCGTAGAGGGTCACGAAGACCTCGCGGACCGCGCGGGAAAGCCCCTCGTCAAGGGTGAAGCGTTCCCGGGACCAGTCGCAGGATGCTCCGAGCTTGCGCAGCTGTTTCACGATGATGGCGTGATGCTCCTCCTTGACCTTCCACGTCTCGGCGATGAAGGCGTCGCGGCCGATGTCGTGGCGGGTTTTTCCCTGTTTCCGGAGCCGTTTCTCGACGACGTGCTGAGTCGCAATTCCCGCGTGGTCGGTGCCGGGAAGCCAGAGGGTCGGTCTCCCCATCATCCGATGGTACCTGACGAGGATATCCTGAAGCGAGTTGTTCAGGCCATGGCCCATATGGAGGACGCCGGTTACATTGGGAGGAGGCATGGTTATCACGTAGGGAGGTTTCCCGTTTCCCTCCGCGGGCTTGAAAAGTCCATTCTCGAGCCAGAATTGATAGATCCGATCCTCGAAATCCTTGGGATCATACGCCTTCTCCAGCACTTGTCCTTCCATGGGTGACTCCTCTCCTGGGCGGGAATACCGCCGATACTACCAGAAATATCGGGGAGAGGCAACGATCCGCGAGGTGATGTGACAACCTGTAAATTTCCTGATACACTGTCATGGTATGCGCCGATTCCCGCAAAGAACCCTGATCCTTTTCGCATTACTGGCGCTCCTGCCACTCTCCGGAGGCGTCCGGGCGGAACAGCAGGAAGCTTCGGGCACGGTGATCGATTCCTTGGAGATGGCCCAGGCCCGCAACGCCCTCATGGACAGTCTCCGCCTTGATAAGGCCTTTGGCTCCAACCTCTACGAAAACGCGTTCAGGACAGTGCCGCGGCATCTCTTTCTGAGTTCCTCGATGCAGAGACTGGCCTACCAGGATATTCCCCTGCCGGGACCCGGCCCTGAGCAGTCGACGATCCCGTCGCCGTCCACCCTCGCGTTGATCCTCAGGTATCTGCGTCCCTCGGCAGCTGCAAAGGTTCTAGTAGCGGGCAGTTCCGCCGGATACGCTGCCGCGCTCCTGTCCCGCCTCTGCGCGCAGGTCTATCTCATCGAATGGTTTCCGAAGATAGCCGATACCGAAATCGGCGTCATGACGGCCCTCGGATACCGGAACGTTTCGATCGTATCGGCCAAGGATTTCGGGGCGTATTCGGAGGCGGGTCCCTTCGACATCATCCTCGTCCACGGTTCGGTGACGGAAATACCCCGTTCCCTGATGGATCAGCTCTCGCCCTCGGGAAGACTAGTGGCGTCCCTTCGGGACAAGACAGGGATGCAGATGGTCGTGTATGTGGAGAGGTTCGCTGAAAGCGTTTCGATACAGAGCCTTGGGACAAGCCTCATCTCCCCGCTTGAATTCTGACCAAAGGAAGGAGTATTGCATGGACGGAAGAAAAATGCCTATTCTGCCTCTCGCTCCGGCATTCGCGCTTCTGATCGGACTGTTGGCCGGATGCGCAACGGTAAAAACGGGAAGCGCGGAGGGAACGGCGCCCTGGATCGTGATAGGCGGGAAAACCGTGGAAGACGGAAGAACCGGGAACATCGAATCCCCGGAGGCTGCGGGCATGAGCGTGACCATCAACTGGCTCTCGGCAGCGCCAACCGGAACCCGCCTGCTCTTCGGCGCCGACGATATGGAGCAAGGGAACGGCTCCGTGGGTTCGCTCGAGCTGATCGAGGGATCGGAATTCCCTTCCCGGATTCACCATATCACCGTGAAAGGCCTGCGGCCCGGGGTCGCGTACCGCTACGCTCCCCTCTTCGGGGACGGTACGGACCTCGACACGCCGCTGTACCGATTCACCGCGCCTCCGGAGAGAACGTCTTCCGCCCGAATCGTGATCGTCGGGGATATGCAGCCCAAACCGGGAGAGGAGATCACGATCCGCGGCGGCCAGACCGTAGCCTCCGGGATCGCCCGGGAAAATCCCGATCTCGTCGTCCAGCTCGGTGATCTCGCGTCGATCGGCGGCCTCTTCGGACACTGGCTTCTCCTCCTCGAAGGCATCTCCGCCTTCTCTCCTTCCGTACCGTTCCACGCGGTCGCGGGAAACCATGACCAGTATGGCGACGGGGGGAGGAATTTCGGACGACTGTTCCCCTACGAGTACGCGGACGGGAAAGGGCTCTACCATTCCTTCGATTTCGCGAACGCCCACTTCGTCATGATGAACGCCTTCGAATACAGGGGCAGAGAGCCTTCCGAGAGGCAGAAGGCGTGGGTCGAGAAGGATGTCGGGCTGGCGAGAAACCGCGGGGCAGACTTCATCTTCTTCGTCATCCATGACACGGTCCTCTCAACCGGGACGATCGGCACCAACGAGACCCTGCTCGCATGGATCGTCCCCCTGGCCGATCGCCTCGACGTGGACGCCGTCTTCTACGGCCATGACCATCACTACGAGCACTGGATTGTGGAGTACGGCGGGAACGGACTCGTCTTCGACCCGAAGCACAAGCCGGAGGCGAACACGGTCCACTATTTCTGCGCCGGCGGAGGAGGGGCGCGGCTGGAAATCGACTACGGCCTCATTACCCGAAAGCGGAAGGAATTCACCCGGAGGATGTATCGGCTGGATACGGGAGAACCGTTCGATATCGCAGTCACCCAGGATCCCTGGGACGATACGGTCTTCATCGACAGGAGCTCAGACCCGTGGTACGGGCAGCCCTATGGCGGGAAGCACTACTATCAGGGACCCAAGGGGAAAACATGTCAGAACGACACGCAGTATTTCGGGTACGGGTACGGCGAGCAGACCCTGCACTACATCCTGCTCGAACTCAACAGCGACGAGGCCAGGATCACGGTCCGCTACCCCAACGGCGATCTCCTGTCAGGGCCTGACGGGGCATATCCGCAGGAGTTCGTGCTCATAAAGGATTGAGAGGAGCCACTACCGGACCGGCCGGTACTTCTCGATTTCTTCCCGGGGAGGGTTGAAATACCCCAGCTTCAGCCATGGGAAAGAGGCGCGGGCCCAGGAGATCCAGTTCGCCATGCCGATTCCAGGTTCGCCGCCAGCCGCGGCTCTTCCGCAGGCCAAATCAGATGCGGACTCCGGCATCCCCATCCGGGTCATATAGGGTTCGGGAGCGAGGTT
>CAZPZF010000161.1:5606-7888 GCA_964590705.1 uncultured Spirochaetales bacterium | reverse complement strand
CCCCCCCTTACAACTCATCTATCGGACTACGGATGCCGGAAGGACCCCGATTCAAAACATGGGTGTATATCATCGTCGTCTTCACATCTGAATGACCCAATAGCTCCTGTACCGTCCGGATGTCGTGCCCGCTTTCGAGCAGGTGTGTGGCAAAGGAATGTCTGAAGGTATGGCAGGTCGCGCGCTTGTTGATTCCCGCTTTCAGGACCGCTTCCCGTACCGCTCTTTGTATAATGGATGCATCGACATGATATCGCCCCTCTTCTCCGGTAGTCGTGTTCTTCCAGCGACGCTCCTGGGGAAACACGTACTGCCACAGCCACTCCCTGCTCGCGTTGGGATACTTTCTGGAAAGCGCGCATGGAAGAGGAACCTGGCCCCATCCTTCAGACAGGTCTTCATCGTGTACCGCCTTTATCCTCTCAAGGTGTTCCTGTATCGGCTTTTTGAGAGCCGCGGGGAGCATGGTGACCCTGTCCTTGAACCCCTTCCCGTTTCTGATGGCTATTTCGTTTCTTTTAAAATCCAGATCGAGAACGCGGAGGCATAGACATTCCATCAGGCGCATTCCCGTACCGTACAGAAGCGAGGCGATGAGCCATTTGTCATCGGAAAGATTGGCAATGACCGCTCTGACTTCATCGCGGGATAAAACGCCCCGCAGGCGCTGAGGTTCCCGCGCGCGTATCACGTCATCTTGTTTTCCCGTCTCCTGGCCGAGTATCTCGCGGTAGAGGAAAAGCAGGGCTGCCAGCGCCTGGTTCTGCGTCGAGGCTGAGACCTTCTCTTTCACGGCCAGTTTTGTCAGGAAACTGTTGATCTCCCTTTCGCCTACGGTTTTCCCGGGAGTGAGATGATGAAAAGCGATGAATCTGCTGACCCATTGCATATAGGCTCTCTTGGTTCTCTCGCTGTAATGACGTGCTTCGAGGGCCTGCCGATATCGTTCGAGGAGTGATGATGAGGGCAGAGGGTGCTTCGGCGCATCCTCTTGTCGGTCAGGGGCCGTGAACAAGCCGCTTGAAAACAGGGTTTCCAGAAGTCGGTTCACCGCGTCCTGCCGGTCAGGTATCAGCCAGACTCCGGCATTAGGATCCCAGCGGCGGCCGGGTACTTTTCTGACGCAGTTGATTACGCTCAATTGGGGAGGAATCCGCACCGATAGAAGTCCTGGCCGATCCCAGGAAATCGACACGACCATTTTTTCTTACCTTTTTAATAGGATAGGCCTGATCATCGCATCTGTCAAGTTTGGGTTTTCTCTTGGAAAAACTCTTCGGATACAAAATATCGGCGGCTCTACTCGCGTTTGCCGGCATAGGACCAGACTACTTTTCAGTCTCATCGATAACGGATCGTATCGCGGTTTGAGCCTGGCTGAAAGCATTGAGAATATTCATTCCGGATTCTTGAACAAGGAGCAGGGCGAGAGAATACCGGTTATCCTGCTGACTCGCTTCCTGTAAAGCCATCACCAGCTTATGAAATTTCAGAATATCCTCCCGCATCCAAACGGCACAACGGATGAGTCGCGGAACGACAACGGTTTTATCGGCTCGTGATTCTATAAGTTCGTCAATTTCAAATACCTCTGAAATTACGTCGTGCTTCGTTTCGATCAGCGAATTATAGACTTCATCGGCCTTAAGTCTCAGTTGATCCGGTATATCGATGCCGGGAAGTTCTTTTTGTATGTAGGAAGCGTTTTCGAGCATTTGGAGAGCGCAATCACGAATCGCTGTCAGTGCATCCTGTATCAATGACCCGCTATTCATGTCGACTCCTTTAATGAAGCATTACAGGATGTGCTTCAGAAAATCCTTCGTCCGCTGGTTCTCGGGATTGTTGAACACTTTGTCCGGCGTCCCCTCCTCCACGATGAGCCCCTGGTCCATGAACACCACCCGGGTGGCCGCGGCGCGGGCAAAGCCCATCTCGTGGCTCACCACCAGCATGGTCATCCCCTCTTTGGCGAGGTCCAGCATGACGTCCAGGACCTCCTTGATCATCTCGGGGTCAAGGGCAGAGGTGGGTTCGTCGAAAAGCATCACCTTGGGGCTCATGGCCAGAGCGCGGGCGATGGCCACCCGCTGCTGCTGGCCGCCGGAAAGCTGGTCTGGGTAGGCGGCTTCCTTGTCGGCAAGGCCGACCCGGGCCAGGAGTTTCCGTGACAAGGCGTCCGCTTCCTCCTTGCCGATCTTCTTCACCTTCTTCTGGGCGATTGAGATGTTCTCCAGCCCGGTCAGGTGGGGAACGAGGTTGAAGCTCTGGAAGACCATCCC
>CAZPZF010000161.1:494-5596 GCA_964590705.1 uncultured Spirochaetales bacterium | reverse complement strand
CCGCCGGTGGATGCGCCGCAGGAGGGTGCGCTTTCCGCTGCCCGAAGGGCCGATGAGCAGCACCACCTCGCCGGCCTTCACGGTGAGGGTGATGCCGTTCAGAGCCTGGACATGGCCGAAGTGTTTCTTGGCGTCGACTATTCGTATTCTATCTTCCATGACGGGTCAGCCGCTCCTCCATGATCCCGACCAAGCGGGAAAAGAACAGGGTGAGGACGAGGTATACCAGCGCGACGACGGTATAGCTTTCGAAGTAGAGAAAGGTCTGGGAGGCGAACTCGCGCCCCCTCCGCAGGAGGTCGGAGCCCGCCAGGATGGAGACGAGGGAGGAATCCTTGAGCAGGGCGATGACCTCGTTGCCCACCGGGGGAAGGATGATCCGCACGGTCTGCGGAAGGATCACGCAGCGCAACGCTTGTCCGCGGCTCATGCCGAGGGCCAGTGCCGCCTCCATCTGTCCCTTGGGAATCGACTGGATGCCGGCCCTGAAGATCTCTCCCATGTACGCGCCGTAGCAGATGGACATGGCCGTGATCGCGGACACCAGGGGCGGCAGGTGGAGGATCCCGAGGCCGTAGTAGATGTAGAAGAGCTGGACCAGAAGGGGGATCCCCCGGATCACCTCCACGTAGATGGTAGCGATCCGGTTGATGATCCCGATGCGGGATATCCTTCCGAGCCCGGTGAGAAGCCCCAGGATCAGGGCGAAGAAGATCGAGATGACGGTGACCCTGAAGGTGTTGTAGACCCCGTCCGGGACGAACTTGATGATCCTCCAGAAGGGATCAGGCGAAACGATCGGAAGGATGACGAGCAGGGCGATCGCCCCGAAGAAGGAGATCTTCCACGCCGAGAAGAGCGACTTCTCCCCCTTGTCCGGAATGAGCGCACCATCAGTTACATTGATGCTCGTTCTGGTGATGCCGGTCCTGTTCGAACCGGCTTTCCTTATCTCAGCCACTTATCTTCGAGCGCTTTGTATGCGTCCGTGCCGAGGACCTTGGCGAGCCCCGCGTTGATCAGGTCGAGGACCGCGGTATTGCCCTTGGCGACGGCGATGCCGTACAGCTCCTCGGTGAAGGGCACGCCGACGATCTTCAGCTTCGACTTGTAGGTGTCGTTCTGGAGAACGTAGTCCGCGGCGATGGGCGTGTCGGCCACGACCCCGTCGATCCTGCCGTTGACCAGATCCTCGATGGCGAGTCCGAGTTCATCGTAGTTCCGAAGCGTTACGCCGCTCACCTTCTCGATCTCGAATGCGCCGGTCGTCCCGATCTGGGCCCCGACCGCCTTGCCCTTGAGGTCGGCGAGAGTCGTCACTCCGGCGGTGTTGGCGCGCACGATGAGCACCTGCCCCGCGTTGATATAGGGGGTGGAGAAGTCCATCTCGAGCTTCCGCTCTTCGGTGATGGTCACCGAAGAGATGACAGCGTCGTACTGCTTATTCTTCAGGCCGGCGAAGATTCCGTCCCACGCGGTGTTCCTGAACTCCACCTCGAATCCGCCGGCTTCGGCGACGAGTTTCATCAGGTCGATGTCGAAGCCCACCATCTCCTTGTCTGCGTTGACGAATTCCATGGGAGGCCAGGTGGCGTCGGAGGCCACGACGATCTTCGGTTTCCCGGATACGGGTTCTTTCTGGCCGCCGGCGAACGCCAGCGTTGTCAGGCAGACCAGGATGAGCGCAAGCGCCATCAGTCTTTTCATGTCGAACTCCTTTTTGACGGGACCGCCCCGCGGGAGCGCCCCGGATTCTGGTGATATTATCTACCCATGATGCGAAAAGTCAACGGGAAACAAAGCGCGCGGCCATAGATTTTACGGCTGACGGCGGGGAGGTTTCGGTCGGCGCGCCGGCGCCGGCGTTACAGCCAGCCCGCTGGCTCACGGTCCGCGGGCGGCGCGCCGGCGCCGCAGTCAGCCCGTCAGATCACGGCCCTCCGGCGGATGTTGGCCGTGCCGGAATCCACGCGCGCGGCGCCTGGGGCGGCTCGCCGCGGCTCATTACCGGAGCCACTCGCTGAGGAGCATCCGCTCCTTGACCAGCCGGTGCTTCACGAAGGCGTTCAGGCACATCATGGCCCGCTCCGCGGAGAGGAAGGTGGGGACCTTCCCGCTCTCGATGGTCTGGGCAAAGCGGTTGTAGTTCGCGTCCGCCCCGGCCGTGGCTGTCACCGAGACCACGATGGGCTTGCGGTGTCTATGCGCCACGTCGACGATGCCCGCGGCCACGTTGTTCTTGTACTCCAGCATCTCCTGATCCGTAGTGTGGATGAGCCCCGCGTGCGGGACGATCGAGATGCACAGACAATCCACCGTATCGGAAGCGATCAGGATCTCGGCGCACTTCACGAATACTTCGTCGGACACCATGGGCGTCACATCCAGGAAGGACTCGATGCCGACAAACGGCGGGAGAACCGCGCGCAGGGATCCCTTTGTTTCCTCGGACAGCTCCGCGATCTCGAGGTCGCCGATATTGTCCGCGGCGTTCGTCTTCTCGTAGCCGGCGTTCGTGATGACCGCGGTCCGCCTGCCGGAAACCCCGCAGTCGTGGAACAACGCGAAGGTCTTGATGAGATCGGCATGATCCATCATCGTTTCGGCTACCACGAGCCCCGCCTGCTTCATGGCGGCTTTTGCCACCGCGTACTCGCCGGACATGCTCGCCGTGTGGGACATGGCAGCCTGCATCCCGGCCTCGGTGCGCCCCGCCTTGTAGACCACAATGGGCTTCTTGATTCGTGACGCGGCGTTGAAGAACCTGCGGCCAGCTCCCGGCTTGAAGCCCTCGATGTAGAGTCCGATGACGTCGACCCCGGGGTCCGCGGCGAAGTAGCCCACGAGATCACAGGGATCGATGTCCAGTTGGTTTCCGTAACTCACGATTACCTTGGGCGATATCGCGTTCCTGAGGTTGTAGATCTCCACAATTCCCAGAGCCCCGCTCTGACTAAGGATGGCCACGTTCTTGTCGTTGCTGAGGTTGATACGCAGCTTCTCCTCCGGGATGAAGAAGGTATTGATCCCCTTCCGTTTCTGGCTTCCCGCGTACACCACACCCAGGCAGTTGGGCCCCATGATCCGGATCCCCCGCGGGCGGGTGAGTTCCAGGATGCGCCGCTCCAGTTCGTCGTTTTTGGAGGTTTCGCTGAACCCGCCGGATATAATGAGGATCCCCTTGACCCCTGCCCTGACACAATCCTCGACAACAGGCAAAGCCGCGTCCGCGGGTACCGTGATCACCGCCAGGTCGACGGCCGAAGGAAGAGCCGAGACCGACTGGAAGAGGGGTACCGATCTGCCGCAGATCTCCGCGGAGCCCCCCCGCGGGTTGACCCCGTACACATCGTCGCGGCCGAGCTCCAGGAGATTCTTGACGATCTCGTTGCCGGCCTTCGCGTTGTCCGTGGCGCTCACGCCGACCACGGCTATGCCGTCCGGAATGAAGAAGGGGTCGAGGGATTCCTTGCCGGCGAACGCTCCTTCAAGCCCCGCGCCCGGCGCCGCGCCTCCGCTGGCCGCTCCGCCGTCAGAGTCACCGCCCGCTTCCATTCCTGCGGCCGCGCGTTTGTCCCCGATGACCCCGTACCCGTCAAGAGGGAGGAATCGCCCATCGGCGTCGAAGACGAAGGGGTTGATCTCGAACTCCTTGAGCACGAAAGGGCTCTCGCTCTCGAAAAAGTCGGAGAAGGCGACGCAGAGCTTGCCGAGAGCGATCTTCGTGTCCACGATCCTCTCCGCGCAGCCCTGCCTCCCCTCGGCCGCGTACTTCTTGGATATGTGGGTTGAGGCGATGCTCGCCATGGCCCACTTCCTGTCGATGGGCGGAAGCAGGAGGTTGGGAGGTGAGAAGTGGGCGGCGAAGTGCTCGGCGTCGCTGCCTCCCTTGCTGAAGGAGAGGACCGGTCCAAAGGTCTCCGTCTGGCGGAAACCCAAGAGGATCTCGTTGCCCAGGTCCCGGGAATACTCCACGAACTCCACGAGGAGGGCCCCTTCCACGGGATAGCCTGCCCCGCCGATCTCCTCGCGCATCCGCTCGAAGGTGTACCTGACGAAGTCGACGTCCTTGACCACGATCTTGACCCCGCCGAGTCTCTCCTTGTGGGCGATCTTGGGTGAAACGACCTTGACCACGATCCTCCCGGAACCGAACCGGGCGAGGAGGGACGCCGTGATCTCCCCCGCGGATCTCACCAGGTAATGGACCGGTAGGTCCATGCCTAACAGGCCCAGGATCTCGTAGATCTCGTGCTCGTACAGCTGGACGCGGCCCTCCGCGCGGCAACGTTCGAGGATGCCGTTCACCTTGCCCTTCCACCCGACCTCACCCATCTTTTCCTCCAGATCGTCCGGTTTGACGGCCCGTCCTTCCGGCGGACCCACGAGGCGGGGACACCCCCGACCGCTTGTTTATGTCGTCCAGCTCCGCAAGCAGATCGGCCAGGGTCGATTCCGCGAGGCTCGCCTCCATCGCGTTCTGGGTCCTGTCGAAATGCCCGGAAAGGAGTCCGTCGATATTCCGGCCGACAGGGCATGCCTGGGCCGTGCCCTGGTGAATCGTGAATATCCTCCCGTCCGACTCGCTGGCGCGGTAGATGTCGAGAAGCGTGATGTTTTTCGGATCCCTGGCAAGCCGGATCCCTCCGGTTCCCGTGGCGACCTCGATGAGGCCCGCCCTGCGTAGAAGACCCATGATCCGGCGGATCACCACCGGATTCGTGTTCACGCTCGCGGAGATGAAGTCGCTGGTCACCTTCCGACCGCCCCCGAATACGCCGACGCTGAGGAGGATATGGATCGCTACGGGAAAGCGTGTCGCTGTACGCACCGCACCTGACTCCAGGGAATATAGTAGCCGAATTTTACCCGAGAGGCAAATCGGGCGACCGGTTTGCAGCGGCGCGGCCCTCTCAGCCGCGGAGCGCGATGGTTTTCGGAGGGGTGCCGCTGAAGTCGGCGATCACCGCTTCGGCATCGACGAGGTGGAAAACCTCGAAAATCGGGTTGTCCGCGCTCTTGTATATCGACTTGACCATCTCGTTCGAATCGAGCACGCGCGCCTTGAGCGCCGGATCCGTATCGAAGACCGCCTTTCCGTG
>CAZPZF010000161.1:0-484 GCA_964590705.1 uncultured Spirochaetales bacterium | reverse complement strand
TCCATCGAGATCCCTCGCCCATGCAGCAGAACTCAACGGCGGGTTGTCGCCGCAGCTCCTCGAAGACCTTCTTCCGGTTCGACGTGCAGAAGTAGAGCTTGCCCTTTTCCTCGCGCATGAATCCGAAAGGCCTGACCTTCGGCTTTCCGTCGACACCGCTCGTCGCTAGATACAGAACCTTGCCTTCCCTCAGAAAGTCGACAACCTCTTTCATCCTCGATTCCTCCTATATCGTAACAGCACCTGTTACATCAAGCAGAATAGCACGACCGAGATGTAACGTCAATTGTTACTCCTTGTTTTTCAACCCGGCTCCGATGGTAAGACAGCGCCTGATCCCGGCCGGTCCCGATACGGTCGCTCGCGGCGCGCCGGATGCGGACGCGAGGTCCATTTCTTGACATTTTCCACTCGCTTTTCTATGGTAAGGCAGCGTCTACCCCCGACCGAAGGAGCGCCCCCGATGAAAGACCTCTCCCTTCCC
>CAZPZF010000160.1:3301-8074 GCA_964590705.1 uncultured Spirochaetales bacterium | reverse complement strand
CACCTTCGGGAAGGCAGGGGCGGGCCAGTGCGGTTTCTGTACACCGGGTTTCATCATGTCGTCCAAGGCGCTCCTGGACCGAAACCTCCATCCCTCGGACGACGACATCAAAAAAGCGCTTGCGCGAAACGTCTGCCGGTGCACCGGCTACGTGAAGATCCTGGACGCGGTCAGGCTGGCGTCGGGGCTTCTTGCCGCTGGGCGTGCCTGGATTCCCCGAACCGAGATCCTCCCAGGCCGCCGGAGCGAAATCGGAGAACCGGTCGTCAGGATCGACGCGGTCGATAAAGCGTCCGGGGCCGCTGCGTACGCAGACGACCTTTGTTTTGAAAACATGCTGTACACGCGCGTCCTGCGCAGCGAAAGGCCCCACGCGGAGATCCTCTCGATCGACATCGCTGAGGCGCTGCGCGAGCCGGGCGTCGTCCGGATCCTCCTTGCCCGGGATATTCCCGGCGTGAACCGGTTCGGTCCTATCAGGAAGGATCAGCCCGTGCTGGCAGCGGACCGCGTCCGCTACACGGGAGACGCGATCGCCGCGGTCTTCGCGGAAACAGAAGAGGCGGCCCGGGAGGCGGTGGCGAGGATCGTCGTCTCGTATCGGGATCTTCCCGTGGTCGAAGGCTACGACGAGGCCCTTGCCCCCGGCGCCCCGAGGCTTCACGAAGGATCGGACAACGTGATCGCCGTCATGGAGGCGGGCAGGGGCGATACCGCGGCCGGCTTTTCGGCGGCCGACCTGATCGTGGAAGGCGACTACGAGACCCAGTACATCGAGCACGCGTATCTGGAGCCGGAGTCCTGCGTAGCCGTTCCGGGAAACGGCGGAGGCCCCGCGGGGCGCCGCGGCGCCGCGGACGGCGGGGTTGGGCGCATTCCGGCCGACAGCACGGACGGAGCCGTCACGGCCGACGGACATGAGGCGGGCGGGAATCGTGCCGGCGGCGATACGGACACCGCCGGCAGCGCTGAAGGGGCTGACATCGAGCTGACCATCTACGTGGCGAGCCAGGGACCGTCCGCGGACATCTCGGAGTTGGTCCCCGTCGTCGGTCTTCCGCCGGAACGGATACGGATCGTTGGCATACCGATGGGCGGGGGATTCGGCGGCAAGGAGGACATCTCCGTTCAGATCATCGCCGCGCTCGGGGCATTGGCCACGGGAAGGCCGGTCAAGTACACCTTCACGAGGCGGGAATCGATCAGGACGAGCGGGAAGCGTCACGCGACCCGGCTGCGCTACCGGACCGGCGTGACCGCGAACGGCCTGCTCACCGCCGTCGAGGCCCGTATAGAGGCTCGCGGCGGGGCCTACGCCTCCGTCGAGGAGGCGGTGGTCCTGCGGAGCTCCTCCTTCGCGGCCGGACCGTACACCGTGCCTGCCGCGGATATCCGGGCCAAAGCCGTGTACCAGAACCACGCCCCCGCGTGCGCCATGCGGGGTTTCGGGAACCCGGTGGTCACCTTCGGATCGGAGATGAGCATGAACCGGATCGCCGCCGCTCTCGGCATGGACCCGATCGAGCTGCGGCTGCGGAACGCGTTGGAGATCGGCAAGCCGACCCTGACGGGCGATCGCATCTCGACCAGCGTGGGGATACGGGAATGCCTCCTGGCGGTGCGGGAGGCGCTGGCCGGTTATCGGATTCCTGAACCGGAGGAGGGATGGAGCTCGGGGATAGGGATCGCCTGCTCGTACAAGAACGTGGGCTTCGGCCTCGGGATGGACGATTCCGGCGGCGCTGTCGGAGAAATCCAGGAGGACGGAACTCTCCTTCTGCGGGTCGGCAGCGTGGATATGGGGCAGGGCTCGAACTCGACCATGGCCCAGATCCTCTCGGCCAGGACAGGATGGCCCTTCAACCGGATACGCGTACACGCAGCGGACTCCCTCCTCGACCCTCCGGCCGGCATGACAACCGCGTCGCGTCAGACCTTCATCACGGGCAACGCCGTGCTCAGGATGGCCGATTCCCTGCTGCGGGAGATCGGGAGGTTCATCCGTGAAGAACTCGGTTCCGGCGGGCAAGGCTCCGGCGGCGATCAGGGTCCGGCAAGCGGATCGGGCGCTGGGTCGGATCAGGCGCCGCATCGTGCCGCCGCGGGCTGGGAAGTCGAACTCCGCGATTCGGTCTTCCGTCTTTCCGGAAGCGGCCAGGCACTCATGACCCTCGACGAGTTCATGGACCGCGTTCGCGCCCGCGATATCCGAATACGCGCCTCGGCGCGGTACAGCGCGCCGGAAACCGCCTTCGCCCTGAGAGAACCGGCGGGAGGGCACAGGGGCCGGGCGGCCGGACGACTGCACGCGGCCTACTGCTTCGCGGCGCAGGCCACGGCCCTCTCGGTTCACGCGGCCACCGGCAGGGTGAGGGTGCACGATGTCTTCATCGCCTGTGACGCGGGCAGGACCATCAACCGCGCCGCCATCGAGGGACAGATGGAGGGGGGTGTCGTCATGGGCCTCGGCTACGCCCTCACGGAGGAGTACCGGGAGGATCGGGGGATCGTCGTGACCGACACCTTCGGCAAGCTGGGACTTCAGCGGATTGGCCAGGTTCCCAGGATCACCTGCATGGTCGTCGAGAATCCCCATGACGACGGCCCGTTCGGCGCAAAGGGCATGGGCGAGTTGCCGATCTCGATGGGTCCTCCGTCCGTGGCCCACGCCATCCACGAGGCGTTGGGGATCTGGGTGTATTCGCTGCCCATCACGCCGGAGAAGATCCTGCGGGCCATGGCCGAACGGGACTGACAGAACGGAGGGATGACATGGGCGCTATCGGAAAAGACGGAAAAGAATCGATCCCGGCCCGGGAAGAGATCGAGCGGGCGGTGAAAGAGATAAAAGGATATATCCTGATCGCGCTTTACTGCGCCGGGTCGGGACATGCCGGCGGTTCCCTTTCCGCCGCGGAGGTCGTGACCGCAGCCTACCTCTCGGAGATGCGCCACAAGCCGTACGAACCGGCGTGGCCCGGCCGTGATCGCTTCTACTTCTCGGCAGGGCACAAGGCTCCGCTGTGGTACGCGGTCCTGGGGTACTGCGGCTACTTTCCGATCGAGGATACCGCCCTGCTGCGGAAACTGGACAGCCCGTTTCAGGGACATCCCGACATGTCGAAGCTCGCGGGGCTCGAGATCTCCTGCGGCTCTCTGGGGCAGGGCTTGAGCGTGGCGGTCGGCGACGCGCTTGCGGCGCGGATATCCGGCAACGGATACCGGGTGTTCTGCCTCATGGGCGACGGCGAACAGCAGGAGGGGCAGATCTGGGAAGCTGCCATGGCCGCGGGGCATTACCGTCTGGACAACCTGGTCGGGATCGTGGACAAGAACCGTCTGCAGATCGACGGCGCGGTTTCCGACGTGATGGGGATCGACCCGATCGGCGCAAAGTACGCCTCCTTCGGCTGGGAGGTGGTCGAGTGCGAGGGGAATTCCGTTTCCGGCGTCCTCTCCGCCTTCGATCGCGCCCGGGGGATCAAGGGAAAGCCGGTCCTCATCGTGGCCCGAACCGTGAAGGGGTCAGGCGTGAGCTTCATGGAGGACCAGGCTGGCTGGCACGGCAAGGCCCCGAACCGGGAGGAACTGGACAGGGCCCTCTCCGAGCTCGGCGTCACGTACCTTCCGGCGGAACGGATGATCCGAAGGGCCGGGGAGCATCAGGAGAAGGTCGGCGCGGAGATCGAAGCCGCCGTACCCCGCTTCTCGAAGGATTACTGGTGGAATTCCGGGGATCGGATGAGGGTGGAAATGAAGCCGACCCGGAAAGGATTCGGCGAGGCCCTGCGGGATACCGCGGATGAAAGGGTCTGCGCAATCGGTTCAGACATATCGGCCTCAATCTGTATCGACGAATTCTACCGATCCAAGCCGGAGAGGATGAAGCGCTGGATCAGCCTCGGGATCGCGGAGCAGTCGGCCGCGTCTGTGGCAGCCGGTTTGGCAAAGAACGGCTTCATCCCGTTTATCGGCACTTACGGCGTCTTCGCCGCGGGGCGCGCCCTCGACCAATTGCGCACCACGGTCTGCTACGGCAACTTCAACGTGAAGGTGGCGGGAGCCCACGCGGGGGTATCGGTCGGGCCGGACGGGGCTACCCACCAGGCCTTGGAGGAGATCTACCAGATCGCGGGGCTTCCGAATATGACCATGTTCTCCGGCGCGGACGCGGAGGAGACGCGGAAGGTCACGGAAGCCTCCATCGGCATCCAGGGACCCTGCTATATCAGGTTCGCAAGGGAAGCCACGCCGGTCGTCACCGGACCCGACACCCCCTTTCGCCCCGGAATCGCCACGGTGATCCGGTATCGGGGCGCCGAGGAGGATCGATTTATCGACGCCTTCACCGTCGTTCTCTCAACCGACTACCGGGGATCCGGCGAGGACCTCTCGATCCTCGCCACGGGCCCGGTCGTCGCCGAGGCCATGCGCGCAGCGTGGATCCTCAAACATGAGTTCGACTTGGAGGCCAGGATCGTCAATTTTTCCACGATCAAGCCGTTCGACACAGCTGCAGCTGTAACGGCGGCAGCCGAAACGGGTGTGGTTCTTACAGTTGAGGAGCATCAGAAGGGGGGCTTCGGGAACCTAGTGGCCGCCGCGATCCTGGGCGCCCGCGGCGCTGCCGGCGGGATGCATGACGCGGCCGGGAGCCGGCCCCTCCGCTTCGCCATGATGGGCATAGAGGACCGTTTCGGTACATCCGGGGCGCCATGGAGCCGCCTGAGCTCCTCATCCGCCCCGATTCCGTACGCATTCGCGTTCCGCGCA
>CAZPZF010000160.1:0-3291 GCA_964590705.1 uncultured Spirochaetales bacterium | reverse complement strand
GATGGGCATAGAGGACCGTTTCGGTACATCCGGGGCGCCATGGGAGCTGATGAAGTATTTCGGTCTCACCGCGGAGCATATCGCCAGAAAGGCCGTCGAGCTCGCCGTCTGACGATTTCCAACGATCCGCACATTTTACAATCTTCGTGACAGAGATTCTCAGAGACTTTTTTTTGACAAAACGGGAATCATGGGTTATGATACAAAAAAATTGTAATAAAAAGACCATATTTTATTAAATTTTTGTATGTATATCGTGAGGGCCGGAACACCATGAGCAAGGAACGAGAGGTCATTTTCGACAACGCGATCCGCGCGGCGGACATGCTGCATCAGATGTTCGGAAGCATCTGCGAGGTAGCGGTACATGATTTCAAGGATCTGGACAGATCCTTGATCCATGTCGCGGGCAACCTCACCGGAAGAAGCATCGGGTCTCCGGCAACTGATCTCGTGCTCAGGGAATACCGGAAAAAGCTGGATGAGATAGAGGATATAAACAACTATTTCACCGTTGCCAAGAACGGCGTCAGGATGAAATCCTCCACCGTTTTTCTGCGGCTCAAAGGCAAGGTAATCGGCGCATTCTGCCTGAACATCAATATCAGCACCCTTACCGACGTTTCCAAGGAAATAACGGAGATCATCAGCGCCGATACGAGCGGCAAGACAAAGGAGAGCTTCTTCGCCACGGTCCAGGATGTCGTCAAGGAGATGTTCGAGCAGGTCGTCGCCGAGATCGGGAAACCGATCGAGTCCTTCGGAATGGAGGAGAAGATCGGCGTAGTCCGCGCCCTCGAGGAAAGGGGGGTCTTCCTGATCAAGGGCGCCCTTGAGTATCTGTCCGCGTATCTCAAGATCTCGAAGTATACCACCTACAGCTACCTGCAGAAGATACGCGCGGAAAACGAATACACGAAGAAGTGAGAGGCATGTCAATGAAAACGATACGAACTGATAAAGCGCCCGCGGCCATCGGACCCTACTCCCAGGCCATCAAATCAGGGCTCTTCATCTTCCTTTCGGGACAGCTTCCCATCGATCCCGTGACCGGGGCGGTGGAGTCGCGGGGCGTTCGGGAACAGACCAGGCAGATCATGGAGAACATCAAGGCCATCCTTGCGGAAGAGGGGCTTGGCTTGGGCAGCGTCGTGAAGACGACCCTGTTCATTCGGGATATGGGAACCTTCGCCGAGATCAACGATGTCTACGGCTCGTATTTCGGCGAGCATCGCCCCGCCAGGAGCACGGTGGAGGTGAGCAGGCTCCCGAAGGATGCGTTGATCGAAATCGAGGCGATCGCCTCGATCGAAAGATAGAAGGGGGTTAACCATCATGAAAAGGTATTGGGCTTTGTTTCTGTGTCTCGTCCTGGCGGCGGTCTTTCTGACAACGGGATGCAAAGGTTCCAAGGCTGATAAAGAAGAGGCGACCTCAGGCGGGACCTTGCTTCTCGCGTGGCAATCGCAGCCGCCGACGCTGGCCCCCCATATCACGACGACGAACGTCGTCCGGGAGCTGGATCGGGCGAGCTTCGAGAATCTCCTCACCTTTGACAAGGATTTCCAGATCGTTCCGATGCTGGCCGAGTCCTTCACCATCGAGGACAACGGCGCCAAGATCACGTTCCGTCTCCGTAAGGGCGTCCTTTTCCACAACGGCAAGGAGATGAAAGCCGAGGATGTCGTCGCGTCCATGACGCGGTGGCAGAGGTTCGGCGCCCAGAAGGCGGACCTGGGCAACTCGACCTGGGAGGCGGTCGACGACTACACGGTGGTTCTGCATGTCGAGAAACCGTCCTTCACCATCATGTACACGCTGGCCAACACGATGCAGACCTCCTCGATCATGCCTAAAGAGATCATCGACGCGGCCCCGGATACGGGAGTTACGGAGTATATCGGTACCGGTCCTTTCAAGCTGGAGAACTGGCAGTACGATTCGTACATTCATTACGTCAAGTTCGAGGACTACAAACCCGTCGATTCCCCGGCGAGCGGGCTGGCCGGAAGGAAGGAAGCCCTGGTCGACGAGATTTACGCCTACTTCGTGCCTGATGCGTCCACGAGGCTGAACGCGATGGTGACCGGAGAGTACCACTACTGCTATGAACTTCCCTTCGACAGCATCGAACAGCTGCGGGCCGCCGAGAACCTGGTGGTGGACGTCTATCCCTTCGGATTCCAGGCCGTGATGATCAACAAGCGGGGTCTCTTCGGCGATATCCGGTATCGGCAGGCCCTCAATTACGCGATGGACAAGGAGGAGCTCCTCGCCCTTGCCTTCGGCGATCCCGAATTCTGGGATCTGGAGCCCGCCTTCATGCGCAAGGCTCAGGTAAACTGGTACACCGACGCGGGCAAGGAGAACTACGACGTTACGGACAGAGAGCGGGCAAGGCAGCTTTTGAAGGAAGCCGGATACAACGGGCAGACGGTCAAGATCCTGAGCGCCCAGGACTACCCCTACCATTACAACGCGGCCATCTACACGAAGGAGATCCTCGAGGGCATCGGGATGAACGTGGAGATCGACGCGACCGACTGGGCGACCCTGGTATCCAAGCGCGCCGATCCGAAGCTGTGGGATATTTTCCACACCTTCTGGACGACGAACGCGACGCCTCTGCAGTATCCCTTCCTCTACTCCAAGGCCAACTACCCGGGGTGGACGAACAACCCTGAGATAGACAGGCTCTATGAGGCGATCAAGAACGCGCCTTCTCAGGAGATCGCGACTGCGAGGTGGAAGGAGCTTCAGGCCTTGATCTATCAGGACCTCCCGGTCATCAACATCGGCATGGTCTACTTCATCTCCACCTATTCGAAGGACATGGTCGGCTACGTGGAGCACATGGGCCCGATCTTCTGGAACGTGAGTCTCAAGAAAAAATAACGGAGTGATTGGAGGAGTCGGCCGAGAATGAGCTGAGCTTGGGTGCCTACGGCCGACTCCCGCCGGTTTCCGCCCCGTTCGGGAAAACGGGGCGGCCGGGAAAACGTGAATCTATGCGAGGTGGAAATTGAAGGAATACATCATAAAACGAATCATATCCGTCATTCCGATCCTGGTCATCGTCGCCCTGATCGTGTTCTTTCTCGTTCACCTGACTCCGGGCGATCCCGCGGCCGTCATCCTCGGCCCCGCCGCCACCATAACCGAACTCGAGCGTTTGCGGGGAGAGATGGGTCTCGACCAGCCTCTCCTCAAGCAGCTGCTCGTGTGGCTGTCCGACATCCTGCGCGGCGACCTCGGCAGGTCGTTGTTCATGCGAAAGACCGTCCTGGAAGC
>CAZPZF010000159.1:0-8122 GCA_964590705.1 uncultured Spirochaetales bacterium | reverse complement strand
CACCCCTCGCGCTGCCCCCGTATTGAGCCTGTAGTGGATCCCAAGACAGCCATCGTCATCGTGGACGCGCTCCTCATACAGCGGAGTCTGCGTGGGAGCTTTACCGGCTAGCGGCGAGACGCTTTGAGCCTGACGAGAAGCGGCACGCCGACAGCGCCGGCGCGGACTCGTCGTGGAGCCGGCTCAGGGGGTGAATACCGGACCCATGTGCCCCTTCCAGCGAGGGTTCTTCGAGGAAATATCCTCTGTGTAGTGCGGCTTCTTCAGCGGCTCGCCCGTAATTCCCAGCGTCTGGAGAAGGTAGCTCGAGATCCATCGGGAGATCCGGAGAACCACCATCTTATGCCTGAGCCGTCCCTGGACGTCTCGGTTCAGGATGTTCGGGATGGTCGATGTCGTGCCGATTTCGTCGATGCAGGGATCGTTCATGTTGACGCGGCCCTCCCTGCTCGAGTTGAAGTGGGTCACGAAGAACACGACCCGATTCGGCCTGACCGTCCGAAGGAGCCTGCAGCATTCCACGATCGTCTTTCCAGTGCGGACCATGTCGTCGATCACCACGACGTCCTTGCCCTCCGCGGCCGCAAGCGGGGACTCGCTTTCAGGATCGATGGAAACCGAAACATCCCATTCGTCACGGCGCTCCTTGTTCATCGTGATGATCCCGATATCGCCCCTCCCCATCTCGAGTCGGACCTCGTTCACGAACGGCAGAGCCCCGCGGTCGGGGGCGCACAGCATGAGGTTATCCCTGTTCACGATATCCGATTCCATCATGTAGGCGGAATAGACATCGGCGGGGTGAAGGTCGTGGAAGCGTCCGGCGAAACGATCCAGATAGACATGTTTCACGGACGCGGAATGATTGTGCACGGTCACGACCTCGTCGACCCCCGCCTTGGAGAGGAGATCCGCGTAGAGCCGCGCGGAAAAGGGTTGGCCGTCGAACTTCTTGTAGTCAGCCGGGCTCCGTTCCTGGCCTGGACAGCCATGCTCGGGCCTCGGGCCCCGGTCCTGGGCGCTGTAGAAGAGATCCGGCTCGAGGAGGATCACCCGGGCCGCGCCGTTGTCCCTGGCAGCGCGGGCGATGAGGAAGTTCCGCATCGCGATCTCGTCCCTGGTGAGATCGCCCAGGGTTGTGCTCACGATGAGGACCCTCTTGCCCTCCAGTTTCCTGCCGACATTCTCCCAGCTCTGTTCGTTCACGAGAAACCTGGGACAGAATTCGGAATTGATGAAGACCTTGAGGGAGATGAGGTCCGAATAGTGCTCATCCTGGTTCATGTGCTGGGTGATGTCGTCCACAAAGGGGTTTTCCGCGGCGCTACCGACGATGATCAGGTCATCCATACCATACAGGGTCGCACCGAGCGTGCGGGATTGTCAACTCCCGCGGATCATTCCGTGAGGACGGGGATGAGATGGAAGGCCGGCTCCTCGTACGGATGGGCGGCCCTGAGGGCGGTCACGACAGCGCCGCGAATCTCGTCCGGGAGGACAAGCTCGATCCTGGTTTCACGTACATGCTCGACGCTCCCCTCCGTTCCGATATACGGCTCGCTTCCCGGAAGCGGCCGAAACTGGCCCGTCCCCTCCATCTGGAAGCAGCAGCTGTCGTAGTTTCCCATCCTTCCCGCGCCCGCATCGAAGAGACCGTCCTTCACCCGCGCCGCGTGGTCCGCGGGGACGTAGCAGACGCGAACGAACATGGGCTCCCCCCCCTACTCCAGCAGCAGATTGAGCCGCTGGTAGTGCTCCTTCTCCTCGGCGAGGATCCTGCGGAGCTCCTCCCTTTTGGCTCCCGCGGGAACCGACGCGATACAGCGCTCGTAGAAGCGGATCGTTTCCCGCTCGACCTCCCTGCCCAGAGCGAGCGCCTCCCGGGCGTTCTGCGGGATCCCGCCCGAGAGGAGTCCGGAAAGAGTCAATTCGAGTTCGCGGGAGGCCTCGGCGGTATCGGGCATGACATTCCCGGCTGAACCCGAGCCGTGCGCTCCGCTTCCGGTACGCCGTCCAGCGGCCAGGGCGCGTTCGAACCAGGCCCTGTGGTAGTTCTCCTGTTCGAGGAGATATTCGATCTCCTCCTGCGCCTTTCCCCCGTCGAGGAGAAGGGAAAGAAGCCGCGTGTAGAGAGTGATGCCCGCCTCCTCGATCCTGACCGCCGCGGAAAACCAGGAGACTTCGTCGTGCGGATTGTCCATCCAGGTGCCTCCTCTCTTGCCGCTCATCGCCGCCCGCCCGAAACCAGATCGAGGGTGACGTCGTTGTCACCCGGCGGGAGATCGGTCCAGAGACCGGTCACGAGAGATCCCTGGCTCGCCACGGCAAGCCTTCCGGCCAGGGAGAGCCCCCCTGTCTTCAGCGTTTCGGAACCAGCGGGTCGTTCATCGCCCCCGTAATGTGCCACGAAGGCGTCGGCGATCCACGGCGCGAGCTCGTCGATCTCCGTTCTCTTCATGCCGAGCCTCGCCATGATCCTCGCCGCGGTTCCCTCGATCCGCTCGGCCACGTACCCCTTCGCGTACCCGCTGAACGAACCCCCTTCAGGAACCGGTAGGGAGGGGCCGTCCACCATGAGGGACTCGATCTCCATCGTACCGGGCGGATCGATCCTGACGAAACGGATGGGGCATGGCCATGTCACGAGCGAGCCTGTCTCGATGTCGAAGATGAAGCTCTCCTTCCCCGTTCCCGCGGGGAAGCGCGCGACGGTGATGTCCTGGGCATGGAAATGGCCGGTGAAGACGACGCGGACGCCGTTCGAGGCGAGGAGCCTTCCGATGGCGCGGTGGTTCCGAACCAGGTATTCGGGGTAGCGCTTGGCCTGGCCTGGGAAGTGCTCGACGATGCCGTGATGCGCAAACGCGATCACCGCCTTACCTTCGTGGTCCGCCTGCTGGAGGATCCCCTCGATCCATGCGATCCGGCCGGAATCGAGAGCCCCTGCCGTGATCGGCCTCTCGCCCGGCCGGTGCTCCAGGTAGCGGCAGGTGTCGATGGCGAGGAGCCAGAGTCCGGGCTCGGGTTCCACGACATAGCTCAGGGACGAAGGATCCTGGTGGACAGCCTCGTCATAGCCCATCTCCGCGTAGATCTCCGCGAACCTGTCCGCGGTGACCGTTTCGACACGTTCGACGCCCTTGGCGGTGTATCGCGAGGCCTCGAAGTTCATGATATCGTGGTTTCCCGGAACCACGAAGACGTCGACACCCACATCTTCCAGCCATCCCAGATACTCTCGGAGGAGGAGATGGTTTTCCAGCTCTCCGTCCTTGGTCAGATCCCCGGAAACGACGAGAAAGGAAGGCCGCTGCACCGCGACCATCCGCAGCGCTTCCCTGAGGATAGTCTCGCTCTCGACGAGGAGTTTCCGGCTCCCCTCGAGCTCTTGCGTAAACGCCTCCCCCTCGGTTCCAAGCGTCCGAGAATAGAGGTGGAGGTCGCTCATCACGGCGAAACGCGCGTACGGATACGCGCGCGGCAACGCCGCGGAACCAGGCGCGGCGGATCCTGCTGAAACAGCCTCAGGGGTTCTGCAGCCGGCGATCGTGAGCAGGAAGAAGGAGGAGAGGATGACGGCGCGCAGCGGAAGCCTTTTCCGACATCCGGACAATCCATTCATACGTTCCTCTAAAAAAGTGTATACTCGTAACAGTATACCATGAAGCGGCACAATATATTGCATAAAAGTGCTTTCATTGTATACTTGCGGAAGAATCCAGCAGCCCCGACGGGCAGCCGCGCGTCGAGCCCCGGAAGGAACTGTTCGGCGGAACTCCAAGGAAGGAACTATGGATAAACGTTTCACCAAGCTTTTAAAGGAATGGCGAGAACGGAAGGGGAACATCATCCCCCTGTTCCAACAGACACAGGAGATCTTCGGATACCTCCCCCAGGAGGCTCTGGAGGAAATCGCGAGAGTGACGGGAACATCCCCATCGGAGATCTACGGCGTTGCGACCTTCTACGCCCAGTTCCGCTTTTCTCCGCAGGGGAAGCATACCATCAAGATCTGTCACGGTACCGCGTGTCACGTCAACGGCGCAGAGGCGATCGACGTGGCGCTCAAGACCGAGCTCGGCGTCGCATCAGGGGAAACCACGCAAGACGGCCTTTTCACCGTGGAAAATGTTGCGTGTCTGGGTTGCTGTTCGCTCGCCCCGGTCGTCATGATAGACGAAGAGGTGGAGGGAAGGCTCAACTGGTCAAAGCTCCTCAAAACTATAAGGAAGATACAGAACAATGAACATAAAGCAGATTAAGGTAGGTATGGGCTCCTGCGGCGTGGCCGCCGGCGCCCGGGTCGTGTACGAAACGCTCCTCTCGATGGTGCAGGAACGGAAGATCCCCGTATCCGTGATTCCGACCGGCTGCATCGGCGCCTGCCATCGGGAACCGATCATCGAAACCGTATGTGCCGACGGCACTCATCACTACTACGGCGAGTTGAGCGAGCAGAAGATCAGGCATTTCGTTGAGGCGAATCTCGACGAGAAGGCGCTTCCGGAGGATTCCCGCATCCCGGACGACTACAACTACCTCGCCAGGCAGAGGAAGCTTGTTCTCAAGAACTCCGGGGTGATCAACCCTGAATCCATCTCGGACTACATCGCGGCCCGCGGGTACGAGGCCCTGCGCAAGGTGATAAAGGAGTACACTCCGGCCCGGGTCATCGAGGAGATGAAAGCCTCCGGGTTGCGCGGCCGGGGAGGCGCGGGTTTCTCTACCGGGCTGAAGTGGAGTCTGATCGCCGCGGTTCCCGCACGGAGGAAGTTCATGATCTGCAACGCCGACGAGGGCGATCCCGGCGCGTTCATGGACAGGTCCGTGCTCGAGAGCGACCCGCACGCGGTCATCGAGGGGATGATCATCGCGGCGTTCGGCATCGGCGCCTCAGAGGGATACTTCTATGTCAGGGCCGAGTACCCGCTGGCGATCAAGCATCTGGCCCACGCGATCAAACAGGCGGAGGACCGGGGATTCCTGGGCAGCAACATCCTGGGAACCGATTTCTCCTTCTACCTCCACATCAAGGAAGGCGCCGGAGCCTTTGTCTGCGGAGAGGAAACCGCGCTCATGGCATCCATAGAAGGGAAACGGGGAATGCCCCGGATCCGCCCCCCCTATCCGGCGGAAAAGGGACTCTGGGGATTCCCGTCGAACATTAATAACGTCGAGACCCTCGCGAACGTACCCTACATCTTCCGGGAAGGGGCCTACACCTTCGCCTCGATAGGCACCGAGACGAGCAAGGGAACGAAGGTCTTTTCACTGGCAGGCAAGATCAAACGCGGAGGAATGGTCGAGGTGCCCATGGGAATCACCCTGCGGGAGATCATCTTCGACATCGGCGGCGGCATCATGGACGACAAGAAGTTCAAGGCGGTCCAGCTGGGCGGGCCTTCCGGGGGATGCATACCGGAAAGCCTCCTCGATACACCCGTCGACTACGAATCGATCACCAAGACCGGAGCTATCATGGGATCCGGCGGAATGGTCGTCATGGACGAGTCCACCTGCATGGTCGACGTGGCGCGGTACTTCCTCTCGTTCACGCAGAGCGAATCGTGCGGCAAGTGCACCTTCTGTCGGATCGGGACCAAGCGGATGATGGAGATCCTCGAAAAGATCACTAAGGGCCTCGGCACCATGGATGACCTGGCCACGCTGGAGGAACTCGCGTACAAGGTGAAGACAACCTCCCTCTGCGCCCTCGGCCAGACGGCCCCGAATCCCGTGCTCACGACCCTCAAGTACTTCAAGCACGAGTACGTTGCGCACATCGAGGAGAAGCGCTGCGAAGCGCTCCTCTGCAAGGATCTCATCACCTACACCCTCGACCAGCAGGCCTGCACCGGCTGCACCATCTCCGCGCGTTTCTGCCCGCCCCACGCGGCGATCGGCGAAAGCAAGAAACCCCATTTCATCGATTCTTCGCTGTGCATCAAGTGCGGACTCTGCTATCAGGGCTGCCGATTCGACGCCGTGAAGATAACCACAGGAGCTCGCCAACAATGAACACCCAAACCCAATTCATCGAAATAACGATAAACGGAAAACCCCTGTCCGTATGGGAGGGAGTCACAATCCTAGACGCGGTGCGCCAGACGGGAGAGGAGATACCCACCCTCTGCAACGACCCGCGGATCGAGCCTTACGGATCCTGCTGGATCTGCGTCGTCAAGGTGGAAGGGGCGCGGGGTTTCGTTCCCGCCTGCGCCACCAAGGTCCGCCGCGGAATGAAGATCACCACGAGAGACAATGACATTAGGGACGCGCGGAAGGCGGCCCTGGAACTCCTCCTCTCCAACCATTACGGCGACTGCAAGCCGCCGTGTACCCTCACCTGCCCCTCGAACATCGACGTGCAAGGCTATATCGGGCTCATCGCCAACGGCAGGTACGCGGAAGCCTTGGCGCTCATCAAGAAGGACAACCCCTTCCCCGCAGTCTGTGGAAGGGTCTGCCCCCGGCCGTGCGAGAAAGAGTGCCGGAGGAACCTCGTGGACACGCCGGTCGCCATCGACTGGCTCAAACGCTTCGTGGCAGATCTCGACCTCTTCGGAAAGGAGAGTTACAGTCCGCCGTGCAAACCCGCTACGGGGAAAAAGGCGGCGGTGGTTGGGGCGGGACCCGCGGGTCTCTCCGCGGCCAGCTACCTCGCACAGGAGGGGGTGGCGGTGACCGTTTTCGAGGCGGAGGGAAAACCCGGCGGCATGCTCCGCTACGGAATTCCCGATTACCGCCTCCCGCAGGACACCCTGAGCCGCGAAATCGCGACCATCGAACGCCTCGGCGTTACGATCAAGACCGGCCAGCGCCTGGGAAAAGAGATCAGCCTCGCGAAGCTGCGCTCGTCCTATGACGCGGTCGTCGTCGCGATCGGGGCTTGGAAGAGCAGGCCTCTCCAGATCGAGGGAGAGGATCCAACCACCGTTCTTTCCGGTATCGAGATGTTGAACCAATCGGCCAAGGGAAGCCCGCCATCCGTCGGGAACCGCGTGGCGGTCATCGGGGGGGGCAACACAGCCATAGACGCCGCCCGCACCTCGGTCCGCCTTGGCGCGGAAAAGGTGTCGATCTTCTACCGGCGCGGAAGGGCGGAGATGCCGGCCGCCGACGCGGAGGTCGAGGAAGCGGAGGAGGAGGGAGTCCAGATGACCTTCCTCGCGGCCCCGGTGCGCGTGGCCAAGACCAGGGACGGGATAGACCTCACCCTGATCAGGATGGAGCTCGGCGAACCCGATGCCTCGGGCCGTCAGCGCCCCGTGCCCGTGAAGGGTTCGGAATACACGGTCACCGTGGACACCGTCATCGCGGCGGTCGGGCAGTACACGGACACATCGTTCTTCATGGACGAGGAGAAATTGGTCGATAAAAAGGGGAACTTCGTCTCCGATCCCGAAACCGGCGTCACGCCGCTCGACGGAGTCTTTGCCGCCGGCGACATGGTGACCGGACCCGACATCGCCATCCGGGCCATCGCCGGAGGGAAGTTCGCGGCCCGTTCCGTGGTTTCCTTCCTGGCGGGCGTAAAACCGGAACCTTTCAGGGAGTTCCTGGTGCGCAAGACCGATTTCGGCGCGGTCACCGCGGAGGAACTGGCCGACAAGCCCAAGATTCCCCGGACCGCCATGGCCCTGCTCCCGCCGGAGAAGCGGAAGCACAGTTTCGCGGAGATCGAGCACGGCTACACCGAGACGGATGCCCTGGCGGAAGCGAAGCGCTGTCTCGAATGCGGGTGTCAGGACGTACACGAGTGCCGGCTCAAAAAATTCGCGGAGGAGTACGGGGCCGCTGTGAAGCGTTTTTCGGGAGATTATCAGAAGCACCCGATCGACGACTCCCACCCCTACATCAATCGCGATCCCTCCAAGTGCATCCTCTGCGGCAGGTGCATCCGGATCTGCCAGGAGGTGCAGGGAATCGGCGTGTTCGGGTACGTCAAACGGGGATTCGCGTCGTACATATCCCCGCCGTTCGGTATGAAACTCGGGGAAGCCTCCTCATGCATCGGCTGCGGCCAATGCGTCTCCAGCTGTCCCGTCGGCGCGCTCACCGAGAAGAACCCCGTCGGCAAGACCGTTCCCCTCCCCGAAACCGTCACGCCGGGCCTGTGCCC
>CAZPZF010000158.1:0-8169 GCA_964590705.1 uncultured Spirochaetales bacterium | reverse complement strand
ACCAGTTCCTGCTCGACGCGGTTAAAAAATATCCCACCCCCTTCCATATATACGACGAGGCGGCCATCAGGCGGAACGCCGCCCGGTTGCGCAAGGCTTTCTCATGGGTCCCCGGCGGGTTCAGGAACCACTTCGCGGTCAAAGCTCTGCCGAATCCGCGCATCCTCTCCATCCTCGCGGAGGAGGGGATGGGCGCTGACTGCTCGTCTCTAGCCGAACTACGCATCGCGGAGATGTGCGGTCTTTCCGGCGACCTCGTCTTCCTAACGGCGAACGACACACCGGCCGCGGAATTCATTTACGCCCGGAAACTTTCTGCTATCATCAACCTGGACGACATCTCCCACATCCCCTTCCTGAAGAGGCACGCGGGGATCCCGGACACCATCTGCCTCCGCTACAATCCCGGCCCCCTGAAGAAGGGCAACGCCATCATCGGTAAACCGGAGGAAGCAAAGTACGGGTTCACCCAGGCACAGATTCTCGAAGGCTGCCGGATCCTGAAGGCCGAGGGGGTCAGGCATTTCGGGATCCACACCATGGTCGCCTCAAACGAACTGAATCCTGACTATTTTATCGAGACGGCCCGGATCCTCTTCGAGCTAGCCGGCGAGATCACGGAAACCCTCTCCATTCCGATCGAGTTCATCAACCTGGGCGGCGGGATCGGCATTCCGTACCGGCCGGACCAAACAGAGGTCGATCTCGAGTACGTTTCCAATGGAATACAGAAGGAGTACGAAAGGCTCATCACGGGGAAGGGATACGCTCCCGCCCGGATCCTCCTGGAATCCGGCCGGATGGTCACCGGTCCCTACGGCTACCTCGTGTCCACGGTCCTGCACGTAAAGAGGACCTACAAGACCTACGTGGGACTCGACTCCTGTATGGCCAATCTGATGCGCCCGGCCCTGTACGGCGCCTACCATCACGTCACGGTGCCGGGGAAGCCCGCGGACGCGCCGACCATAGTCTGCGACATCACCGGCTCTCTCTGCGAGAATAACGACAAATTCGCTATAGACCGGACCATCCCCGCGGTCGAGCCGGGGGATCTCCTGGTGATCCACGACACGGGGGCTCATGGGCACGCGATGGGTTTCAACTACAATGGGAAACTCAGATCCGCCGAGCTCCTCATGAAACCGGACGGGAGCCTGGAGCTGATCAGGCGCGCCGAGACCCTGGACGACTACTTCGCCACGCTCGACCTGGATTCGTGCGGGACAAGGTAACAACAGCGGCCTGAGAGCTCATGAGCCGCTCAGGAGGTTCCGGCGCGTTCGGGGGAAGATAGCCGCCGCGGCATGGGGCGCGCGGAGGGCGTCTAGATACGCCCGGGGCCCAGGCGCATGCGGGCTCGTTCAGCAGACCGCGCCGTTGGGCGTAGAGAAGCGGCGGACCCTGAAGAGGAGATTCTCCCGGAAGGCCTTGCACATCTTGGTTTGGATCGCCTGAGGATCTCGCGATCCCAGCAGTTCCTCGCGGAAGTGTTTGTTCCGGACGAGGCCGGTGATGACCGAAAGGGCGGCAAGGTACTCGAGGCGCATATCCGGGGGGCTCGCGACGATGAACAGGAGATTGACCGGCTCGCCGTCCACCGAATCATAGTCGATCCCCTTCCTGCTGATCCCGAGCGCGATCCGAACCGAATCGAGACTCTCCATGGTTCCATGGGCTACTGCCACGCTATGGCCGAATCCGGTGCTCTGCTGCCGCTCCCGTGAGAAGACGGCGGACTCGAGCGCCTTCAGGTCTCCGATGGACTGGAACACCGGAGCCTTGTAAATGAGCTCGCGCAGGGCCTCGTATTTCTCGGTTCCCTCGAGCTCGCAGATCACGGTGCCGTCAAGGAAGCAATCAAGACTGTTCACCTCTTCATTATCGGCATAGATTTCGATTTCTTGTCAATCGGGCGGCAATCGGATAGTATCCCCCCATGTATATCGAGATCGTTTCCGCGAAGCCCGAACGTGACGGCAGGGCGTCCCGCCTCCTTCGCCGCTGCGCGGGGGAAACGGGAGGAAAGATCGGCAGGATCGTCCTCGTCGATTCCTACCGTTTCGATCTGCCGGATTTCCCGGAAGGGGGAGAGACCGGACTCCTCTGCGATCCGATTGCCCAGCGATCCTGGAAGAACCGTCACGCAGCCCTCGACCCTGCCCTGGCCGGATGGTTCCTCCTTGTCGAGATCGCCTATCGGCCCGGCGTCACGAACCCGGAAGCAGTCACCCTCAGGAACGCGCTGGAAACCTTCATGGGCAAGCCGATCCCCCTGACCACGCCGGTACAGACGGCTCGGCAGTACCTCTTCTACGCTGATCCGCAGGCGGCTTCGCCGCCGGGAGTTTCGCGGCAGGCCGCGGCGGCTTCGCCGCCGGATATCGCCGCGGGGTCCCCGCTCAGCGGGGAGGAAACGGACCGGCTGATCGGCATGCTACACAACCCGCTCATCGAACGGGCGGTATCGGCGGTTCCCTCCGACTTTACCGGAGGCGATCCCCTCCCCCTCTACTACCCTTTAGCCGGAGGCGGCGACACGCCGGCCGTCGAGTGGATTCCGATCGCCGCCATGTCGGACGTGGAACTCGAATCCCTGTCGACAAGACGCCTCCTCGCCCTGGACGGCAGGGAGATGGCAGCGATCCGGGAATACTTTGCGTCTTCGACCGTCATCGCGGAGAGGAGGCGCCGCGGGCTTCCCCCCGAAGCATCAGACGTCGAGCTGGAGATGATCGCCCAGACCTGGTCCGAGCACTGCAAGCACAAGATCTTCCGTGCCCGGATCACGTATACGGAGGAACCCGTAGACGGTTCCTCGCCCGTGGAAGGGATCGCGCCGAACGGGAACCCGGCCGCGGAGAACGCCGGGCCCGAGGTGATCGATTCCCTTTTCTCTACGTACATCCGGGCCGTGACGGAGAAGCTCCGGGAGAGCAAGGGCTTTCTCCGTTCCGTCTTCGACGACAACTCCGGAGTCATCGATTTCGACGGCGAGAATCTCCTCTGCTTCAAGGTGGAGACCCACAATTCGCCCTCCGCGCTGGACCCGTACGGTGGCGCCATTACCGGTATCGTGGGCGTGAACAGGGACATCCTGGGAACCGGCATGGGAGCGCGGCCGATCTTCAACACCGATGTCCTCTGCTTCGCCGATCCCCGCACGCCCGCTGAGGAGTGTCCGCCCGGCCTTCTCCACCCCAGAACGATCATGGAGGGGGTCCACCGCGGCATCATCGACGGCGGTAACCAGTCCGGAATCCCCGTGGTGGCTGGGGCCTTCCACTTCGACGACTCCTACATCGGCAAGCCCCTCGTCTTCTGTGGAACGGGCGGAATCCTGCCTACCCGGATCGCGGGCGCCTCCGGATGGAAGAAGGGGATCCTCCCCGGAGACCGTGCCGTGATGGTGGGGGGAAGGATCGGAAAGGACGGGATCCACGGGGCAACGTTCTCGTCGCTCACCCTGGACGAAAGCTCGCCTGTCTCTGCGGTCCAGATCGGAGACCCCATCACCCAGAAGAACATGGTAGACTTCCTCCTCGAGGCGCGGGACCTCGGGCTCTACCGCTTCATCACCTACACCGGGGCGGGCGGGCTCTCGTCGTCGCTCGGGGAGATGGCACAGGCGTCGGGCGGGGTGCGGATCGATCTCTCGGCTTGCCCGCTGAAATACCAGGGGCTCGCGCCAGGGGAGATCCTCGTCTCGGAATCGCAGGAGCGGATGAGCCTCGCGGTTCCTCCGGAGTCCATGGCCCCCTTCCTCGCGCTCGCTGCCCGCAGGGGCGTGGAAACGACCGAGGTGGGGATCTTCACCGACACAGGTTTCATGGAGATCCTGCACGACGGGAAAATGGTGGGCGCGGTTTCGCTCGCCTTCCTCCACGAGGGGAATCCCCGCATGGAGCTCAGGGCGGTCTGGAAGCCGTGCAGGGAGTCGGGCGGCGCGACATACCGGGCGGCGGGCGGCGGGCTGGCCGCCCTTCCCGCGGACAGCGACGGGCAAGCCCTCAGGGATCTCTTCCGCCGCGTCCTCTCCGATCCCGTGGTGGGATCCAAGGAGGATCTCGTCAGGCAGTACGATCACGAGGTGCTCGGGCAGTCGGTCATCAAGCCGTTTGCCGGCGTCAACGCGGACGCGCCGTCGGACGGAGGGATGATCGCCCCTGTCTACGGTTCGACGCGCGGGGCCACCGTCACCCACGGCCTGTGCCCCCGCTACGGGGACTGGGACACGCGGGACATGGCCATGTGCGCGGTCGACGAGGCCTATCGCGCCCATATCGCCATGGGGGGAGACCCTGACCTGGTCTCGGCCCTGGACAATTTCTGCTGGCCTGACCCGGTGGAGTCGCCGAACAATCCGGACGGCCCCCGAAAGCTCGCCCAGCTCGTGCGCGCCTGCCGGGGTCTTTCGGAGGCCTGCCTTGCGTACGGGATCCCGCTCATCTCCGGAAAGGACTCGATGAAGAACGACGCCAAGGCGGGCGGAAAAAAGATATCGGTTCGTCCGACCCTCCTCGTCTCGCTCCTGGGAATCATCGAGGACGTCCGCCGCGCGGTTTCCGTCGATTTCAAGAAGCCGGGCGACCCTATCTACCTCCTGGGAGAGACACGGGGAGAACTCGGCGGAACGATCTGCGAGAGGCTTACCGGGCGCGGTTTCGGACCCTGCCCCTCGGTGAAACCGGCCGAAGCGTTGCGGCTCTACCGCGCCCTTCACGAGGCCATGGGGCGTTCCCTCGTCCGCTCCTGCCACGACCTCTCGGACGGAGGATTGGCGGTCGCGCTCGCGGAATCGGCCTTCGGCGGGGATACCGGCGCGGTCATCGACCTCTCTCCCTTCCCCGCGGAATGGGAGGCTGCCCGCGTCCTGTTCTGCGAGACCCCCTCCCGCTTCCTCGTCACGGTGAGCACGGAAAAAAGCGTGGAATTCGAGGCGCTCATGGCCGGACTCCAGGTACGGAAAATCGGAGAGGTTCTCGATGACCGGGAGCTCTGGTTCGACCGGAACGGAAGGACCCTGTTCCGCTGTCCGCTGGACGAGGCGCGTGTATGGTGGAGGATCGAATGGTGACCCGGACAGAGAATTACGAAACCTCTCGAACGCGCGGCATCAGGAGAGAAGGCGGCATCGGCGCTCCCGTGCGCGTCTGCGTCATCGCCGGATACGGGATCAACACGGACCGCGAGCTCGCCTACGCATTCACGCTTGCGGGCGCAGACGCCGTGGACCGGATCCACGTCTCGGACCTCACGGCCGCGCCCGAGACGATCGAGCGCTACGACATCCTCGGCATCCCGGGCGGATTCTCCTTCGGCGACCACCTCGGCTCCGGACTCGTGCTGGCGGGCATCATCGCGCGGAAGCTCGGCCCCGCGATCTCCCGGTTCATCGCCGCGGGCAAGCCTATCATCGGTATCTGTAACGGCTTTCAGGTCCTGGTCAAGGGGGGGCTGCTCCCCAATCTCTCGGGTACCGGAAAACAGGAGGTCTCCCTCATCCACAACGCGTCGGGACGATTCGTGGCCCGTGGGGTGAGGATCGCCGTCGAACCGGATAGCTCGTGCGTCTGGACCCGTGGTCTTGAAAGCCTCGATCTCCCCATACGTCACGGGGAGGGCCGGTTCATCGCTTCCGATGAAACGCTCGATCTTCTGGAGAGGGAGCGGCTGGTCGCCATGCGCTACGAGGGGGAAGCTCCCAACGGGGCGGAACGGAACATCGCGGGCATCACGGACAGGACAGGCCTCATCCTTGGACTCATGCCCCACCCCGAGGCGTACACCGCCCCCTGGAACCATCCCCTCTGGCACAGGGAGGGATGCGAGGAGCGTAACGGCGTGCCGCGGCGGCTCGGCTTCCCCGGTCCCCTGGGAATCGCGATCCTGAAAAACGGCGTGGCGCACGCCCGCGCCCGAAGGTGATCATAGGTATCTTGTACGCGTAGTGGTCGATAATCAGATATGATGCTTCTGATAGAGGTGCGAAAATATATTGACGTTATCTGCACCTGATCGATTAATTACATCCATTTTTCTATGACAAGCCCTTTTATTCTTTCAAAATGTTTCGTATTTCTCGTCACTAGTTTTTCGGTTTTTGTCAGTGTCGTGGCGGCTATCAGGAGATCAGCGTCGGGCAGTTGAATATTTTCCTTTTTCAGTGATGCTTTTAGTTCCCCGAATTTCATCATTATTTCAATATCCGAGTTAATGATATTTATTGTTAATAGAAATTCTTCTATGATTTTTTTATTCTCATTTACATATGCTGATTTTTCCGCTCCGTAGTATAGCTCTCCCACAGTTACAAATGATATCGATATTTCTTCATCAGTATTTTCTCTGCATTTTATCACTTTTTCGTTTTTTCTCAGTATTTCTATGCATATATCCGTATCCAGTAAAATCATAGTTCGATTTCTCTTCCAATCGTTCTGTTTTTATAAATATCATTAATTATTTCTTTTGTGCTTCTATCATCTTTCCATGTACCGGACATGTTTTTCCATAAACTTATCTGAATCGATTTTGGTATGTTCTTGTTTTCCCTTTTTTTCCGTTCCATCATTTCCGCGGTTCCCCGCTCTATGATAATAAGAAGTTGATTATTGATGCTTCTCCTTTCGATATCAGAAAGTTTCTTTATTTTTGAGAAGACATCATCGGGGATGTTTCGTATGGTTATATTTGCCATAGTTATACTATGGTTATATATTGGTTATTTGTCAATATGTTTTCATATTTCCGGTCACATTTCCACACTAAACGACAAATTCTAGCGATAAGGTTCGTGATAAAACAATACTTTTAAACAGGATAGAAGGCTGATTCTCCCCTTCTCATGGTGTCCTCCTTCCGGCTGTTTGTTTTTCGTTGACATACCTAAACCAGAAGAGGACGCCTTTTTCAATTGACTAAAATGTGCGAAAGATAAGATACACTACCACCCAGCCGGTATAGGCCTATAGGAAACAACGGGTCTCGCCACCTGGGGGAACGTCAAAGAGCGGCTGCTGTCGCCGCCTGGAACTGTTCCCTCTATCAGCCATCCATGGTATAGTTTCTCCATGACAGAATATCCCGAGTTCCCGCAGGACGAGGAACCGCAGGTCCAGCGGGAATGGTACGAAAAACAGATCTTCGACCTGAAGCAGCTCCTCGACATCAGCAAGCTCCTCAGCGCGAACCTGGACTATGGCAGCCTGATGGACGCCATTCTCTTCACCTGCATGGGCCAGATGAAGGTGCTGAAGGCGGGATTGTTCGCGAAAAAGGTGATCGACCACGAACACTTCACCCTGCACCGGAACCAGCGGGGGTTCGACTACGACGACGCCAGGGACCACCGGATCCCGGAACGCGGCCCCCTGATCAAGCTCCTCGCGTCCGACTGCCGATGCTTCACCCTCGCGGAGCTGCGGAAGGCGATCGGCGGGGAGGAACTGCGCGTGATCGAGGCTCTCGAACCCACGCTCGTCGTTCCCCTCAAGTCGCAGGGGGCGATCAACGGGATCATCATCCTCGGGGAGCGGATAGACGGCGGGGAGTTCAGCGAGCGCGAAAAGGCGTATCTCATGGACATCGCCATATTTGCGGCCATCGCCGTGCAGAACGCGGTCCTCTTCGAGATGTCAACCACGGACATGATGACCAAACTGAAGCTGAAGCACTTCTTCCTCGCCGCGCTCGCGCAGCAGCTGGAGGCCGCCTCCCAGACGGACAGCCCCTTGTCTCTCATCATGGCAGACATCGACCACTTCAAGCTCCTGAACGACACCTACGGCCACATGTGCGGGGATCTCGTGCTTAAGAACGTGACCGCCCTCATCAAGGAGAACATCCGTCAGAACGATATAGCGGCCCGTTACGGCGGTGAGGAGTTCGTCATCCTGCTCCCGCAGACCACTCGGCGCGTCGCGGCATCGATCGCGGAGCGGATCAGGCGCATCATCGAAGCGAGCGCGGTCCGCTGCGCCGACAAGGTCATTTCAACTACGATCTCCCTCGGCGTCGCCGAGTACGACCGGGACACGGACGAGTCCGGGGACAGCCTCATCGGCAGAGCGGATTCCGCGCTGTACCAGGCGAAGCACGCGGGGAGGAACCAGGTACGGGTGGATGTGCCGTGAGCCGCGGAAGGGGCGCTGGGAGTCAAGCTGCGGG
>CAZPZF010000157.1:1992-8207 GCA_964590705.1 uncultured Spirochaetales bacterium | reverse complement strand
AATCTGAGCAACATGGGGCTTATCCATACGAGCCTGACGAGCCAGGCGATGGTTTCGGCGACCAGGAGCGCGAGAAACCAGTGGGTTCCCACGACGAGGAGCAGTACGAACAGCGCGGCATCGAGAGCGGCGCTGATCCATAATACTGTCTTATTATTGGCGTGTTTCATGCGATTCCCCTTGGGCATCCGGAAGAATGGGAAAAAAAGGAAGCCCTTCCGGGAGGCATGGCTCCCGGAAGAGGCTGTGGTCTTTCCAGAAAAAAGACCTGAACCTGACCCCGCTATTTCTTCCAGTAGATGCGGTGGACGATCCCGTCCCACTGCATGCTGCTGTTCGAGGACGGCCGGACATTGCCCAGGTTCGCGTCGAATGCGTACATGATGGCTGCGTTAAAGGTGTGGATCCAGGGATTGGCGTCCACCCAAATCCTCTGGCATTTCTCAAAGCCGGCCTTTCTTTGGGCCTCGTCGAGGGTGAAATTGGCCTCGGCCCAAGCCGCCTTGAGAGCCTTCTCCCATTCGCGGATGGGGGCTTCCTGGTTGGGATGGGTCATGTGGAGGTTCCCGCTGGAGGGATAGACATTGGCGCCGCTGATGGGGTCGACGTCTCCGGTAAGGCCGATCTCGATGATCTCCCAGTCGAAGGTTTCAAGGAGCCTTCCGACCATGGTGTTGAAGTCTTCCGGTCTGAAGATGATCTCAACGCCGATCTTCCTGGCCTCTGCGGCGAAGGCGGTTCCGATGGCTTCGCGGGTCTTGTTTCCGGCATTGGTGGTCATGACAAAGGAGAGCTTGTTGCCGTTCTTGTCCTCGCGGATTCCGTCACCGTTCCGGTCGACATACCCGGCCTCGTCCAGGATCCGCTTTGCCGCCTGGGGATCGTATTTGGCGGACGCTTCGTCGACCCCTTTCCAGTAGTAGGGAGAGACACGAGGAACGAAGGAGTACTGGGGGTACCCGTAGCCGTAGACGAGGTTGTTGATGATGGACTGCCTGTCAACGATGTGGGCCATGGCGAGGCGGAATTTGGGATCGTTGAAGATTGCGCTCTTCCATGCGGCGACTGCGGCGGGATTCTGGTTGAACACGATGAAATTGGTGCTGAACGCGGCGCCGACGTTGTAGATGTTGAATCCGAGCTCCGCTTTCTTGGGCATCAGGACAGCGACATCCTCGCCACGGAGGGCATAACAGTCTGTCTCGCCGGCGAGGAATTTCTCGAGCTCCGTATCCTGGTCTTCAACGATGAGGTAGACCATCTCGTCTATGTAGGGAAGCTGGTTCCCCTTGGCGTCTCTTTCATAGTAGTAGGGGTTCTTCTTGAACACGACCCTCTGGCCGGGAACGTACTGCTTCAGAAGGAAGGGTCCGCAGCCGACGATCTTTGTTACATCGGTGTCGACGCCCCAGAAGGAGTTGATCGCGTCGACTCCGCCCTTGTCCAGGACCGGTTTGATGATATGCCGGGGAAGCGGCGGGATGTTGCACATGCTCAAGAGCCCCGCGTACGGTTCGGGAAGGGTGACCCTGAGGTGGCGGTCATCGATATACTCCCACTTTGCCGGGGTTTCGTCGACGTAGAGGCCGCTCGTGAAGTTGCACTCGACTCCCTCCCGCAGGTAGATCTCGTTGACCGCCCACACGAAGTCCATGGCGGTGAGAGGGGTCCCGTCCGACCACTTCAGCCCCTTGCGCAGGGTAAAGGTGGCGGACAACTGGTCCGCGGAGAGGGTCCAGCTTTCAGCCAGGTCGCCTTCCCACTCGAGGGTAAACTGGTTCCTTCGGGTGAGGTTGCTGTAAAGCCGGTAGGTGACATCCGTGGTGGATGTCTCCGCTCCGGTGATGATGCTAAAGGTTTTGGGATCGCTTCCGAAGGTGGTTCTGACAAAGGTTCCGCCCGGTTTACCGATCTCCCATGGCGAGGTCCGGTCCACGTCGAGCATGCCCTCGAAACGAACGGTCGATGCTTCCTCCACTACTTCCTCCTTGCCGCCCGCGGCGAAGACCGCGAGGGGAAGGAGAAGGAAGAGGACCAGCGCGGTAATGACGATTCTTTTCATCCATATCCTCCTTAGATTGCGATTAAGAAATATACGCTCTCAAGAATCGGCGATTCTTGATAAAGCCCCGACCTTGGATTCTACCTGTTCCCATACCCGTTGTCAAATTGATATTAATTTGTTACTCTGCAATCAGATGCCTCTCTATCTAATTTTAAGGAAAAAGGGAAATTCCTCCATCGTGCTGACCCTGTCGGTCTGGTTCCGCGTCCTCTTCCTGGCCATCATCGGCGTGTTTCTCATAGGAATGGGAGCATCGGGAACGTCCGTACAGGAGATCGGGATCTTCCCCTCCCTCTTTCTGCTCGTCTGCTGTCTCTCCCTTCTCTACGAGGAGACGTGGATCTTCGACAGGAAAGAGGGAACGGTCACCCGTCGTTTCGGCCTCCTCATCCTCAACAGGAAAAAGACCTTCCGGATATCCGAGATCGAGAGATTCTGCCTTTCGTCCTTTGTCAGGGGGGCGCAGGCTAACTTGGGCGAGAAGAAGAGTTTCTTTCAACGGGAGATGCTGCGGCTCTCTTTCATCACCGGGGAAGAAATGACAGATATCGAGATTCAGAGTAGCCGCCGGAAAAAGCGGATGGAGGAGAACGGAAGGGTCATAGCAGAATTCTGCTCCAGACCCTTTGATATCCAGTAGATTCGAGAGAATCGACCGCCGGAGGGGTGGAACCCTCAGGATGTGAGCCCTGTCTTCGCGTTTTCCTCTTCTTTCAATCGCATCTTCCATATCTGGTCCTTGTCGGTGAAGAGAAAACACGCCACATTGTGTCCGGCTTCCATCGAAGCGAGCGTCGGAATGTTCGTCTTGCAGATATCCATCCTCTGCGGACAGCGATCGTAGAAATAGCAGCCTACCCTCTCTTTGTCCGGAGAGGGGACATCGCCCGAGAGGATGATTCTCTTTCTCTTCTTCTCCACCTTCGGATCGGGTATCGGCGCGGCGCTGAGAAGAGCTTTGGTATACGGATGCAGCGGATTCCGGTAGAGATCCTTAGCGACCGCGGTCTCCACGATCTTGCCCAGGTACATGACCGCGACGCGCGTGCTGATGTACTCGATGACCGCAAGGTCATGTGCGATGAACATGTACGTGAGACCGAATTCCTGCTGAAGATCGACCAGAAGATTCAGTATCTGTGACTGGATTGAGACGTCCAGGGCGCTCACCGGCTCGTCCGCGAGGATAATCTTGGGATTGAGGGCCAGGGCTCGGGCTATCCCGATCCTCTGCCTCTGTCCGCCGGAGAATTCGTGCGGATACCGGTTCTTGTAGTGGCGTGAAAGCCCCACCCTTTCCATAAGCATCTCAACGCGATCCTTCATCTCGTTCTGGGACATCTCGAGCATCCCGCGCCTTACGTAGATTTCAAGGGGTTCGGCGATGATCGTTCCGACTGTCATGCGCGGGTTGAGGGAGGCGTAGTGATCCTGGAAGACCATCTGCATGTCCATCCTGGCCTTCAGGAGTTCCTGTGGGCTCACCGTGGTGAGATCCCTCCCCTCGAAAATGACCTGCCCTTCGGTCGGGTGGTACAGCATGGCGATGGCTCGCGCCGTCGTCGACTTGCCGCAGCCCGATTCCCCGACGAGCCCCAGGGTTTCGCCCCTCTCGATGGAGAAGTCGACGCCGTCAACAGCCCGGATCGCCCCGACCTTGCGCTTGAAGATGAGTCCCTCCTCGATGGGAAAGTGGAGTTTCAGGTTCCTCACGGAGAGGATGGTGTTGTTCTCAGCCACGGTTTTCCTCCTTGTCCGCGTACAGCCAGCAGCTAACGGTTCTGCTCCCGTCTCCTAGAGGAAACAAACCAGGGTATCTGGTCTTGCATATGTCCATGGCCTTGCCGCAGCGGGGATGGAAAGGACAGCACTCGGGAAGATTGATGAGGTTCGGCGGCTGGCCGTCGATCGAATAGAGTTTCGTTCTGCCCTTCTGGTCGAGCCTCGGCACGGATCTGATGAGGCCGACCGTATAGGGGTGTTTCGGTTCTGCGAAGAGTTCTTCCGTCGACGCCTGCTCGACCACCCTTCCCGCGTACATGACGCACACCTTGTCGCACATTCCAGCGACCACGCCGAGATCGTGGGTGATGAGGATGACGGCTGTCCCGAACTTGTCCGCCAGTTCCTTGATAAGTTCAAGGATCTGTGCCTGTATGGTGACGTCGAGCGCGGTCGTCGGTTCGTCGGCGATGAGAATCTGGGCCTCGCAACTGAGCGCCATGGCGATCATGACCCTCTGGCGCATTCCGCCGGAGAACTGGTGGGGGTAATTGTCGATCCGCTTTTCGGGATTGGGAATCCCCACCATCCGAAGCAGCTCGATCGATTTCTGCCGCGCCTCCTTCTTGTCCAACCCCTGATGGAGCCTGATGGTTTCCACCATCTGGGTCGATATCTTGAGGAAGGGATTGAGCGATGTCATGGGATCCTGGAAGATCATCGAGATGCTATTGCCCCTGATCTGCCTCAGCTCGTTTTCCGGCTTCTTGAGGACATCCTCCCCGTTGAAGATCACCGTTCCCCCCCCCGTCTTTCCCGGAGGAGAGGGGATCAGGCGCATGATGGACAGGTTCGTAACCGACTTCCCGCACCCCGATTCGCCAACGATTCCCAGTGTCTCTCCCTTTCTCAGCGAGAAGGTGACGCCGTCTACCGCCTTCACCACTCCGTCATCGGTCTTGAAGTAGGTCTGGAGTCCATCAACCGAAAGTATGATGTCATTGTTGTTCATCCCTGGGTTCTCCTTAGTTCGGTTAGAGCCGGTTCTTGCTCTGGGGATCGAATGCGTCACGGAGACCGTCGCCGAGGAAGTTCATAGCGAAGAGAAAGATGGTCATCGCTAATGCCGGGAAGAAGAGTCTCCAAGGATAGCTCGACATTCCCTCAACCGCGTCTCCGACGAGTGTTCCCCAGGAGGCGTACGGAGCGGAGATTCCGAGTCCCAGGAAGGAGAGAAAGGATTCGTTCATGATGAATGCCGGGATCTGCAGGGTCGCGTACACGATGATGATGCCAAGGCTGTTCGGTATCAGGTGCCTGAAGATGATCCTTCCCGTAGAGGCGCCCATGGACCGGGCCGCCTCGATGAACTCCGAGTTCTTAAGCGATATCACTTGCCCCCGCACGATCCTCGATGTGGTTAGCCAGCTCACCATCGAGAGGGCGATGAAGAGGTTGAAGATGTTCCGCTGGAATATGGCCATGAGAATGATGACGATGAGCATATAGGGAAGCCCGTACATAACATCGACGATTCTCATGATGACGTAGTCCACGGCACCGCCGAGGTATCCGGCGAGGGCACCCATGGTGATGCCGATGATGAAGGACGTGATGGTTCCGATGAGGCCGATGGCGATGGAAACCTGGCCGCCGTAGATCGTCCTTGCCAGCATGTCCCTGCCGTGGTAGTCGGTCCCGAGGATGTAACGCCTCGAATGGGTCTTGATCTCTCTGCCGTGCTCGTCGATCATGGTCTCAGTCTCGATTCGTAGAGCCAGTTCGGAGAGGATCCGCTGCTCCTCCGCGTTCAATTCGCTGCGTCCGGCGGCCTGAGCGGCCTCAAGAAGCTCACGCTCCCTCTTTTCCATCATGAGCTCGCCCGCAGTTTTTGTGAGGGATGGAGGCAGATGCTGATGATCGAGGATGATTTTCTTGTACGAATGGATTGGCAGGATGGGCGCCGAAATAACGGCGACTGTATAGATGCAGACAACGATGAGGCCGGCGACCGCCATCTTGTTCTTCTTCAACCTGCGCCAGGCGTCCTTGGAAAGGCTTACGCCCTTGACGGCTTGATTGAATTCGTTGACTGCGGCGCCATTGACCCCCTTCATCGGTTTGTTGTCATTGATGACCTTTTTCACCGCGCTCTCCTATTTATACGAGACCCGTGGGTCGAGGAATGAATAGACGATATCCACAATGAAATTCATGATGATAAGGATCACCGAATACACGATGACGGTTCCCATGATCAGCGTATAGTCCCTGTTGAACGCGGACTGGACGAAGAATTGCCCTGTATCGGATCCGGGGTTTCCGCCACATCACCGACAGCGTAAATGTCCGGGGCGCTGGTCTGCTGCCATTCCTTGACAACGATGTGTCCACGAGGGCCAAGGGTGAGGCCTGCCTCTTTTGCAAC
>CAZPZF010000157.1:0-1982 GCA_964590705.1 uncultured Spirochaetales bacterium | reverse complement strand
ACGATACCGGCGAAGGCCGGCCCCAAATAGCTCACGACAGGGAGGAGAGCTCCCTTCAGGACATGCTTGAAGATGATGGTGGATGACTTGAGACCCTTTGCCCTCGCCGTCCTGATGTAGTCGCTGCGGAGAACCTCGAGGACGCTGGCGCGCGTAAGCCTTGCGATGGTGGCGAAGAAGGGGAACGATAGGGTGATGGCGGGCATGATGAGAGTCCGCCACCCGAACCTTCCCGTGATCCAGCCGGAGGTCGGAAGGAGTTTCCATTTGAGGGCCAGAAAGTACATCATCACCGGCCCGATGACGAAGAGCGGAATGGATATCCCCACAACGGCGATCGACATCGCCGTATAGTCTATCCAAGTATTCTGCTTTATGGCTGACACGACCCCCGCAGTGATGCCGAGGATGACCGCGATGCTTAGGGAAATGACACCTAGAAACATGGAATTGGGCAGGCTTTGGAAGATGTAGAAATTCACATCATGGTCCTGGTATTTGAACGAGGGACCGAGATCGCCGCGGATGATATCGAAGAGGTAGCGCCCGTACTGGACGATCAGGGGTTCGTCGAGGTGGAATTTCTTCTCGATGTTCCTGAGGATCTGGACGGGTATCCTTTTCTCCGCGTCGAAGGGTCCGCCCGGAGCGAGCCGTATGAGGAAAAAGCTCAGCGTGATAATGATGAAAAGTGTCGGAATGAGTCCGATCGCTCTGCGTATCAGGTACTTTGTCATCCTCTACCTCTACACCGAACAGGATTGACCGAATCAGTTGTCTCGATATCATAAGGCCGATTCTACAGCCTATACTAGGGAGAGGAAAAAATCAAGTTCACATATAGTGAACAGAAGCCCTGAAAAATCCAATATCCCGAACAAAATAGCGTTTTTTAGGCGATTACCTGAACAAATGTATATGGTATCCTGGAATCAGTGAAAGATCCTGTGCACCCCGACGATAATACGGTCCAGGAAACGCCGGAACCAGCCACCCCGGGGAATATCCTCCGCGCAGACCAGCGGTGCCGTGGAGACGCGGGTTCCCCCGTTTGTCACCAGAACGATCTCCCCAACCTGGTCGCCCGCGGACAGAGGAGCGAGCACCGGCCAGGCATAGATCTGCTGCCATCGGAGGCCCGGCACCTCTTCGAGCGGAACCGTGATCGGAGGAATCGTCGGGATCACAGGGATCAGGTTTTTTTTCGCCCCCCCGTAGACACGAACCGAATCGAGAGACGGGGGTTCCGGAACGAAAGTGGCGAATCGGTAGAACCCGTACGAGAGCAGGGCCGCGGCATCGAGGGCGCGCTGGAGATTTCCTTCCCCAGTCGTCTCCCCGGGTCCTCCCATAAGCACCGCTAAAAGGCGCCTTCCGTTTCGGCTGGCCGTGACCGCGATGTTGTAGCCCGATTCTTCGATGAAACCTGTCTTCAGCCCATCCACTCCTTCCAGTCTGCCGACGAGATTGTTGTGGTTCGTCTGGGTGATCGGGCCAAGGGCGCTCCTCCCTCCTTCCGGGATGTTCGAGGCTTTCGGGTAGGTGAATTGAGAAAGCGCATGAAGTTCGTCGATCGCTTCGGGGTGTTCTCGTATGTAGACCAGGCAGAAACGAGCGAAATCCCATGCGCTTGTCACGTTCCCCTCGTCATAGCCCGAAGGCTCCACGAAATGGGTGCTCGTCATGCCGAGGGCAGCGGCCTCCCGGTTCATCGCCGCCACGAAACGATCGACTGACCCTGAAACCGCCACGGCTAACGCCGTAGCCGCGTCGTTTCCTGAGGGGATGGCGCAACCGATCATGAGCTCGAGGAGGGTCACCCGCTGTCCTTCCTCCAGGAACATGAGCGAGGAATGGGGGGGGCTCGACTTGCAGGAGGACTCCCGGCCGATGGGGATGAGCTGGTTCTTCCGTAGCCGCCCTTCCTCGATGGCGCGATAGGCCAGATGAAGGCTCATGAGCTTTGTCATGGAGGCGGGGGG
>CAZPZF010000156.1:0-8295 GCA_964590705.1 uncultured Spirochaetales bacterium | reverse complement strand
CCTGAATTCGCATCGCCCTGGATATCCGGTTCCGAAACCCGAAAGGTCTTCCCATGACGGCCACGATTCCATCCGCGTGCGCAACGACCGGAATGGAAAGGCGAAGTTTTTCAGGCATCCCCCATTCGCTGAACAGCTTTTTAAGCTTCGTGGTTCCCCGTTCCAGGATGATCGTGTCTCCGGGTGCCTTGGAACGGATGACAAGCGGGGGTCTGATACGAGCCTTCGGAAGCCATATCTCGGCGTCTCCACCGGGCTTTCCGATCGTTTCATATATCGAAAACGACGTATCTCCGATAACGATTTTCCGACCCGGATATACCTCAATAAGATAGTCTTTTTTTCCCTTTAGGACAACATCCCGACTCCAAAAAACATACCCCCCGGAAACGGAGACCGACCATCCTTCTCCTTCGAGAATCGTCGTCCCATTACGCAGATTCCCCTCCGTTATGGCCTTGCGTATGGCCCCATAGGAGACGGAGCGGGAACCTTCCAAGCTTAATTGCGTGTCGAAGATACGGTATAATGTTTCCACCTGGACCGCCCTGTCCAGGGATGTAAACGTTTCCACGGGAAGCCGGAAGCCTGAGGCTGTTTTTTCCCACGGAACCCGCGCGGCAAGACGCTCTATAACCTGGGCTGCGTCGCCCATCTTCTCGGCAAGGGAAACGAGGGCCTTTCCGTATCCGGGGAAAATTGATTTGACTACGTGAAGCAGTTCCAGGCGGACGCGATTCCTGAGGTACCTGTGTTCCAAGTTCGTCGAATCCATCCGGTATTCGAGCTCGGTCTTTTCAAGGTACGCGAGGATCTGCTCCCGTGAGCAGGAGATGAGCGGCCGGATGATGCGGCCTCTTGTCCGCGGTATCCCACGAAGGCCGAAAGGTCCGGATCCCCGGAAAAACCGCATGATCAGGGTCTCGTTCACGTCGTCGCGGGTATGCCCGACCGCGAGAAAATCGAAACCCTCCTCCTCCACCACAGCCTCGAGCAGGCGGTATCTGAGCGTTCTGGCCGCGTCCTCCACCCCGTTCCCCGAAGAACGGGAAAGCTTTTCAATACCGCCGGGGGGGACGTGCCTGAGGAAGAGGGGGATGTGAAGGGAAGCGCAGAGCCTTTGAACAAAGCGGATCTCTTCGGCGATCTCCTCGGTGCTTCGTATTCCATGATCGATATAGGCCGCGGCTATCCGAATGCTTCGGGAGGGAGCGATGCCATGCAGAAGGGAGAGAAGGGCAACAGAATCCGGTCCACCCGAAAGCGCGCAGAGGATCGCTGAACCGGGACCGATGCCGCTTTCATCGAGCATGGTTTCAACGACTCCATGAATCTCAAACCCTTGCGTTGATCTCATTGATCACTCTGTCCATGCCGACTTCAGGAATCCGCAATACTCCCTGTGCCGCCCTCGCACAGGCTTCCATGATTCTGGCCTTATCGTCGGTTCCTGGGTGGCCGAGTACATAGCGCACGGCATCGGTGTCAGGGCCCTCCGGTCTTCCGATTCCAATCGCGATGCGCACAAAACGATCGGTGCCAAGCGCATCGATGATCGAGGCCATGCCTTTCTGTCCCCCTCCAGAACCTTTTACCTTCATCCTGCAGGTTCCAGGGGGGAGATCCAGGTTGTCGTAGATGACGATGAGGTCGTTGATTGTCTGCCCGGTATCGAGCAGCAACCGCGGGAAGACTTCGCCTGACCGGTTCATGAAGGTCAACGGTTTGACCAGATACAGCGGTGGAATTGCCTTCCTCCCCATCCCGAGGCTGTATGGCCTGAAGAGCTTCCGATGGAGAGGGATAGAAGCGGCCCGGGAGAGGAGATCGATGGTCCAGAACCCCGCATTGTGCCTGGTATTCTCGAATCTCCTGCCCGGATTCCCCAGTCCAATAACGAGCATCGGGGGAGCGCTACTCCTCCTTGGCGGTTTCCGTCGCTTCCGCTTCCGGCGTAGCAGCAGCAGTCTCCGCGGCTTCTTTGGCCGGTTCAGCTTCCGCCTTTCCGGCATGGGCCACGAGAACGATCACCTGCTCAGGTTGATGAAGGATCCGCACCCCTTCCATGGCCGGAATCGAACCGATATGAATGGAGTCGCCGATCGCGAGATCGCTGACGTTCAATAGGATATGCTGGGGAATGTCCTTAGGGAGACACTCGACATCGATATCATGCAGGAGGTGCTCCAGGATACCGCCGTCCCTGACTCCTCTAGCCGTGCCTTCCAAGCGAACGGGAACTTTGGTTCTGAGAAGCTTATCCTTCATGACCTGGTAGAAATCGATGTGGTTGATCTTTCCCGTAAGGATGTTCTCCTGGTAATCTTTCACGAGGACATCCACGCTTCCCGATTCCATCACGAGATTGATGATGGTGTTCTCCGATACCGTCCTGAAATTCCGGGTGAACTCATGTTCGTCAACGGATACAGAAATCGGCTTTTCGGCGCCATATACGACCGCCGGGATTCCTCCCGCCTTCCGTATGTTCTTCGCGACACGTTTCCCCCTGCCTGTCCGTATCGCTGCTTTCAAGGTCTTCGATTCCATCGGATTCCACTCCTTTGCATTCCATGTTTCATTGTACCATGCGGTTTCCTGGGACGGCAGGATTCGAACCTGCGATTGCCGGATCCAAATTCCGGTGGCTTACCGCTTGCCGACGTCCCATCGTAGAAACGGCCTCACCGAGGCCGATCTTTCGTTTTGAGTGATGCGGTGTTCCGTTTTTCGGTGATGAAAATAAAAAATCGTGTATGCCGAGCGTCACTCCTCTTCCGAGTCCCCCCCCTTCTCATACTCTTCGAGTATGCGGTTCTGAAGCAACGTCCGGAAATCTGAGTTGATCGGATGGGCCACATCCTTGTACTCACCGGTTTTCGTCTTTCTGCTTGGCATCGCGATAAACGCACCGTTCTTTCCCTCTATCACCTTCACATTGTGAATGACGAAGCAGTCATCGAAAGTAACGGTGACATACGCTTTCAGCTTCCCTTCCGCGCCTACCCGCCTCACTCGGATGTCGGTAATCTCCATGAACACCTCCTTGCGTGCTGCAAAATAGCTGCTATCTATAGGCACATCGCATTCCGGTTTTACCCGGGCGGTTGTTCTCCGCTGTAAGGCAATGGGCTTGCCCTAGAGGGTGCTGGAAGCCACAATTGAGCCTATTGTAATACGATAGAAGGAATTCTTGCAAGAGGTGAAACAATTTCACTCCAATATTCCTGGGCAACGAATGCATGCGCACTTTCCATCGGGGAACGTTCGGTAAAAACCCCGAACACGGTTGATCCGCTCCCGGTTACCGACGTTAAGAGGCTGCCGGATCCATCGAGCATCTCGATGATTGAACGTATCGCTGCGCTGCGATCCGCTAAAAGCGTGGTAAAGGAGTTCGTGAACCGCCAGTCTTCCGGTTTTCCGCTCGCGTAGCGGCTTTCGATCTCCCCCGCATCCGTGGATGCGAATGATCCGCTCTGATCCAGCCATCGGAACGCATCCGCGGTGGATACGGAAAAACCGGGGTTGACGAGGAGGATCCAATACGTGGTTCTTGCCTTGATCGGCTTAACGATTTCTCCCCTGCCTGTGACCATGGCCGCTGCTGCTCTCAGGAAAAACGGCACATCGCTTCCGATCTCCGCCGCGAGTTCAGAGAGAATAGGCTCGCCGAACCGCAGATCCCACAGGAGGTTCAATCCGCGCAGTACGAAAGCGGCGTCAGACGATCCGCCCGCAAGCCCCGCTCCCATGGGGATGCGTTTGTCAATCCGGATATCAACTCCGTTTCGGATGCCGTATCTTTCCTTGACAAGGAGAGCAGCGGTTCTCATGAGGTCGTTCCTTAAAGGAACCGCATCGTTTCCTACTATATAAACATCATCATTTTTCAAAGATCGTATCTGTATCGTGTCATGGAGGGATATCTGCTGGAAAAGCGAGACGATCGAATGATAACCGTCGGGTCTCCTCTCTGTCACGGATAAGTGCAGATTGATCTTGCCATGCGCGCAGCCAGAAACCGTCTCAGCCACCAGGGTGTATCCTTTGACAAGGCATCATATACCGAGAACGCAGGGCATGTCAAAGGTGCAACAGCCCGCACCAGGCTTAAAAACCGCCTATTTGACAGGGGACTCCCAAGCTTCTATACTTGGGTGATGGATTCATCGTTGCTTGATATCTTCACCGATGCGGCCAAGGAAGTCTTCAAGGAGATCGGTTTCGACGCGTTGGAATTCACCGAAACAAACGGGAAAGGTGCCGGATCGGAAATCATCGCGAACGTGGGTATAACCGGCGACCTCCAGGGCTATCTGATGATTCAAGCCGATCTTCCCAGCGCGTGCAATTTCGTCTCCAAGATGCTCTCGAATATGGAAGTGGAACCGGAGGAAGAAGGCTTCAGCCAGTTTCACAAAGAAGCGATCGGAGAAATCGTCAACCAGGTTTCCGGCAGATCGGTCATGAATCTCTCCGGCAGGGAAATAGACTGCAATATCACCCCGCCAACCATACTCACCGGCTCTTCCATGGCCTACAACGTGTCCAACCTCGATCACGTGCGATGGAGCGATATCACCGGTTCCTTCGGTACTCTGAGCCTTTTTGTCGGGGTAAAAAAAATAAGATAATCACCCCTAAAACAGTTGACATTCCAATAATCTTCAAATTAGATTGGATTTGAAGGTATATCCGGAATGGAGGCTGGCAGATGATAATCGATATCGACCCAATGGACACCGAGTTACCGCTCTCCCATATGATGAGTGACGAGTTTGAAGATAGCGACCACGACGAGGAAGACGAAGACTACTACGAAGACAATTTCGACGACTACGAAGACGAATTCGAGGACGATGAATTCGAGGAAGACGAGGATGTAGAAGACGACTACGAGGACGATCTGGACGAGGAGGAGATTGAGGACGAGGAGTTCGAGGACGAAGACTACGATGACTATCTGGATGACGACGACTACGAGTACGACGACGGCCTGGATTACGATGATTTCGACGAATGAAAGAGTGATTCGCTGGAATACCACAGATGTTCAAGATTATAAAAATCACGCATCTGCCTGCTCATCAGATGGATGACCAAATCTCCGCAATCCAATAGATACCAGCCCTCGTCGGTGACTTTCCGTTGCCTGTGACGGGGCGTAACGCCGATCTCATCGAGGAACTCCTTCAGCTGTCTCACGATCCCGCGCATATGCGCCTGACTCGTGATCGTTGTCAGAATGAAGTACCGCGTCCACGAGCATTGGCGGCTGATATCGAGAACTGTAGTATCCTCCCCTTTCCGCTCCGAGAGGAATCTTCCGATTTCCAGGGCGCATTCCCTGCTATTTGCAGTACCTTCCATCAAAGTCCTTCCCTAATACGATCGTGATCTCAGGATCAACTGATTCTTGTTCCCCCTCTTCGGAATCGATGCTTTCTGCTGGCTCCTCTTCTGCTATCTCTATCCGTGTGCACCTGATGAGCCCCGCGATCCGCTGCCCCTTTTCGAGGTTCCGTTCGAGCACAACGATCCTCGTGAATTCCTCCTCGAGGCTGGTGTAGTTTCCCACGGAGATTACATCATATCCGTAGTTCTCAAACAGCTGGGCGGTTCTTCCCGCAAGTCCGTTGACCGTTGTCCCGTTGAGGATGGCAAGCGATACGGCAAGCCCCTCTTCACCCATGATTTCGGTATTCGCGAGCGAATCAAGGGTTTGCCTAACCGTCTCCTTGAGCCAGATACCATCCTTGTGCGGGAATAGAAGGCTCTGGTCATCGACCATGCGATGAATCCCCAGGATCCGCTGTGCCACCATCCGCTCCGTATCAAGCTTTCCGTATTCGCGGAAAAGAGCCAGCAGAGCGGCCTCTCCGAGATTCGAGTCAATGGCCTTCATCATGATCGAGGCAACGCTCTCCTTCGAGAGGTATTCCTGTTGCTCGCCGAGGCTCTTTAGAAGCGACTGAATGAATTTTTGCTTTCGGGTTATTCGTTCAACATCGGTTTCAAGTTCATCGGTATAGGTCAGATAAACGAGGGCCTTTACGCCATCTAGCACGAAACTCCCGGATGGGAGGAGAACCAGGTTCGAGGTGGACACGATCTCGACCGGATTCGCGATGAAGATAGCCACGCCCTCGATCAGATCAACCAGTCGCACCATGTGAGCGGTCTCGATCTGGATATAGTAGGGGATCTCGGTGTCAAGCAGGGATTCGAGAAGATGGATGTACTTTCCCGGATCCTTGGGATCGTAGACGGACTCAATAGGAGCGATCTTGTTGATATCCGGGATCAGGAGTCCCGTTTCCCCGGGAATATCGAGGATCGCGCCTTTCAATGTTGCCGGGTGGTAGAGCACAAGGTCCGTGGCAACGATCCGCGTTCCGTCATGGATGAGGAAGAGAACCGCGAGATGATCTCCCCGCTGCACAGCATCGCTGATCGCATCGGATCTGATGGTCAGGTAGATGAACGTGCCCGTTCCTGAGGCTACCAGGAAGATGATGATGATGAGTATCAGACCTTTGTCGAATCCCTTGAATCCCTTTCTAGCCATCAGCCACAACCTTTTCCAATTCGCGTCGCAAAGCCATGGAAGGAGGGGCGATGAACATTCCCCTTCCCTCCAAATAGACAATCAGGTCCCGCAGCACCGTCAGAACCTGTCTGTCCAAGGAAAACCGAAAAAGCTCGCTGCGGTACGCGTCCGTAACATGCTCTCTGTCCGGGGCTATATAGTCCGCAATGAAGACAATTTTAGCAAGAATGCCCATCCCCGGTCTACCTGTCGTATGGCAGGCGATCGCTTCCTTGATTTCATCGTCAAGAATGCCGAATACGGTTTCGGCGAGCTGGACGCCAGCTCTCCCATGGAGGAGGATCGGATGCTCCCGTTCCCAGTCCTCGACGGGAAGGCCGTCCTGCAATGAGAGGCGGATGATTTCCGGATTGGGGAGCTCCCGCGCGATATCATGGAGAAGAGCGGCCTCCCTCCCCCGTTTCGCAGGATAGCCGTGTATCCTGCACAGCTTCGTCGTCATCTTCGCGGTTCCAACGGAGTGCCTGAACCGTGGCCCTGAGAGGGTTTTGCGGAGATAGAGGATCTTTGACAGAGGTTTCATGCCCCGTACAATCCTCTTTCCCGGATATATGCGTACACCGATTCCGGAAGAAAGAAGCGGTACGGTTTTCCTTCCCTGATCCGAGCCCTGATATCGCGCGAAGAAACGGGGAAGAGAAGGTTGCTGCAGTACCGATGGGGGTACGCAAAGGGAAGCTCATCGGAGCTCTTTCTGTGCACTACGATCAGGTCGGTGCGCGCGGCCAGCAACTCCGGCTCTTTCCAATCCCGGAACCCGTCTACGAGATCGTCGCCAATCACGACGGCGATCTTTCCCTCAACCGAATAGTGTTTTTCCACGTATTCCACTGTTTCGATTGTATACGAGTCTCCGCCACGCTCGATTTCACAACCCTCTACTGCATAACCGGTTCCTGAAAGCGCATCGTGAAGCATTTGCATACGATGCCCTGCATCGATTATCTCCGTCGTTTCTTTATGAACCGGTCGAAACGCGGGAACGAATAGAACGAGATCGTAGGAGAACTGCCATTGGACTTCTGACGCTATATAAAGGTGTCCGTTGTGGATCGGGTTGAAGGTCCCCCCGATAATTGCGATTCTCATGGCTCGAGCCCGGGGTTGAGCAGAGAAACGATCGCCTGCCTCAGCTTTTCCACCCCCTGTCCTGTGACAGCGGAGATGCCAAGAACGGTTTCGCCGGGCAGGATCTCCACAAGTTTCGCGCATCGCTCGTCCGTGCCGGCTATATCGAGTTTCGTTCCGACGATGATGCGAGGTTTTTCCACCAGTTCCGGAAGATACTCGGACAGTTCGGTCCTGAGCAGGGGGAGCGTCGTGTCAAAGGTATCTTCAGACAGGTCGATACAGTAGAGTATCCCCTTTGTCCGGGAGATGTGTTTGAGGAATTTAATGCCCATTCCGGCCCCTTTCGAGGCGCCTTCGATGATTCCGGGAATATCCGCGATGACCGCTTCCGTCTCGTGGTATTTCATGACTCCCAGGTGAGGTATCTTCGTTGTAAATGGATAGTCAGCGATCTTCGGTCTCGCATTGGTGAGAACCGATATCAGCGTGGATTTTCCCGCGTTGGGCTTCCCGACAAGCCCGAAATCAGCGATGATGTTGAGTTCCACGTGCACTCTGACCGTCTGGCCTGTTTCACCTGGCTGCGCGAAACGGGGGGTTCGCCTGACCGC
>CAZPZF010000155.1:0-8343 GCA_964590705.1 uncultured Spirochaetales bacterium | reverse complement strand
GCGCACAACCCGGAAACCGTAGAGCTTGAACCTGAAATACGGGCGGCTACCGAACCGGACGGACACGGCGCAGTATGAGGCGTCGAAACCCCAGCCGCCGCCGCGCCTGACACGGTCCTCGCCCGAAGCCGCTCCCGTAAAGATTATCTTAGCTCCCGAAGGCCAGTCGCCGTACCAGTCCCAGCACCACTCCCACACATTCCCGCTCATGTCGTACAGACCCAGCTCGTTGGCCCGCTTAGTTCCAACCGGATGGGTTTTCCCGCCGCTGTTATCAGCATACCACGCGTAATCACCGATGGAATTGCTCCCTGTGCTTCCCGCGAAGGTTTTTTTATATCCGGTCCTGTTGACCTGTCCGGGGCTGGCCGTATCTGCCCCCATTGCCGCCCACATCCACTCCATCTCCGTGGGCAGCCGGTAACCGTTCGCATTCCAGTCCACCGTCGCCGCGTCCCATGCAGAATTAGAACTTGTCGGGATGCTTTCAAAGCTCAGGTTCCTGAAATCGACACCGCGTACCGAGTATACCAGCGTCAGCCCCTCGGCGATACTCAGCTTGTTGCAGAAGGCGATGGCGTGATACCAGTTCACGTTCTGAACCGGATCGTCCATGCCGCTGGAAACGGAGGTATCGCTTGGGTCGGTGCCCATCCAGGCCCTGAACTGGGCTCGGGTGATCTCGTACTGGCTCATCCTGAAGGGGCGCACCGTGGAGGTGTTGGAGGAAGTATCGTCCCGCTGGAAGGTGCCGCCGGGAACGTATCTGAGGACGCCGATGGTCGGGGAGGTGTAGTCGCTTTGGGACGCTGCGCCTGATCCCGCCGGCGCGGCGGCTGCCGGAGCCGCCAGGGCCAGAACAGCCGCTGTTTCCCGGCCTTCGGCGATGGTCACCCTTTTTACCGCCTCCATCCGCTGGCCGTTGAGAGTGGCTGTGACCCTCAGCTCGTGATCCCCCATCAGCACAGTGAAGATGTCCGGGGCTGTCCCGATCTTCTTTCCGTCCAGATAGACATCGGCCGCCGTGGTCGGCTCGGTCTCGACAGCAAGGGTTCCTGTACGGGCCTCGAGGGCTACGGCGCGGGAGAGGGTCTCTCCGGCGGCGCGAACGATGACCCGCTCCTCGTACGGCCGGTAGCGGCCGTCCTTTGACCGTATGGAGAGGTCGAAATCCCTGAACGGCAGCTTTCCGGTGTAGGGAAGGTCTGCCGCCTTCTTCCCGTCTATCCACAGTTCCGCGGCTATCCCGTTCTTCTCGCGCGCATCTATAGTCACGAAATTCGGGGCAAGCCGCTCGCTCACCGCGGCCGTCCTGCCGTCCTGCACGGTGAGGGTGACCCGCTTGGTCGTGTAAAGCTCCATGCTGAGGGCGATCTGGTAGGTACCGCTCTTCAGCTGCCTGCCGGCGATCGGCGTGGCGCCGATATCCAAGCCGTTGAGGCTCACCCTGGCGCCCGGGGGATCGCTTGAACAGCTGACCGGGCCGAACCGGGGGGCCATGGTGATCGTGAATGTAGCTTTGGCCGGCCTGCTGAAGTCAAGATTCTCCTTGTAGGGATAGTACATCCCCGCGGGGTCCTCCGCCTCCACGATATAGGAACCGCGGGTGAGAGGGAGGGCCTTGGGTGTCTGATAGGTGCCGAGGATCTTTCCGGCGGCGTCCCTGATGACCAGGGTCATGCCCGGCGGGGTTGATTCAAAGGTCACGTAGGCCCGTTCGGCCGGCGCGGTACCGGTTCCTGACGCGCCGCCCGTTGAAGCCGCGCCCCCGGCCGCTCCCGTTCCTCCCGCCGTGGAATCCCACGCAAGCTGCCCGGAGCCGCCTGATATATCGCTACGTCCAGAAAGCTCCAGTGCCGCACGAGGAAGGGCGGAGGCCAGCTCGTCAATGGTTCTCCCGGAAACGGTGGCGGCCTTGAGGAGGCTACCCAGCTTGACGTCGACCATCTTGATGATGATCTGGATGGTGGAGCCGATCTTGGACGCCGTTCCCACAAATACATACTGGGCGCCCAGGTGCTTTCCCACCTCGATCATGCACGCCTCGTCCACGCAGCCGGAGAGCTGGTACTGCTGCTCCCTGAGGATGGCGTCCGCCTGGGTCCGCTCGACCACGTTGTACGAACCGGCCCTGAACAGCTCGATCTCGAAACTTGCCCGCAGGGCGGCTAGTTCGGCCGATGAAACCCCGGTGCCCGCGAAATCCGCCACGGCCACGATCGGCTTCTGCGACTGACCCTGGGAGGATGCCTGGGCGTGGGCGGGAGCGGGGAAGAGGAGGCATGATAAGAAAGCCGCGCAGATTAGAACCGCCGCGCCAAGGGTAGACGCCGCGCCGCGGAAGGCTTTTATGTCGCGGGAGCGCGCCGGGTTGAATATGACGGATGTCCGTTTCATCATCGTTCCTTACATGGTTTGATGTTCGGATTATAGCACGGAATTTCCAGCGGCGCGAAGAGAGAAACATCAGCGCGATTTTCAAGGCCGCATTGAGCTCTTCGATATGAGCGCCGGTCAATGAACCAACAAAATCGGTCAGAAGTGATTTCGGAAAGCTGACAAGCTCGTCGCAATGAATGGCGCTGTCGTGTTTCAACCCCGATTCCACGCCAAGGGGAACCTGCGTCGACAGCTCGTCCCAGCGTGAATAGACAGGCGCGCAGGTAACGGTGGAAAAATTGGAATCGATGGCCGTCTGCCATGATGGTATGCCGTCAATTCTGTTGAATTATACGTGTTAATGCGCTATATTACACGTGTGAGGTGACGGTATGACGAAAAAGCTCACCCTGACAATCGATCCCGTGATAAACAAGCAAGCGAAAACCTATGCCCGGAAAAGGAATACGAGCGTTTCACGTATCGTTGAAGAGTATCTGGACCATATATCGAGCGGCGGAAAGGGCCTGGATCTTTCAGGGAAACTGGAATCGCCGATAACCGACAGCCTTGTCGGGATGTTCAAGGATCCCGGAAAAGAGTACGAAACTTTGCTGGAAGAAGCCCTTGCGGAAAAGCACCTGTGATCAGACGTGTTTTCATAGACACCGATATACTGCTTGATGTCGCCCTCGCGCGGGAACCCTTCGTGAAATCGAGCAGGCTTGTGATGGGGTTGGTCGAAAACAACATAGTTGCCGGCTGTGTTTCATCCAACGAGATATCGAACATCTATTACATTCTGAGGAAAACAGGCGGCGATTCCCTGGCGAGAAAGTTCATTTCGAAAATAGTCGGGTATATCACCGTCATTCCGATCGATCATTCGGACGTAATTGCCGGCCTGGAATCGGAATTCGCGGATTTCGAGGACAGTCTGCAGCACCGCTCCGCGTTGCGTAACCAATGCGACTGCATCGTAACCAGGAATGTCCAGGATTACGCGCGTTCCGAGATAGCCGTACATTCACCTGCGGAGATCTGCGGTATGTTCAGGGAAACGCTCGAACAGCGGTAAGCTGTGAATATCGGTCCAAGCGCGCGTATCAGGGGATCTTCCCGGTAGGTATGGTTCGAAAAGCGGGTGTACAAATTGTTATTCGTATTGACAATTTGTACAATTAGTGTACAATACAATCATGATAGATCGGCTTGTCGAAGAGGAACTCCAGACGCTAAGGCGGGAATTTCCCATTATAGCAATCATGGGGCCCCGCCAATCTGGAAAAACCACATTGGCGCGCAAGGCCTTTCCAGATTTTGACTATGCCTCCCTGGAGGACGTCGACCATAGGGAATTCGCCGCGAACGATCCCCGCGGGTTCCTGGCCCGCTACGGGCGGAATACCATATTCGACGAAATACAGAGGGTTCCGGAGCTGTTCTCCTACCTGCAGACCCATGTGGATGGAATGAAGAAGAATGGGAAGATCGTTATCACCGGATCCAGTAATTTCCTGCTCATGGAGAGGATCAGTCAATCCCTGGCGGGAAGGATCGGCATAACGAAGCTGCTCCCGTTCTGCGCGGCTGAAATGGAGAGTCTGGAAACTGACCTGGGAACGATTCTGTTCAAAGGGGGATATCCACGGATCCATGATCAGAATATAAGACCCGAAGTGTTTTACAAAAACTACATAGCGACATATATCGAGAAGGATATCCGTCAGATCAAGGAGATATCGAAACTGTCAGCCTTCACGAAATTCATGAGAATACTGGCGGGCAGGACGGGTCAGGAACTGAACGCGTCCGCCATCGGCGACGAATGCGGAGTCACACACAATACCGTCGCGGAATGGATTTCCCTGCTGGAAGCGAGTTTCCTCGTCTGCAGGATAAAGCCCTACCACAGGAACTACAATAAACGGCTTGTGAAAAACCCTAAGATATACTTCACCGATACCGGCCTTGTCTGCGGATTGCTGGGCATCAGGAGCGCGGCCGAACTTGAGTACCACTTCCTGCGGGGGAGCATCTTCGAGACCTTCGTCGTTTCCGAGCTTCTCAAGCACAACTTCAGTACCGGAGAACGCTTCGACATTTACTTCTGGCGGGACAACCACAAGAAGGAGGTCGATCTCGTGATCGACTCTGGGTCAAGCCAGATCGCCGTGGAAATCAAATCGGGTGAAACGATCCATGAAAGCTCGTTCGACGGCCTCCGGTACTGGATGTCTCTTGCGGAAAAGAAACCGGAAGAGATGTTCCTCGTGTACGGGGGAAAGGAAAGCGGAATCAGGAACGGTATGAATGTCGTGGGGTGGAACGCCATTCTGGGAGAGGTCGCGCAAAGGATACGGTAACCCGCCAACAGGCCCGTCTTCTCATCGGGGATCAAAGGGAATATTCCACCCCCAGGGTGACCTGGAAATCGCTGATCGGGGCGTTGGCGCTGTCGTTCTCCGGGTTGATGACATGGACAAAATCGGTTTCCCCGTAGCCCCGCAGCCGCGGCAGAATCGCGTAATCGCCCTTGATCCCGAAAACCAGGGTATGGCTGACCGCGTTACGGTCAGATACGTCGGAGTCCACGTAATTCGGGGTATCGTGGGATGTGGTAGGGCCGACAGGATACTCGCCCGCGTCCAGCAGGGTCCAGACCGTCCATTTGTCGTGGGTGCCGTGGATCATGTAGAGGAAGTTCCCCTCTATCGACCACGCGCCGAATTCCTTGTACCCGGCGTTCAGGTTCAGGACAATGGCGTCGCCTCCGTAGCGATACCCGAGGAAATCCTCGTCATAGACAACCCCGAACGCGTTGGCGAAATAGCGGGTGGCAACCACCCAATTCAGCCCATGGGAGCTTGCCGACGGATCCGAGGTGTAGCCTCCCTCTCCGTATCGTAGGTAGAGATAGGGATCGGTAAACACCCCCTCCAGAGACGCGTAGAACATGCCTCCGTTCAGCGGAAAGGCGGTTTTCCCTCCCAACATATAGCCGAAGCCGTCCGGATGGGCGGCGTTGTCGACACCTGGGACCGGCTCGCCGGGCAGGCAGAATTCATCCATCGCAAGCTGTCCGTAGATGTTCACCCGGGGGATCGGCGTCCAGTCCGCCTCGAGGGCGAGGATGGAGTTCCCGTTGGCGCGGATATAGTAGTCGTGGAAGATCATGGTCGGGCTCAGAACGCGCAGGTCAAGAATCCCTTCCTCCGACTGATACATGACCGCTTCGGTCAGCGCGAATCCAAGGCGGTCCCTGAACAGGCGCCATTCCACCCGGTGGGCCATGAACATGTTCAGCCCTTTCAAGAGATCTGACTGGCTGCCGCTTTTCAGGTAGCTGCCGTTCGCGTCAGGCGTGGATGAGTAGTAATCGCTCGGATACGGAAAAAAGGAGGTGATGAAGGTGTACTTGAAAACGGGGGTGTAGGTGGTGATTCGCCCCACGTTATGATAGGGGACGTGATCTCCCAGCACGAAATTCCCGCTCTCTCCCGGACCCCAGGAGAGCTTTTCGCGGCCGACCTGCGCGCTCCAGTTGTCCCCGCCAAAGGCACCGAAGGCGCGGTAAGGGATATTGAAATCCAGGTCGCTCATAACGGCTGGGGGGATCATCGGGATGTTGCAGGTGACGGCGGACTGGCCGAACAAGGTAGAGGTGGGACCGCTGACGGAATCCCAGTTGTTGAATGCATTGTTGCCTATGGAGAGAGATGTGTACCCGTAAAAATGTTCTCCCGGCCAGGTCTCCAGCGCGAGATCGAGGAATGGGCTGCGTTCGTCGAATCCCCTGATCCAATCCTCCTCAGCCGTGAAAGAAACGGTATTGGTGTGCGCGTACACCTCGGCCGAAACGTCGAGTCCGAAGCGGACCACCTTTCCGGATGGCGCCAGCTCGGCCGCAGCAAAATCATATGCCCGGCGGGCGCCTGCTGAAAGCGCGGCGGGATCGATTTTTTCCAGCATCCGGATCAGCTCATCGGCGCTCCAGGGACCCGCCGAGGAGGGGAGGGCATACCCTTGGTCGATGTAGAGGAAGGTCAGGGCCTGATACGCTTCCGAGTCGATGGGGAAGATCTTCTGATCGTTGGAGGCGGTTTCCGCGTACAGGCCTGCGCAGAAACAAAAGATACCGCAGCAGAAGACAAAAAAATGTTTTGCTTTCATTTTACATCGCCTTTTCAACACTTCCAGCAGCTATCGTGTTCGTCAGCAACGCCGAGTTGTCTCAGAGTAAACGTCTTTCAGCGGTTTGTGAAGATGGCATGAAGAAAACCAGGAATTAGTACTCCCCTGAAAGGAGAAACTCCCTGATATTCCGGTGGAGGATCCCGTTCCTGCCTCTATCTATTTCGTCCATGGCCACCACGTATTCTGCGGCCTGGACATAGAACCGCACGCCTTCGTCATCGAGCGGATAGATACGGAGAAACGGGAATCCGCCGTTTCCAGAATCGTCTCTTCGGATTTCAATCGGATGCCAGCGGCCGATTCGCAGTTCAAGAAAAGGCTCCGATCCTCAGGCACCCCTTGAGCGAGCAATTCCTACCTTATGATTTCCAGCATGACCGCCTTGCCGCAGCGCATAATTCTAGTGTTCACCTGGTTCCAAAGGCAGCGGTGCGCAGGGCATAGGCCGCCCCGTTGGCTGTCCGCCAGCCCATGTCGTCAGCCGACATGTAATCGACGTTCCCATAGATACTCACGGCAAACGCCACCCCGCCGCCGAACCGGCACGAGCGGTTACACCGCGAGCTCCCGCCGGTTGTCCCGCAGGGTCTTGGTCACGTAGGCCCTGTCCAGGCCAAGCTCGCCCAAAAGCCCGCGGACCTGATCGGCGGAGAGGAGGTTCTGCTCGGCATAGAGGTACATGAGAGCCTTCTCCGCGATGCAAGGAACGAGCAGGGAATTCATGCAAATCGCGTCCGACTCCGCGGTTCCCAGGTTCGACTCGGAGATGGTCCGGTACAGGGCCGATTTCTCGATCTTCCCGGCAAGGAGGGAGAGCTCCCTGCGCAGGGGATCGATGTCCCCGGCCGCGGCCTGCTCGCCCAGCGGCTTCAGGACGAGAAAGGTGTACTCCTTGCCGGGGAGATAGTGGTGGGCGTCGCAGCGGGTGCAGTAGTTCGGCTCGCGGGGGTCCTCCTTCTGCCGGTCGCCACCGATGACGATGAGGGGATCGAAGTAGAGGGCCGGGCACTCCTTTCCCTTGATCGAGTAGTATCGGTAGGTGTAGAAGGAGTCCTCGATGCAGTCGTGGTGCTCGCAGTAACCGGTAAGGGGAAAGAGGTCCGTGGCGTGCTCGAGGAGGAGGCGCGCCGTGGGGTTGAAGATGTCCTTCCTGAAGTTGAGGATGAGAGTGGGAAAGATGAAGATGAGACCGCGTTGTTCCGAATGCCGGCGGATCACGTAGGCGATCCGTTCGTCGTAGAAGGATGCCTCGTCTATGACCCAGGTTCCCGCGTCTGGATGATCCGCAAGGAGTTTCTCCAGCTCGAAGGAATCGTTGATGGCGGCGATATTCTGCCCGCAGCGCTCGTACCCGCCGCGGAAGGCCAGTGCGTCGTCCGGGTATTCGGGAAAACGCCCCTTGTCCAGCGATGACCTGATGAAGAAAACCCTCCGCCGGTCCGCCTCCGCGGTCGAGGTTTGGAAGCGGACAAAGTCTGATTTCTTCAGGGCCACCTGGGAATCCCGCCAGATCCGCGACGAGTATTCGGTCTTTCCCGATCCCATGGGGCCGATCACGAGGATCCGTCTGCTCTTCCTCTTGAAGTCGAAATGGTTGAACGAGGTATGCACCGCGATTTCAGGAAAGCCGAGACTCTTGAGGAATTTTACGGTATCAGGATTGCTGCGCGTCTCTGCCATGGATCGTCCCCTCCCCTTCTCACAATAAACCGACCGGCGCCAGCGGGCAAGGGAAAAGCATCGCCACCATGTACTTATCCGAACGCA
>CAZPZF010000154.1:0-8378 GCA_964590705.1 uncultured Spirochaetales bacterium | reverse complement strand
CCCTCCTATGCCTGGCAATGAAAACCTTATCCACAATTCAAAACACTAATTAAAGGGTTGCCGCGGCGATCACGTTCCTGATAGAGAATCCAATGAGTTCGAGCGCGTGGTCGCGGTGGACCTGACCGGGGCCGTAGAGTCGGCCGCGCGTCTATGAAAAAGCCGTCGGGCTAGATCCTCTCCGCTATCAGCCTGCCCATCTCCGCGGTGCCGACCACGGCGGATGAACCGTGGCCCGCGATGTCCCTGGTCCGGTACCCCTCCGTGAGAACGCGGTCCACCGCCGAGAAGATGGCCCGGTACGCCTCCTCGCAGCCGAGTGAGTACTTGAACAGCATAGCCCCCGAGAGGATCTGTGCGATGGGATTGGCTATCCCCTTTCCCGCGATGTCCGGCGCGCTCCCGCCCGCCGGCTCGTAGAGGCCGAAGCTCCCTCCGTTCAGCGACGCGCTCGGCAGCATGCCGAGGGAGCCGGTGATCATCGAGGCCTCGTCGGAGAGGATTTCGCCGAACATGTTTCCGCAGAGCATGACGTCGAACTGGGCGGGGTTCCTCACCAGCTGCATGGCCGCGTTGTCCACGTACATCGAGTTGAAGGCAACATCTGGATACTCCGTCGCCACCGCGTTGACCACCTCGCGCCAGAGGACCATCGTGGTCAGGACGTTCGCCTTGTCGATGGAGGTAACCTTCCTCCGCCGCGTGCGGGCGGCATCGAAGGCGACCCGCGCGATCCGGTCGATCTCCATCCGCGTGTAGACCATCGTGTCGAAGGCGCGGTCAGGCTCCCGCCCCTTTGGCTGGCCAAAATAGATGTCTCCGGTAAGCTCGCGGACCACCAGGATGTCGAGGCCGGCTCTGACTAGCTCTTCCCTGAGCGGGCTCGCTGACACGAGCTGGGGAAAGATGATGGCGGGGCGAAGGTTGGCAAAGAGGGAGAAATGCTTCCGCAGGGGCAGGAGGGCGCCGCGCTCGGGCTGCTGTTCGGGGGGAAGGGACTCCCACTTGGGTCCGCCCACCGATCCGAAGAGGATGGCGGCGGAAGATTCGCACAGGGACAGGGTCGATTCCGGCAGGGCCTTGCCGTGCCGGTCGATTGCCGCTCCGCCCACATCCCCTTCCTTGAACGAGAGCGGTATCGAGAATCGGTTCGCCGTCTTTTCCATGATTTTAAGGGTGACTTCCATCACCTCCGGACCAATTCCGTCGCCCGGAAGAACCGCGATCTGTCTGCGTTCCATAGAAGCTCTCCTTGTCGGTGTTTCGCCTCGCGCGCAGACGCTGGATGACGCGGCGCGAGAGCCCATACGCTTCGGGACACTGAAATCTACCGTTTTACGGAGGGTGTGGCAAGTGATCGTGAGCGCTCGGTGCACTGCACACGGCTGTCCCGCATAGTGCTGTTCGGCGGTTTCGTATTGTCCCAGTCGGCCAAGCGTGTTATCCTTCCCAAAACGGAGGAATCATGGAAAACTCGTTAACGGCATTGCAGGCTGTGGCCCGCACGATTCGGGCCCTTTCGATGGACGCGGTGCAGAAGGCCAACTCGGGCCACCCCGGGCTGCCGCTCGGCTGCGCCGAGATCGGCGCGGCACTGTTCGGCTCGGTTCTGCGAATCCATCCCGGAAAACCCGGCTGGGTAGACCGCGACCGCTTTGTCCTCTCCGCGGGGCACGGCTCCATGCTCCTCTACAGCCTCCTCCACCTCGCGGGATTCGGCGTCTCCCTCGATGACATCAGGAACTTCAGGCAGCTCGGCTCGATCACGCCGGGGCATCCCGAGTACGGTCTTACGCCCGGAGTGGAAACCACAACCGGCCCCCTGGGCGCGGGGATCGGAAACGCGGTCGGTATGGCCATCGCGGAGACGATGCTGGCCGCCCGCTTCAACACGGAAACGGAACGGGTCATCGACCATCACACCTTCTTTCTCGCCGGAGACGGATGCATGATGGAGGGGGTATCCTCGGAGGCCGCCTCCCTTGCCGGGCATCTCAGGCTCGGAAAGCTGATCGGGATATACGATTCGAACGGTATTACGATCGAGGGTTCCACGGGGATCGCCTTCACCGAGGATGTGGCCGCCCGGTTCCGGGCCTACGGTTGGCAGGTCCTGGAGGGAAACGGTCACGACATTCCGGCAATCGTCTCGCTCCTTGGGGAGGCGAAGACGGAGCGGAACAGGCCGAGCCTCGTCATCCTCCGCACGACCATCGCCTATGGCGCGCCGACCCTGGCCGGTTCGGAAAAATCGCATGGCGCGCCGCTCGGCAAGGATGAGATTGCGGGAGCCCGGCGAAAACTCGGCATCCCCGAAGGGAGCGATTTCTATGTCGACCCGTCGGCGCTCGCGTTTTTCGCCGAGAGGCGGAAAGCTTGGGAACGGGAGTACGACGACTGGGCGAAGCGCTTTGCCGCGTGGAGGAAGGGAAACCCCGAGCGGGCGGAGCTGTGGGACCAGATGTTCGGGCGGGAGACCGAGTCCGGCGGGGTAGATCCCGCGCGACGGGATCTGCCTCCGGTCTCCTTCCCCGCCTACAAGGCGGGAGACGCGGTGCCCACGAGGAATGCGAGCGGCGACGCGTTGAAGGCCGCGGCCGCTGCCCTGCCGGGACTGGTCGGCGGTTCCGCGGATCTGGCGCCTTCGAACAACACCGCGCTCCCGTACGGGAGTTTCTCCCCTGAAAACCGCCTCGGCAGAACCATCCATTTCGGGGTCAGGGAACACGCCATGGGCGGCGTCTGCAACGGCATCGCTCTGCACGGGGGGCTTCGCCCCTTCTGCGCCACCTTCCTCGTTTTCTCCGACTACATGAAACCGGCGGTCCGGCTGGCCGCGCTCATGAAGCTTCCCGTGATCTACCTGTTCACCCATGACTCCGTCTTCGTCGGCGAGGACGGACCGACCCACCAGCCCATCGAGCATCTCTTCGCTCTCCGCGCAATTCCTGGGCTTCGCGTGTTCAGACCCGCGGACGCCGAGGAAACGGCCGCGGCATGGGAGTACGCGCTGGAACGGACCGACGGGCCGACGGCGCTCGCGCTCTCGCGGCAGAAGCTGCCGGTTCTGGCCAAGGCGGACAGCGGCTGGCGCGCGAATTTCAGGCGGGGCGCGTACGTCGTGTCCGAACCCGAAGGGAAACCAGACCTGGTGATCGCCGCGACGGGGTCGGAGGTCGCCCTTGCCCTCGACACGGCAAAGCTGATAGCCGGAAAAAAGGTCAGGGTCGTTTCTATCACCGAACGTTCGCTTTTCCTCGCGCAGAACAGGGCTTTCCGCGAAGAGATCCTCCCCCCCGGCGTGCGCCGTGTCGGGATGGAGGCGGGAATAACGATGGGCTGGGACGCGATCGCCTCGTCTGCAGCGGAGAGCGGGGGTCGCGCCAGGTTCGGGTCAGCGGCCCCGGTCGAGCAGTGCGCCGCGCATCTCGGCCGCGATCCCAAGGCCATCGCGGCGCGGATCGGGTAGCTGGCGCGGATCACATATCCGACGGATGGCACGGCAGTCCTTCTAGTTTCCTCCCCCTTCGAAGGTCTGGGGATTGCGCCTTCTCACCTGCGGGGTAACCATCGCGGGTTCGGGGGTCGTGGTTGTCGGCGTCGTGGTTGATGTGGCAGCGGGGGGTGTTGTTGCCGGCGCGGCAACGGTCTCCGGAGCGGTCGACTGGGGTTGAATCATCGTTTCTGCGGGGGTCGCGGAGCTTGACGGTATCGCGGCGGCTGCAGGTGCTCCCGAGCTTGCCGGGGGCGCGGAAGCCGCTGACGTTTCCGTGGTCGCAGGGGTCGCGGCGGCTGCCGAGGGAGCCGCGGCCGGCGCGGTCGCCGCTGAAGCCTGGCCTGTCTGCGTCGAGGAAGCGGGAGCCGAGATCCTCGGCTGCGTGCCGGTGGAAGCGGAAGCCGGCGCCGCGGCTGCGGGTGTTGAGGCGGTTCCACCGGCCGGAGAACCCGGATACGCGGGCGTCGCGGCGGGGAAAGGCTGTGTGCCTGAGGGTTGCGGTTCCTCGTCGCGCACGTTTCCGAAGACGATGACGAGTTCCTCTTCCTCGCTTCTCTGGCGCAGCTTGATGAGGAGGGTTTCCGTTTCCCTAATGTATACCCACCCCGCCGGATATGCCTCGAAGGCTGGATCCATCTTCCACGGAATTCCGTACAACCTGAGGGTTTGGAAGGGCTTGATTCCCTGGAAGATGATATGGTGGACTTCGTCGGCAGGGTAGCGTATGCCGATCCGGTACTCTTCCTTCTCCATCTTCATGTAGGAGATCTGCCCCGCGGTCCAGATCCAGGATCCCGGGGAGAGGGAAGAGTAGAGCGAGACCTGATGGGGGTATCGCGCCTCCGATACGACGAGGGGGTACAGATCCTCGGGGGCTATCTGTCCGGTCTTCTTGGTGATCTTTCCATCAGCGACGGAAAGCATTCGAGGCACGAATCCCTGATTGTCCGCGAGGGCGGTGGCGGAGACGATGAGATCCATCCCGATTTCCCGGTGGAGGGCGTTCTTCCGGATATCCGCCATCCTCATGAGGAGCCTGCCGACCCGCACCGATTCTATGACCGAAACCGTGTCGTCGGAGCCGAGCAGGTAGAGGCCGGTTCCCGCGCCCACGATGTTGGGAAAGATGTCGGTATGAGGAATCGCCTCCGCGAACGAGAGATTGCTTCCGATCTCGGGATCGATCATGAGTCCCTCAAGGTACGCGGAGAAGAGGCCGATGCGGACGGCCCTGTCTCGGTTCTCGGCGAACGTGGTCTCCGCGAAGGCGTAGAGATCCTTGAGGAGAGAGTAGGGGCCCCTGTCCACGATGAACTGGATGATTCCTTCCTCGAGGAACAGGCTGGGATCCCGTTTCTTTAGAAGATTTGTGATCCGTTCCAGCCTGCGGATATCCTCCTCCTGCTGTATTTCGACAGATCCTCGAAGGTTGCCCAAGTAGGGCGACGAGAGGAACAGGGGCCTTTGCCCGCGGATCCCCAGGGCCGACCTGACCTGCGCCTGGGCCCGCTTGAACGTATTTCGCTCAAGCGATTCCGAGAGATACGCGGCCGCCAGCGATTCCTGGTATTCGACTCTTCCTTCCCTGTTCGTCCACCCCCCGGCCGCAGGCTGGAATCGGTCGCGTTCCCAGCCGGCCATCGCCTTTTCCGTGAAAGCCCTGACCGCGATCCTGAACTCGTTCTCCGTGAGGATCTTTCTCGCTTTCATGAACCAATAGACGAACGGATCGGAAATGCCCTCCGGTGCCCTTTCGTATACGATCTCAAAGCCCTTGGGCACCTTTCCGGGAATGATGATGCTGGCTTCCGCCTCGTCATATCGTCCCTGTTTCGGCAGGCTCAGGAAGAAGGTCGCCGCTCCCGTGGAACCCGGAATGGTGAACGCGGTGACGGAAAGGGTGCCCGGCCTTGAGACAGAGGTCTCTTTCGGATAGCGGACAGGAAGGCTGACGGACGAGACGTTATTGTTCGTTCCGGTGAAGACGGGAACAATCGTGAACCCGGAAGATTCGCTTGACCCCGATATGAACCGGAGTTGGAGATCCCCCGAGAGAGTGATCTCCAGGCCGTCCGGGAAGGTCCGGAACCCCTTGATCTCGGCCTTAAAGGGGATCGAGTTGTCGTACAGCCATACCGGGGATTCGTCGCTTATTGAAATGGAAAAGCCGTTCATGGCGACGGAGATTCCGAGGATCCGGTCCATGTCTCGGGTCGAACCCCTCTTCGATTTCACGGAGAGGGAGATGTAGCCGATCTGCTCCGTGTGGCTCTCGGTCTGCGTGAAGTGGAGGTAGAGAAAGGCTCCTGTCAATCCCAGGTATATGACCGGTATGAGGTAATAGAGTTTCGGTACGCCTTTTCTCATGAAGAATTCCCTTATCGACGGCCCGCAGCGGGTGACGGCTTTCTCGTTGACTTCAAAATATGTTCGATCATTCTATCCGAACGACGGCAAAGTTTCAACCAATCTTGTCCAAATACCGGCCCGTCGATATAGTGGAGCGATGAAGCGTTTCCTGGTTTTCGCACTGCTCGCCCCGCTTTTCTTTTGGGGCTGCGTTTCCCTGACGGAAAAGACCCCTCCCGAACTTCCGAAGGAGCCGGAGCGGCCCGAAGAAGCGGTGAAAGAGGATGTATACGAAAAGATCGGGATGTACGTATCCCTTGGGGATCCGGAAAAGGCCATCGAAGCCTTCGAGGAGGCGTACGAGCAAGCCCCCGATTCCCCTGAGGCGCTCCTTCTCTACGCCCGGCTCCTCATGGCCGCGGGAAAGATCGGGGACGCGCGGGAGACCCTGAGCGGGATCCTGTCCGCGGACCCCGGCAACCTGGAGGCCATGTACAGCCTCGCGCTGATAGAGGGGGCGGCGGGCCGGGAGGACGAGGAGTTGAGGCTTCTCCAGGAAGTGGTCAGCGTCTCCCCTGAACACGCGGACGCTAACGCCGCGATCGGCGAGATACATCTTGCCCACCAAAGGACGGAGCGGGCGAAAGAGGCGTTTCTCCGGTCACTTCAAACGGATCCGAAGAACCTCGTCGCCCTGATCGGATACGGGACGGTCCTCATGCGTGAGAAGAAAGCGAAGGAGGCGGAGTCCGAGTTCTCGAAGGCGATCGAGACGGCGCCCGAGTATCCCTTTGCCTATGTGGACAGGAGCAAGGCGAGGATCATGAACGGCGACTCCGTCGGCGCCCTGGAAGATCTCACGGCGGCCATCAAACTCGACCCCAGCTATTACTGGAACTACATCGACAGGGGCAAACTCTACCTCATGGGGATAGGGGACATGAAGGGCGCCCTGGCTGACTTCAACACGGCCATCGAGCTCGACCCCGGGTATTTTCTCGCCTACGCCTACCGGGGAAGGATCCTCGATTCCATGGATCGGAGGGAGGAGGCGATCGCCGACTACCGCGCGGTCCTGCGCCTCAACCCGGGGTACGGCCCGGTTCGAGAACCTCTGGCTGTCCTCCTCTTTGCCGCCGGCGAATGGGACGAGGCGCGCCTCCTCTTCGAGGAGCTGTACGGGGCGGAACCTGAAGCGTACTGGTATCCCCTCCTCGTCTCTCTCTGCCACAAGAGGGCGGGGGCAGAGAGTTCCTCGAAGCGCTACCTTGAAAAAAAGATATCCCTTCTGCCCAGGGATTCGTTATATTACCACATGGCGCGGCTGTACATGGAACCCGGATATGACGCCTTTGTCGTACGGGCCATAGACAGCGAGAAGGATCGGGTGCTGAAGACCCAGATGCTCTACTACCTGGGCATGCATTACCTCCTCCAGGGCAAGACTGCGCTGGCCCGGCGGTACTTCATGCAGGTCGGTGACGAGCGTATTCCGGGATTGACCGAATCCCGCCTGGCCGCGTACGAACTCGCGGCATCCGGAAAATGAAAACAATGGATGGCAGGATGGAAAACACGCAGTACGAACGGATCGAGATAGGCGGCAGGGAGATCATTCTCGTGGGAACCGCCCACGTGTCGAAGACGAGTGTCGAGAATGTCGAGGCTGTGATTCGGGAGACCGCTCCCGACCATCTCTGCGTCGAGATCGACGCCTCCCGCTACTCCTCCCTGAAGAACAGAGGCAACTGGGAGAACCTGAAGATCAACGAGGTCTTGAAGCAGCGGAAGGGTTTCCTCCTGCTGGCGAACCTCGCCCTCTCTTCGTTCCAGAAACGGCTCGGCGCGGACCTCGGCGTGAACCCTGGCGAGGAGATGAAACGGGGAATCGCTGTGGCCGAGGAACTCGGCATCCCCTACAGCTTTGCGGACAGGGAGATTCAGGTCACGCTCAGAAGGGCATGGGCAAAGTCCGGGTTCTGGGGGAAGAACAAGATGCTCGCGTCGCTGCTCGCCTCGGTCTTCACCAAGGAGAAGGTGACGCCGGAGGAGCTCGAGCGGCTGAAGGAGAAGGACGTCCTTCAGGGGATGATGGAAGAGCTCGCCGAATACCTCCCCGCGGTCAAGGAGGTGCTGATCGACGAACGCGACCAGTACCTGGCGACCATGATCTACCGGCGGCCGGAGAAACGGGTCGTGGCTGTCGTTGGCGCGGGGCACATCAAGGGGATCAAGGAGTGGATCGCGGCGCTGGCCGCCGGAGAGAGGTCATCGGACCTGAAGGCAATCGAAGTTATCCCACCGCCGTCCCGGATTTCCAAAATCGTCCCCTGGATCGTTCCCGCGGCCATCGTCGGGATCCTCGCCGCGGGCTTCTTCATCTCCGGCTGGCAGGAGGCGGTATCCATGCTCTGGAAGTGGGTCCTGGTATGCGGGCCCCTTTCCGCGGTCGGAAGCCTTCTGGCCGTTGCCCACCCGCTCACCATCGCGGCCTCCTTTGTCGCGGCGCCGATCACCTGCATGAACCCGACCA
>CAZPZF010000153.1:0-8383 GCA_964590705.1 uncultured Spirochaetales bacterium | reverse complement strand
AGCCCCATGCTACCGGATCCTCCTCAAGGCCAAGAGCCGGAATGTCCCCTACCCCCAGGAGCGGATCTGGGTGGACGCGGCGACCTTCGTGGGCATGCGGATCGAGAAGTATTCCCTTTCCGGAGCGCTCCTCAAGGAGATGATCGTGCTGGATACAGCCGTCCGGAACGGACGGACCTTCCCCGTTCACGTCATCATGAAGGACTCCATGAAGAAAGACTCCTCCACAGAGTTCATCATTACGAAGATCGAGATCGGCGTTTCCATTCCCGACTCCCTGTTCTCCTTGGAGGAGTTGTCGTGGTGAAAGGCTGGCGCCATACCCGCACCGCTTCCCCTACGGCCCGCCCCGCTTTCCCGCGAGCGGCCGGGATTCCCGCTGCCGTCCTTTTCGTCGCCGTACTCGCCGCGGGGTTCGCCGCGCCGCCCGCGGCTTGGGGCGAAGCCGAGCTTTCAGCCGATCTGACCATCCTCTCAACAATATCCTCGATTTCCGGAGGCGAGTGGTTTTCCGCCGGCGCGGGAATCGCGAAAATTTCGGCCCTTTCCGCAGGGGATGCCAACGTCAAGGCCGGAGTGACGATCCAGGGAACCTTCAGCGAAACAGCGGTCCTTGACATCACCCGGGCCTGGGTCAAATTCCGTTTTCCCGGGGTGCGTTTCCTTATCGGAAAGACGGGCCTCTCCTGGGGAGAGGGAAGCTACTTCAATGCTGGGGACATCCTCTTCGGCAGCACCGATATCGCCCTCAACCTGACCGATGAAGTCATCCGCGACAACGCGGCGTGGCTCGCGTCGGTTTACGTTCCGCTCGGCCGGTTCTCGTTCTTGGAGGCGGTCTACCTGCCGCCGACCCTCGACCTCGCCACCTCCGCGCTCGTCGCCTCCCTCGCCGGCGCGCTTTCAGGAATGATAGATGCCAGCGTCCCAGCGGCATCAACGATACGCCAGCCCTCTCTCGAGGATTCGGCAGGCGCCCTGCGCGCCGTTCTCAAGGCGGGGGGAGTGAAGATGGAAGCGGGCGGAATTTACCGAGGAGACGGGGGAATCGCCGTTGTCTACGGGGGGATCCAGGGACACATCCTCGCCGATCTCAACCTGACCGCCTCCGTCGGCATCGCCGAGGGGAACAAGATCCCGGACGCCTGGCACGAAAGCCTTTCGGTCAGTTTCGGCGCTTTCTCCATGATGAAACCGATGCCGGACCTCACCCTCACCTTCCGACTCGAGGGGCTCCTCAAACCCTGGGGAAGCTGGAATGATGAAGATGGTGCGTTGGAGTCCGACTCGTGCGGCCTTCTCCTCTATCCGGAGATCAGCATCGCCGCCGGAAGCGCGCATACGATGTTCGTCAGATTGGTGGTGAGTCCTGTCGACGAAAGTGCGCTTGTCGTAGGCGGGTACGGGTTCTCCCCGCTTAAGGGGCTCTCACTCCTGGCCTACGCGACGGTCCAGGCCGGCGAGGAGACCGATCTGTTCGGATGGGACAGGCCGGGGGGTATCGGCTTCGCGGCAGGCGTCAGGTACATATTCTGAGGGAGCGTTCCGCCAGGGGAGATGGCGCCGCCGGGTACGTCGACCATGATGTGACCGCGTCCTTTTCGTCCTGCCGCGCGATTCAGGATCCGCCGACCAGGAAGCGGTACAGGGTCTCCCGCCCCCCGGCCTCGGGTGAGTGTTTGTCTTCCTCCGTTTTCGCAATGTTCTTCATGATCCCTCGCATCAGGAAGGGGAGCTTGTCCAGATCCACGTCCCCGCCGATGGAGGTCGTCACCGCGGCGTGGGCACGCAGGTCGGCGGGGAAAACCCGCTCCAGCTGCGCCCTGGCTTCATCCCCGCGAGCGAGACAACCGGCGAACAGGGCAAGCGGCTTGGAGAGGAGGAGGGCGCGGTTGCGCGAGAGAAAGGCAGCTACCTCGCCTCTCATTTTTCCCATGTAGACGGGTCCACCGACCGCGATCCTGTCAGCATCTTCGAGATCCTTCCTCGGCGTTTTCCTGACCGGTTTTAAGAGCAGTTCGCCTGATGCGGAGGCCGACGCCCGGTTCACCAATTCGGTGAGGATCCGCTCCGTGTTCCCATGCCTACTGGCGAATAGAATAATATTTTTCATTATATCTAAACCTCCATGCCGGTATTCTATCTACGCTGATGCCCTCGATCATCCAGGACCTTCTCTGCCCGCAGTTCCTGCGTGATATCAGCGATCACCGCGTCCACGGTCTCCCAGTCAGCCACCCGTATCCCCGCGGCCAGTTTATGCCCTCCCCCGCCGAAGCGGGAAGCGACGGCGTTCACGGCAATGGAGCGGGAACGGAGTTCCACCTTGATGGTCTTTTCCGCGCTGTCCTGGCAGAAGAAGGCCCAGACCCGAGCGGTTCCCAGGTCGGACAGGAGGTTCACCATCCGGCCCGCCCTTACCGCCGGGATGCCGTACTCACTCAGGACCTCATGCGTGATCTTCAGATAGGCCAATCCCTCGGGCGTGACCATGAAATTTCGGTATACATGCCCACGGAACCTGAGGGTCCGCTCATCTTCGAAGTATAAGGAGTCGTAGATCCGCGCGGGCACGGCGCCGGCCCGGAACAGGCGCGAAGCCCTCTCGAAGGTCTTTTCGGTGACCGTGGGGTACCGGAATCGACCCGTGTCCGTAACGATGCCGAAGAGCAGGCACTCCGCCCCGCGTGCGGAGATCGAAAGCCCCCCGACCGCCATGAGGTCCACGATCATCTCCGCACACGAGGGGTATGAGGTATCCACCCACTCGATGTCGCCGAAGCTCTCTTGGGCAGGATGATGGTCGATCTTAATCAGTCGGGAGCCCCGGGCCCAGCGTGAGTCGATGACCCGGGGACCGTTAGCGGTGTCGAGGACGAACACGAGGCTCCGTTCCATGACGCTGTCCGGCACATCGTCGGGCAGCGGAAAGAACGAGAACGCGCCAGCGGTGTCGAGGGGAGGCGCGGGCACGGATAATCGAGGCGAGGCTGCATGGCTGTCAGATATGGCCTGTGTGCCGAAACTCGTCGCTACCGAGGCACGGGGAAAATTCTCCCGCAACAGAGAGGCGAGGCCGAACACCGATCCGTACGCGTCGCCGTCAGGCTCCACGTGGGCGGTGATGACGATCGAATCGGATTCGGCGACATTCTCGAGGATCCGTCCGATGATTTCCGGATCCGGTCCATTTTCCGCGCCGTCTCCGGGATTCCCGTTCACCGCGATCCTCCGCTCACTCAAGGTAGCGGAAGTCTTCCGCGCGGGCGAGCATGAGCTGATAGGTGCCCTTGTACTGACCCACCGGCGCCGTGATCTCCGCCCTCCGCCCCGGAACGAAAAAGCCAGGCTCGATGTACGGGACGAGGTATTTATCTATGCGGATGAATCCCCGGACCCCGCCCTGACTGATCCTGACGTCGTATCCCCTTCCGCCCGCCGTGATGACTTCCTCGATCGTGAATCCCGAAACGGTCACAAGCAGCCCCTCCAGGGGCTCCCCGATCCGCGCCAGGGAGCAGGGGATCGGCCGCGGAACGGGGGTTCCCGCTGCCAAGAGGACACCCTCCTCGATGTTCCCGATTTCGAGCAGCCCGTTATACTCAGTCGTCATTCCGGTAATGGCGATCCTGTTTCCGACCGCGAAAGCCCTCCAGCGTTTCGTGCCCGCGTAACAGTAGATTCCGCACTCCCCCTCCTGGATGAAGGCGTTGTTCCCTATCGTGGCCGTGACCACCCCTTCGGTCCTCACGTGAGTGCCCGGCGGACGGGTTCTCGCCTCCGCAATTGAGAGAGCCTGCACCGCTTTCCCATAGTCGAAGGAGGGATCCTTCTCGCCATGGATCCGTATCCGGGTCTTCCTCACTTCTGATTCCTTGGCGATGAGGATGTCGTTGTAGCGGTAGTCGCCGTACAGGTACATGCCCCAGGCAAGCCCCTCCTCCACCAACCGATAGTTGAGGAGCTCGCCGTCCACCCACACCCAGGCGAGGAGGCGGTCGTACCGGTCGAACAGGTCGCTTTTAGGATCGAGCTCCAGCACGATCTGATCGGCGTTCTCGAGCAGTTTCCGGGTGAAGTCCTTGGCCGCGTATCCCCAGGGTTCGGTTCCCTCCGTGGGGTGGGAAGTCTCCGGGGTGTTTACCGCGAGGAACCGGGTCGGGTACACCACGCCACCCACGACGAAGGCCGCGGTATCGCCGTCGGTTACGTGGGCTAACGTGACCACTGCGGAGCCGTCCCTGAACAGGTCCGTGCCCGGCGGATGCCCCAGCGTCGGGCCGGTATACGGAGGATACCCCCATGCAGGAGCGGAGAGGAAGAGGGCGCAGAGCAGGAGGGCTGCGGCCAGTCGAATGGACGGTTCTTTCGTTCTCATCGCGTGCTCGCTTGTATCGCCGCGCCCCGTCTGATCTGAAACCCGGTAGACGCGGAGGGATTGGAGATCGGGTTCGCTAAAAGAGTCTGCGGGTCCGGCCGGAAACCCGGACCAGGTACGGAATACAATTCCTGCCCGGGTAAAAACCCGGGCGGGGTTTTTACACCCGCCGAGAGATACCGACGGATATCCTTATCGGACCAGTTTCGCATAGGCGGCATCGATGGCCGCGCGGGCGTCCGTTCCGTTCAGGAGGGCGTCCTCGATCGCCTTCTGCATCGCGAGCCTGACATCGTTGGAGGCGTAGTTGGGCGTATAGAAACCGGGATCGTAGAAGTAGTAGCCTCCCTGGGCCGGGCCGGTCTTCTTCGTGGTGTCCGTCGTCGTCTTCAGCCAGGCCTGGTACTCCGGAGAGTCAACCACGCTCTTCCTGATGGGGAGGTAGCCGGTGCTGGTGGCCCAGATGAAATTGGCTTCCTTGCTGATGAGGAATTTTACAAACTCGAAGGAAGCGTAGACCTCTTCCGGGGTCTTGCCCTGGTTCATGATGAAGACGTTCGTTCCCTGCTGGATGACCGCCTTCTTTCCCCCCTTGACCACGGGGATCGGGGCGCTGTCCCAGATGAACTGGTCGGTCTTGATATAGGAGGCTCCTGCCGTGGAGCCGATGAACATGACCACATCGCCGTTGACGAAGGGACCGGACATGTAGCGGTCCTCGCCGGCGATTCTCCAGATGCCTTCAGCCATGTTCTTCTGATAGAGCTGGATCGCCTTGACCGCGGCGTCTCCCTGATTGAAGTACAGGTTCCCCTGTCCGTCGGTGTAGCGGCCGCCGAATTGCCTGATCATGGTTATCATGTAGTTCGCAAGGCTGTCATACCCAAAGGCGGGTTTGCCGAGGATCGCGGTAGCCTTGCGGGATACCTCTGTGAGTTCGTCCCACGTGGTCGGTACGGTAAGACCGTATTTCTCGAAGAAGGTCCGGTTGTAAAACAGAACCTCCGTGGACTTGTTGAACGGCAGACTGTAAAAGGTGCCTTCCGTATCGTAGGAGCTGTTCTCCTCCAGATAGCCGGGAAAGATGTCCGAGAGGTCCTTGATCCCCACCGTCGGATGGTTGATGTACGGATTCAGGGGAACGACGACATCGGCCTGCATGAACTCGGCCACGTAATCGCAGTATCCCTGGGCAACCGCGGGAGCGGTTCCGGCCTTGATGGCCGCCGTGGTTTTCTGCTTGAGGTCATTGTAGCTGCCCTGGAAGACCGGGACGACCGTGATCCCCTTCTCCTTTCCTACCGTTGCGTTGAACTGGTCGCACAGCTTAACGAGCGTCTCGCCGAGCTTGGAGCTCATCCCGTGCCAGAATTCGATGGTCACCGGAGCAGAAATCGTGGTCACGATTTCCGGTTCAGGAGCCGCCGCCTCCTTGCCGCCCGCCGCAAACAGCGCGGCGCCGCAGAGCAGAAGGATGGCAATCGATACCCATGTTCTTTTCATCGTTCTTCTCCTTTTTCGTATACGATCAGGCCGTCTCCGGCCGCAGTTCCTTTGAGCCCGGGGCCGCTCACCCCTTGATTCCGCTCCGCGATACACCCTCGATGATGTAGGGACGGAGGATCAGGTAGAGGATCACCATCGGGAGGATGATGAAGGTCGCGGCCGCCATCTGGAGATGGACTTCCGATCCTGCCTCGTTGGTGAACTCGGTGAGCCCGATGGTGAGCACCCGCATCCGTTCCTTGTTGGTCACCAGGAGGGGCCAGAGAAAGGCGTTCCAGCTTGCCACGAAGTTGAGAATGGCGATGGTGACCACGGCGTTCTTGGCGTTGGGAACCATGATCCTCCACAGGTACTTGAAATCGCCACATCCGTCGACCCGGGCCGCGTAGTAGAGCTGTTCAGGTATCTGAAGGAAGTATTGCCTGAGCAGGAAGATGTAGAAGGGACTGGCGATCCAGGGAACGATGAGGGCGGCGAAGGTGTCTATCCAGCCCAGGGCGGCCACGGTGACGTAGTTCTGGATGATCAGAATCTCCCCGGGGCCCATCATGGTGGCGAGGAGGAGGGAGAAAAGGACGTTCTTTCCGAAGAAACGGAGTCTGGCAAAGGCGAAGGAAGCGTGCACTGTTACGAAGATTGTAAGAACCGTGTTTACGGAAGCGCTGATGAGCGTGTTCCGGAAATAGACCGCAAAGGGCGCCACCGTGAAGGCCTGTACGTAGTTCCCCCACTGGGGGCGCGCCGGAAGCCAGACCGGCGGCACGGCTATCGATTCTGGCAGGGTCTTCAGGGAGGTGAGGATCATCCACACGAAGGGGAGGAGCATCCAGAAGGCGCCGAACGTGAGGAGGATGTACGCGATCGTTCGCGCGGGAATGGAGCGCTTTACCGACTCGTTTTCATCCATAGTGGACCGTCCGTTTGCTGATGGCGAGCTGGACCAGGGTGATGATCAGGATGATGACGAAGAGGATGACCGCTGCCGCAGCCGCTATGTGCATCCTTCCGGAACCGTAGAACATCCGGTAGATGTAGAAAACGATGGTGTTCGCCGTGTTGGCCGGTCCCCCCAGGTTCCCGAACAGGGCATAGACCTCGTTATAGACCTTGAAGGCGCCGATGACGCTCATAATGGTCAGGAACATGATGGTGGGCGAGAGGAGCGGGAGGGTGATCCGGGAGAAGACCCGCCATCCCCGGGCCCCGTCGACCTGGGCGGCGTTGTAATAGACCTTAGGGATGTTCTGGAGCCCCACCAGGAAGATGATGATTTTAAAGGGGAGTCCCGTCCAGATGAAATAGATCGCTAGGGCGTACAACGAGGTCTTCGGGTCGTTGAGCCACGCGACGGAATCGATTCCGACGACGTTGAGAAAATAATTGATCAGGCCGTAGTTGCTGTGGAAGAGCCAGCGGAAAACGATTCCAACCGCGATGACCGATGTCACGTAGGGAAGGAAATAGATGGTCTGGAAAAACGCGTGGAGTCGCTTGATTGAGTTGATGAGCAGGGCGATGCCTAGGGAGAGGACAAGGGCGACCGGCGTCGCCACGAAGGTGAGGAAAGTGGTGTTGAGCAGGGCCATCCGGAAATCGGAATCACCCAGGACCTTCCGGAAACTGGCGAACCCGAAACCGGTTCCGATGTCCTTGTAATAATTGTAGGACTCGTACATGCTCATCCTGAAGGCCATGATGAGCGGATAGGCGACGAATACTGCCAGGATGAGCAGGGCGGGGAACAGGTAGAGAAAGGCCTTCCGCGAACCCCGGAGCCTTCCCCCCTCCCCAGCGAACATGGTCTCCGACTGCCGGGGGAGCTGCCCGCGGGAACCGGCCTTTCTCCCGTTCATTCCGGCAGCCTCACCCGATTTCCCGATTCGGGGTCGAAGAGGAAGACCGCCGCGGGCTTGACCTTCAGGGAGAGGGGATCCCCCGCGGCGTAGGGGTGGTCGATGTCGGTGATCGCCCGGACGGGCAGGCCCGACAGCTCGAAGTTGACGATCATGTCCTTGCCGACGATCTCCGTCGATGATGCCCGGACCGGAATCCCCCCGGCCGCGAAATACCACCCTTCCGGCCGTATGCCGACATCCACCGTCCGGTCTGGAAGCCCAGGCGCCTCGCGTACGGCGAAACCGTTCAGCATGACGCGTCCCGACTCGACACGGCCCGGCAGGATCGATATGGGAGGATTCCCGAGGAACGCGGCGACGAACTTGTTGACCGGGTTCCGATACAGTTCCTGCGGGGAATCCTTCTGCTGACAGAAACCCCGGTCCAAAAGGACGATTTCATCGGTGATGCTCATCGCCTCTTCCTGGTCATGGGGGACATAGACGGTCGTGATCCCCACCTCCCGCTGAACCCTGCGTATCTCCTTCCGAGTCTCGATCCGCAGGCGCGCGTCGAGGTTGGAGAGGGGTTCGTCGAGGAGGAGGACTTTCGGTTTCTTGACGAGGGCGCGGGCGATGGCCACCCGCTGCTGCTGCCCGCCGG
>CAZPZF010000152.1:0-8439 GCA_964590705.1 uncultured Spirochaetales bacterium | reverse complement strand
GGAATACAGCTTTTTCTCGGCCCTGCTTTATCGCCAATAAGCTTTGGGGCACTAAGTTCTCATTCCAGTACACGCTCATCCGGGCCTTCCTGTCCGGCCTGCGGCCGAACATACTCATGACCGCCCTGACCGATTATACCACGGGGGAACACCATTACTCCCCGGACGTCTTCCTGTTCAGCGGGAAGGTGAACATTGACGCCGCCTCCATCCGGTTCAGCGGCAGCGCTGAACTGCGTAAGGGGCCGGGGGGAATGCGTCTCTTCCTCGCGGATAACGAGTTTTCCCTTGGTCTCGCCCTTTCGTACGGAAAATGTGCTGTCTGGCACTGCGACAATGGCCTCTTAAAATTGGGGATCCCGGACACCCGGAAAACCACCACCTACTATTCCTATACGAATATGCCCACTACCGGTACCGGAAAATCCTGGTTTGACCAGCATCGGGGGCCATACACTCTGATGAATCGGAAGACCCACTGGGAGTAATTTCCCCTCAGGTTCTTCGACGACGAAGAGATGATGCTCTTCACCTTTCCCCAGAACGGGTACCGGGACGGGACGTACATTTCGTGGTCGGGAGTGGCCGCTCACCTGACCGATTACGAAATCACGCCGACTATCTTCATCACTGTGGATGGGAACCGGTACTCCTCCGGCTGGGCCCTGAAAGCTCCGGGGCTGGAGGAGGAGTCGTACGTCATCGCCCCCCTTATGCCTGCCCAGCGGAACCTCGGCTATCTCGAACAGCTTGCCGGCGTTTTCAACGCAACGGGTGAACGAATGCGGATGTGCTTCGTCGAGTTTCTCCCCGGGGTCTGGAACAAGAAATACGCCGGCAAGCTTCTGCGCAGGGCCGGCCGAACAGGTGCGGCCGGCCCTGGGCCTGCCTTCGGATACGACCACGCCCGGTGTTCATCCTCCCGTCGATTCGTGCTATACTGTATCCGCTCGCGGCTGCATCCAGGCCGCTCTTGGCAGCCGAAAGGTTCTCAAGGAGGATTCATGAACATCGGTCTCGTCGGTCTCGAGAAATCGGGAAAAACCACCATCTTCAACGCCCTGACCGGGATGCGGGCTGATGTGGCCTCGTTCGGCAGCCAGAAGGCGGAGCCCAACCTCGCCGTCGTCCCCGTCCTCGATCCCCGCGTCGACGCCCTTTCCCGGATGTTCGAGCCGAAGAAGACCATCTACGCTACGGTCCAAGTCACCGATTTCGTCGGCCTCACGGACGGGGCGGCGAAGAGCGGCGTGTTCTCGGGCGCTGCCATGGGCCTGGTAAAGACCGCGGACGCCCTCGCCGTGGTGCTGCGGAACTTCAGCGACGAAACCCTTGACGGGGTTCTCGGAAAGGCCGATCCCCTGAAGGACCTCTCGGTTATCGCGGGAGAACTCATCCTCTCGGACCAGATCGTGGCGGAGAAGCGGCTGGAGCGGATAGCGGCCGACATCCAGAAGGGAAAGAAGACCCCCGCCCTCGTTGCCGAGGAGAAGGTACTCCAGACGATATCGGCGGCCCTGAATGAGGGGCGTCCGGTCCGGACCCTCGGACTCTCCGCGGAGGACCGTCGATCCATGAGCGGTTTCCAGCTCCTCACCGAGAAACCTCTCTTCGTGATCCTCAACTCGGACGAGGAGCGTTACGGGAAGAACCAAGCCGTGATCACGGAGATCGAGAAGCTGTATCCGGTCATCGAGTTCGCGGGGAACTTCGAGATGGAACTCTCCCGTCTCTCCGCCGAGGACGCGGCCCTCTTCATGGCGGAAATGGGGATAATCGAATCTGCCCACTCCCGGCTCACCACCTTCGCCTACCGGATCCTGGGCTATATCAGCTTCTTCACCGTGGGCAAGGACGAGGTGCGGGCGTGGACCATCAGGAATGGGGAGACGGCGGTCGACGCGGCCGGCACCATCCACACCGATCTGGCGCGCGGATTCATTAGAGCGGAGTGCTTCTCCTACGACGCCCTCATGGAGGCGGGAAGCGAGAAGGGAGTTCGAGACCGGGGTGCGTTCCGTTTGGAAGGAAAGACATACCTCGTGCAGGACGGGGACATCCTCAACATCCGGTTCAGCATCTAGCTGATGGAGCCGGATGATGACCGCTGCCGAGGACCTTGCCCGCTTCATCGGAGACCGGAAATTCGGCGCAATTCTCGCGGACCCGCCGTGGCAGTTCGAGAACCGCACGGGCAAGGTTGCGCCGGAGCATAGACGCCTCTGCCGATACCCCACCATGCCCCTCCGGGAAATACTGGACCTACCCGTGGCCGACGCTGCCGCGGAAAAGTCCCACCTCTATCTCTGGGTTCCCAACGCGCTCCTGCCCGACGGTCTTACGGTCATGGAGGCGTGGGGTTTCGCGTACAAGTCGAACATCGTATGGCAGAAGATACGCAAGGACGGGGGTCCGGACGGCCGCGGCGTCGGTTTCTACTTCCGGAACGCGACGGAACTCCTCCTCTTCGGGATCAGGGGGGGACTGCGGACTCTCGCGCCCGCGCGGAGTCGGGTGAACGTCATCAGCTCGCGCAAGCAGGAGCATTCCCGCAAGCCGGAGGAGCAGTATGAGCTCATCGAGGCGTGCAGCCCTGGACCTTGGCTCGAGCTCTTCGCTCGAGGAGCGGGCGGGCCGAACAGCGAGCGGTTGGCTGGCGTTCGGCCGATCGAGGAACGCTCGGCATTGATGCGGCCGGGATGGACCTTCTGGGGCGACCAGGCGGAGAGGTACGAGATCACATGGAACACCTATAGGAACAACAGCGGAGCAGCGCGTTGAGGCCCCCGCAGAATAAAGGGAAACGATATATAATCTGGAGTCGTGAACATGAGATATCGAGCTGCCGTTTTGACGATACTGTACGTATTCGTATTTGCTGCAAGCGGTTATAGTCAAAACAGCGAAGAGATCACAATCACAATAGACGGAGCCGGATTATACGCCACAGTCATCGAAGGAGAACGGGAAGAACAAGGCGCGACTGGCGGAAAAGTAGTCGTGGTGAGCCAGCTCTCGCTGATAAAAGAAACGGCCCCCATTCAATTGCGAAAAGGGGCACGGTTTGTATTCTATATTACCCTCCATTGCGAGCAGGAAATTGAAGCAGAAATCGAAATCCTCCTGATCCACCCTGAATTCTTCGATCCATATAAGAATGAATGGACAAGCAGGTCGAAAACCAGGATGAGGATCAAGAGTGGAAGACCGCGATTCTACGGATATCTATTTGAAGAGGATTATGAAATGGTTTCCGGATATTGGATTTTTGAAGTATTCTATAATGGAAATAGATACGCGACACAGATCTTCAATGTAATCGAATGAAATACGCCAGGCAGCGGCAACACGAAGGCTACGGCCCTTGCTGAACCTGGTCCTGCGCGCGGAGCGCCGCGGAGAAGGAGATCAGGAAGAGAAGAAGGAAGGCGGCGATCCGTTTCATCTCAGTCGACTGTAATTGACTTCGACACGTTCTTCGGCGTATCCGGATGCACCCCGTGATCCGCGATTCCGAGCCTGTCCAGGTACTCCATCTTCCGCACGGACATCTCGAAGGCGAGGAGCTGGAGGATCGCCGCGGCCGGAAACACGAAAAGGCTTCGGCTTCCGGAAACAGGAACATCGATCCGATGGTGGAAATAGCCGGGCCGGTTTGCCGGCCTTCCGGAGATCGACTTGCGAAGCTCCTCGTCCGGCTCCGCGATGAGGATGATATCCGCACCCCGGATCTTGTGGGTGTGGATCTGTGAGATCGTGATCCTCATGTCCCGCTCGTCAGGCGGGCAGAGGAAGACGAGGGGATACCCGGGAAAGAGGGTTTCGGGATCGAGGCCGGCGAGCGCTGACGCGAAGGAGGCGGGGAACGCGGTGTCCGCCTGCGGCCCGGACACGGCCTCCCGATACACCGCCTCGAGTTGGGCAAAGGAGAAAAGCGTGTTCATCCCCAGAATCGTGTTCGGGCCGTGCTTGAACTCGGCGACATCGTATCCCTCGGTGTGGTTGAGCACGACTTCCCTGATCTTCAACGCCCCCTCGCGCGCCAAGCCGTAGTGGGTCGCGGCCAGGATGTGCATGGAGGGAGCCTGAAAGAGCCGATCCGCCGCGGAAGCCACCGCAGGACCGCTCTTCTCCAATGCTTCGGCCAGAAGAGCCTGGATGTGCCTCACGTCGCCCTCCGTCTCCTCCTCTCCCTTCACGAGCCGCGCGGCGATCATAAGGAGGATAACGAGCTGGTTGATGAACGACTTGGTCGCGGCCACCGCGATCTCCGGTCCGCAGAGGATGGGCAGGTAGAGGTCGGAGAGTTCCTGCGGGATACGCGAGTTCTCGTTGTTCACGATGGAGAAGAGCCGGATATCTGGGGACAGGCCGCGGATGTCCGTGAAAATGTCGACCAGGTCCTTCGTCTCTCCCGACTGAGAGATCCCGATGACGAGATCCTTCTTTCCCAGCGTGTCCATGTACATCCCTCGGAACGCGCCGGGATTGACGGGGTAAACGGGAATCCGCGCGATATCGTTGAAGAATACGGCTGCCACGAGAGCCGCGTGATAGGAGGTGCCCGATGCGACCAGGTAGACGCGCCCGCCCGAGGATCCTGTGGACTTCACCTCCTCGATGAAGCGGTCCAGTTTTCCCGTGAGGGTCCGCCTCCGCTTCCATACGAGGATCGCGTCGATCAGAGCCAGACTCTGCCGCAAGGCCGGATCGTGCCTGAGGATGTCGGAGAGGAGAACCCGCTCGTCTGATGTGAATGCTCCGGACGCGGAGGCCAGACGCTCGCGTCCAGCCGCGCCGAGCCGGGAGAGGATCTCCTTCATTTCAGGAGATGTCGAGAACGCCGTGAACTCGCGGAGGACCCTGTCCCTGTCCCCGATTTCCGAAATCGCCTCGAACCGGTTCTGGATCCCCGAACAGAGATCCTTCCGGCGTTCGAAGACGTTCCCGGGATCCCCGGCGCCGCGGGGCCGGAAGTAGTAGGTGAGGATCCCCTCGAGGTTCCCCGGGGCGGTCCTGATCTCCTGTTCCATATAGTAGCGATACTCGGGGGAGAGGGCCGTGTCCTGGACGCGCAGACGTGACCTCTTCAGGGGAGGAATGGAAATGCCATGCTCCCTGGCCGGGCAGGAGAGGGAGAAGACGAAGAAGGAACGCTCCCTGAAGTACAGCCCCTCCCCTTCCTTGAGAGGAATGAGGGTCCGGGTCTTGGAGAGGACCGAGGTGAGGTCTGAGGAGACGACAATGAAATCCCCATGCGCGTCCGTCCCGACTCCCGCGTAAAACGAGGAGCCCGCCTTGACGGCGAAGAGGCCGGCAAGTTCGGGGTCGCAGAAGCAGGCGGCGTAGGATCCGCGGGCCTCGGCGTGGGTCTTCCGCAGGGCATCGATCATCCGCCAGACCCGCGTGTCGACAAGAGCCGGTGCTGATGTGTCCGGGCCTGAAAACGCCCCGTCCGGCGCCGCGGACTGCGGGATGGAAGACAGGCCAAGCGCCTTTTGAAAGCGGCCGGTGTTGAATCCGGTATCCGCGAGGTTTCTGGCGTAGAAATGTTCGGCCAGATGGACCAGAATCTCGCCGTCATTATCGGAGAGGACCTTGTGCCCGGCGCTGGTCAGGAATTCCTTGAGGGAATCGGTATTGGAGATGTTCCCATTGTGCGCGCCGACCATATGGCGATGGCAGCGGACCTCGTGCGGCTGGGAATTGATGTCCGTAACGGCTCCGTAGGTGGCCCACCGGACCTGTCCGATGAATCTGGATGAATGGTTTTCCGTTAATCCGAGCTGGACAACGACCTTCGACGGCGCGCCCACGGCTTTCTTCACGACGATCGACCCGTCATCCGCGATGAACGCGCCTCCGGTGGAATCGTATCCCCGGTATTCCAACCGTTTGAGAAGCTCCGAGCCTTCCCTGCCCATATTGGAATTATCAGAACCGTATATCAGGCCGACGACTCCACACATAAAACAACTCCTGTTTCGGCGCCAAAAGGCGCGGCGACCGAATCCATGCATGAAAGTTCAATATTCTATATTGAAACAATACTATAGCGAACAGGGCAGGTCAATCACGGAGGGGATCGACGCCGATCGGAGTCGGTTCACTTTTCTCGTGTCATACTAAAATCATCGGGAAAACATACCGTGCAACCAAAAACGGATGTACAATGGGAAAAACACTGCAAAAGGAGAGAAAGGCATGAAGAGAATCGGTAAACTTGCGTTGTATTCCGTTCTATCCCTTTCGATCCTGCTGATTTCGGTGGGATGCGCTACCGGGATGGCGGGAGGAACCATGACAGCAGATCTGGTATTGAAGAACGGCGCCGTATACACGATGGATAAGGGCAACAGAGTTGCCCAGGCTGTCGCAGTCAAAGACGGCATTATCGTCTTTGTGGGAAGCGACGCTAAAGTAGCTTCGTTCATTGGACCCGACACAGTCGTGCGGGACCTCGAGGGAGCCATGGTGCTTCCCGGATTCATCGAGACCCACAACCATCCTCCGGGGACGGCGGATGCCGATCTTTTCAGCATCAGCCTCTTCGAGGTGATGAGTGACCTTGACGCCATGCTGGAAGTCATTAAGGACTTCGTCGCGGCCCATCCGGATCTGGATATGTACTACGGAGCCGGGTTCTCGACCGGCGCTTTCAGCGGCCAGGATGTTTCTATCGGCCCCCGGAAAGAGATCCTCGACGCAGTCTGCCCGGACAAACCGCTCTTCCTGACCTCCTATGACGGGCACATCGGTTGGGTCAATAGCGCAGCGCTCCGCCATATGGGGATCACCAAGGACACTCCCGATCCTGCGGGCGGAAGGATCGAAAGAAATCCCGTTACCGGCGAACCCTGGGGAGCCCTAAAGGAAGCGGCCGCCGGACTGATGCCGGAACAGGAGTATTCGCTCGAGCAACGGATTGAAGCGCTGAAACTCTACCAGGAACGGATGCACGCCTGGGGGTACACCGGAACACAGAATATGTCGGGAAGATCGAACCTCGAGGAATTCGCCGCGCTCGAGGCGGCCGGAGAACTCACGATGAGAGTCCGTTCTGCCGTTTCCCTTGACCCCGAGGCGGATTTGGCCGAACAGTTCGCCGAGCTGGAGGAGCTTCGGACAAAGTACTCCAGCCCCCTCAACACCGTATCGGTGGCTAAATTCTTCGCGGACGGCGTCATTGAAGGGGTGACCGGTTTCCTCCTCGAACCCTACGAGGAAGCCGCTGAGAATGGTCCCGACTATTACGGCGAATTCCTGTGGGACATGGAAAAACTAAAGGAAGCCTTTGTCCTAGCCCACCAGAAGGGATTCCAGATCCACGTCCACTCCATCGGGGACGCCTCTACCCGCAACGTTCTTGACGCCCTCGAATACGCGCGGTCAAAGGTGAAGGGCGACTTCAGGCCGACCATCACCCATAATCAGCTTGTTTCCGAACAGGATATACCCAGGTTCGCCAAGCTCGGTGTCATCGCCAGCACCCAGGCCGGCTTCTGGGGCATGAAGGAACCGGACTGGTGGGATGTCGTGGACTATCCCTTCCTCGGCGAGCGGGCCGAACATGAATACCCGGTGAAATCCTTCTTGGACGCCGGAGCCGTGGTCGTCGCCTCTTCCGATCACTGGGTAACCCCGATCCCCAATCCACTGTGGGCACTTGAGACCTATGTGACTAGGAACCTCAACAATGCGGAGTACTACGGGGTGGACGACATCACGGACATGGACGACCCGACCTGGCTCCTCGATCCCTCGCAGAGGATCACCCTGGAACAGGCGATCCGCACATACACATCCTCCGGAGCCTACGCGATCTTCATGGAAGACAGGATCGGAACAATCGAGAAAGGCAAGTACGCAGACATGATCATCCTGGCCGAAAACCTCTATGACGTCGATCCGGTCAAGATCGACTCCGTCGAACTCCTTGCCACCATCTTCAACGGCGAGTTCGTGTACGAGGCGGAGTAGACGCTTTCTGCCGCCGTTCCCCGGTACGGTGCCCGCATCATAGCGCCGGCCGCGGAGCGTGACGATACGCGCACAATCCATGTGAGGAAAGGCATTGGGCCGGGGTTGAAACCCCGGCCTCTTTTTAGTAATCGCGGAGTGTTTCCGGGGTCACTTCAATACACACCCGAAGGGCCGATATCCAAGCTTGACAGCGGAAAACCCGGGTTCGATCGCTATCTCCGCCAATCTGAAAAGAGCCGGCGGATCCGTCTTGCGTCGACGAATATCACCGGCAATCATGATCTGGCTCCGGAGTACCGATGGAAACGAGTTTCTCCATTCTCAAGGAATGGGTGCCAGCCGGGATTTCATCAGGATTCTCCCGGAGGAATACGCACACGAAAAGACCTTCGCGTCCATGAAAACGGAAGAGATTCCGGCGCTGACTGACGCGGGCAAGACCCAAATCCCTGTAGA
>CAZPZF010000151.1:0-8470 GCA_964590705.1 uncultured Spirochaetales bacterium | reverse complement strand
GTGAGAAGGTCGTGCCGATGGAAGGTGTACTCTGAACCTGGATATGACCACCATAGTTGTTCATGATCGAATAGACGATGGCAAGGCCGAGACCGGTTCCCTTCTTCTGCTGCTTCGTGGTGAAATACGGATCGAAGATCCGGGAAACGACCTCCTCGGACATGCCGACGCCCGTGTCGCGAATCCGTACGGCGAAATAGCGTTCGTGCGCGCTCCCGCCGCGTCTCTGCTTTCCGTCAAGAGGGTCGTGTTCGGTGATCACCGTGATGGTTCCCGGCCGATCCAGCGAGTCGACTGCGTTGAGTAGGATGTTGAAAAACACATGCTGTATTTCAGCTCTTCTGCAGGGAAAAGCGGGGAGGTGCGGATCAAGACTCTTCACCGTCGTGAAAACCTTTCCTCTGCTCTGCGCGACAAGCTCGATAACATCGGAGACGAGGAGATTCAGGTCGACCGTTTCGTTCTCCGCGTCGTCTTTTCTCCCAAGGGGAAGGATGCTGCGGATCATCTCTGAGGAGGAAACGAGGATCTCTCGCACCTTCGCCACCGATTCCGCGATAACTGTATCGCAATGCTCCTCGTTTTGGAGTTCTATTGCAGAGAGGTAACCGCCCATGCCGGTAAGGAGGTTGTTCAGGTCATGCGCCAGCCCGTTTATCAGCGCACCGATAGCCTCCATCTTCTGCGCTTGGGCAAGCGCTTTGGCCATCTCCTTCTGCGTGGTTATATCCGTACCGATGCAGAGCAGTTCGTTCGGTTTACCCGACGGGTCCGCGTAGATACGGTTTGTCCATGATACGATATGGCGTTTTCCGTCCCTGCCACGGACTTCCGTTTCACTGTACTTGTATTCCTGCGGAGCACGGAAGATACTTTCCACAGTGTCCGGATCCTGATAAAGAACGCCAGCTCCGTTCTTTCCGATGATCTCCTCCCGCTTTGCCGAAAGGATTTCCTCTGCGAACTTGTTTACATACAGTATCGTCCCGTCCCTTTCAAGTCTCAGGATGAGTGAATTGGCGTCTTCCACGAGATCTCGGTACCTCTCCTCCGTCTTTTTGAGTTCCGTCATATCTCTGAGGACGAACATGAGCCCGGTCCACTTGCCGCTCTTTCCTGTTACTTTCGAAATGAAAAGAGAAAAGATCCTTCCGTCACGCAGATCCCGACAGTCATCGAGGATGAAGCCGAGAGCCTCGGAGGCGATGAAGCGATCCACGGCGTCAGAAATGGAGTCTCCGAAGAAGATTTTGACGATGTCTCCGAGATGTTTCTCCACGAGCGCTTCTTTCTCTCCGCCGTAAAAACGCACGAACGCCGGATTCGCGTCGATCAAGCAGCACTGGGAATTGAAAAACGATACACCCTCGATCGAGGTTTGGATGGACATATCCTTGAGCCTGAGGAAGCGCTCCTTCTCCTCGTATTCGAGGGTCAGATCCCGGAAAATCCCCAGGATGCCGCAGGGTGTGCCGGTCGGTCCACGAAGCAGACACTTCGAATACGCAATGGTGATCTGGTTTCCTTCATCCGTTACCTGTTCCGCAAGATGTCCGAAGAAGGTTCCCAGCTCTATGGGCGCTTCGTGGCTTTTCCGATAGCTCTCAGCTATCTCCGGCGGGATGAGTTCCGTTTCCCGTTTCGCCTTGTAATTCTCTTCCGTGCATCCGACCAGCTTGATCCAGAGCCGATTCGCGAGCTGGTACCTGAAGGAGGTGTCTTTTATGAAGATGTAGTCCGGGAAAAAGTCGATGATATCCCTGAACAATTCAAGGTAATGGGCGAGGCTCTGATCCATGGAAAAATCTTAGAAATCCTTGGATTCCAGCTGACCGATCCGTTCCTTCACCTTCCGGAATAGCGCCTGTTTGTTGACGACATACCGTTCGTGGGTGCCGGTGCCGATTACTCCCGTTTCGTCAAACGCGGTCATTTCAAGCATGATGCGATCCCCCTCCTTTTCGGTCACCGTTACGGTGACGCTCACCGTCTCGCCGAGTATCGTCGGCTGGCTGTGAACGACATGGGATGACTTCCCTACCGATATAAACCCTTCTGGCAGTGTCGGATCTATCAACTCCACGGAGGCTTTGATCATAAGGGCCACGAGGCTTGGCGTGGCAAAGAGCTTCTCGAGTTGTCCGCTGCCGAAGTACGCCGATGTATCAGACTCTTGCACGACCTTCTGAATCGTTCTCGCCTGTCCCACCTTCACTTCTTCCTTTTCCATCGCGTTGCTCCTCGATCCGGTTCTCGTACTGGCCGCGCGTTGACACTCCGTTTCCCGTTGTAGTAGACTAGACTGCGGAAGTTGATGGGATCTGGTGGTCTCCGCGGTCTTCAAAACCGTTGTCTGCGCTTTTGCAGAGGCAGGTTCGATTCCTGCCTCTTCCGGTTCCCCCCTTCACAAACTCCCGCTTATATAGTGTTCAAGCTGGTCGATGAGTATGTTCTTTTCCTCCAGCGTATGTTTCACGATATCACCTATGGAGATAATACCGACCATCTTGCCCCCTTCTACGATGGGAAGATGCCGGATCCTCTTTTGGGACATCAGCATCATGCATCTATCCGTTGAGTCCTGCTGATTGACCGTATAGACGGATGAGGACATGCAGTTCCTGACCTTTTTCCCCTCCAGCCGGTTCATTCCTGAAGCCGCGGCCCTGATGATGTCACGTTCCGATATGATTCCTTTTGGGCTTCCCGTGGAATCGACGACCACCAGTGCACCGATATTCTTTCTTTTCATGAGCCTCAACGCATTCTTGATCGATTCATCAGAGGATACGGTCCAGACCTGAGAACCTTTCGCCACAAGAAGATCCCTCACATAACCCATTGCGACCTCCTTATTTCGATTTTTATCCTCATGTATCTCTCGTTTTGAATCCAGTATATTCCCAACATATTGAAAACTCAAGGAAATATCGTCCGGTAAACCTTGGACAAAGCGCGACCCGATTCGGTATAATACCCGTGTCAACGCCATCAGGAGGTAGAATACCATGAAAAAGACTCTCATTTTCCTGTGCGTTCTCTGTCTGTGCGCGCTTCCCGCCTGGGCCCGCGGGACCGGTGAAGGCGCCGGCGGCAGGGGCTCCAGACCCGCAGAATTTTCTCATCTCCCGGATCTCGGCGGAAGAAAGGTCCTCGCGGTCACCGGAAACGACTACCCGCCTCTCAATTTCGTCGATCCCACGACGGGGAAGGCAATGGGCTGGGAATACGACGCTGTCAACGAGATCGGGCGGCGGCTTAATTGCCAGATCGTCTGGAAGGTCTCCAGCTGGGACACGATGATATCGGCCGTGCGCGAAGGCCAGTTCGACGTCGGGATGGACGGCATTACCATCACCGACGAGCGGAAGACCCAGGTTGATTTCTCGATACCCTACATGGTAAGCCAGCAGTTTATGCTCGTCCGGGCGGAAGAAAAGCGGTTCGCCGATCCCTCGCAATTCGCCGCCGACCCTAAACTCCTCATCGGATCGCAGACGGGGACCACCAATTTCTATGTCGCCGTGTACGAGGTTCTCGACGGCGACGAAGCCAATCCACGCATCAAGCTTTTCGAGAGCTTCGGAGCCGCGGTACAGGCATTGATCAAGGGGGACGTGGACCTCGTACTCATGGATGCGGCCTCCTCACGCGGGTATATCGGCGCGAACCCCGAGAAGCTGAAGGTGATCGGGGAACCGCTGGGCACGGAGGAATTCGGTTTCATTTTCACCCCCGGCTCGGATCTCGTAGAGCCTTTCAACGCGGCCATTCAAACCATGAAGGATGACGGCTTTCTCGAAATGCTGAACACGAGATGGTTTTTCGAGTATAACGCCGACTGAAAACCGAGCCTCGGCTCGCTTGCCGCGTATGTCCGGAGCCGTGTCAGTCCGCGACTGGCACGGTTCCCGGTTTCTCGCAGTCGTCCTCATTCATACCTGGTCAAAACGGAGGATCTTCGGTGACGAAACAACGGAGCGTTTCAGGAAACAGCCGTCTCATCCCTCTCGCCGATCGTCTGAAGGCCCTCCCCTTCTGGCTTCTCGGCATTATTCTGATGGGGATCCTGGTCGTATGGCGCGTCGCCGGGCGTTCTGATTATCGGGTCATCGGCCTTGCGCTCTCCCGAGGTATCGTGACGACCCTATCCGTTTCGCTCACCGCCTTCGCCTTCTCCATCCTCCTCGGGCTGGCGCTCGGCCTCTTGCGCGTTTCTCGGTCTCGTATCCTTCGCGAGGCGGCAACGTTTGTCGTCGAGATCATCAGGGGCATCCCGATGCTCGTCATTCTCTACTATATCGCGTTTGTCGGCGCTCCCTTCCTGGTCACTGTCATCAACGGTATCTTTTCCCCTCTTATCAGAAACGGGATGGTTGAGCCCTTGAGCGTCCGAAGCCTCGATTTTGTCTGGCGCGCGATACTCGCCCTTACGATCGGGTACAGCGCGTTCATCTCAGAGATTTTCCGGGCCGGGATCGAGTCTATCCACCGGGGACAGATGGAGGCGGCTATGGCTCTTGGCATGAGCCGAGTCCAGGGGATGCGGTATATCGTCCTTCCGCAGGCGGTACGTACCGTTCTCCCTCCCCTTGGGAACGAATTCGTGGCGATGATCAAAGACTCGGCCCTTGTTTCAGCCCTCGGCGTTCAGGACATCACCCAGCTCGGAAAGGTCTATTCCGCTTCCACGTTCAAGTTTTTTGAAACCTACAACGTCGTCGCCATGCTCTACCTCGTCATGACCATCACCCTTTCCATGCTCGTGCGGCTCATGGAAAAACGCCTTTCCCGCTATAAACGCACGGGAGACCAGGTCCATGGTTGACCCGAGCTTCGAACGACTCCCTCTCGACAAAAAAAAACGGATCATCGAAGGCGCTCTCCGTGAATTCGCTGCCAGCGGATACGAGACGGCTTCAACGAATCGGATCGTTGAGGAGGTCGGCATCTCGAAGGGCAGCCTCTTCCACTATTTCGGCTCCAAGGAGGAGCTCTGGCTGCACGTCGCCGAGCATGTTTTTTCGAGCGTCGCGTCGCTCATGAAAGACCGTGTCCGTAACCTGCCGTCCGATCTTCTCGAACGGCTCAGGCTTCTTGCCGAGATCATGCTCGATTTTTACGTGGAGAATCCCCTCGCCTACAGATTCTTCCTCGGAATCCTCGCGCCCGGTGCGAGTTCGCTGCAGCGGGAACTCCTCTCCCGCGTAGGCAAGACCTTTGACCTCGACTCATTCTTCATTGGGGTCGAGACTTCGCGCTTCCGCACCGCCCGCGCCTCAACACTCCTTCTCGTGAAATGGCTCTTCTCCGGAATCAAGCATGAACTCTTCGAACTCGACGAACTCCGAACCGATCCTTCCCGAATGAAGGAGGAGTTTCTCTCCCGCCTCGACCAGGTTTTGATAGCTCTCGCCTCCGGTGTTTATGCTTGACCACATGGTCATTCCGTGGTATTCTATGATTGACCATATGGTCAATAGGAGAAGAGATGATCCGCGTGGCGCATGTTTCCCATACCTATCCCGGGTCCATGACTCCCTCCGTGAGGGATATCAGCTTCACCATCGAAACGGGAGAGATCTTCGGGTTCCTCGGCCCTTCCGGAGCGGGAAAAAGCACGGTGCAGAACCTTCTCACCGGCCTTCTGCCCCTCCGGGAAGGGGATATCTTCTATGACGACATGTCCGTACGCGAGATAAAGCCTTCCTTTTTCAACAGGATCGGCGTCTCCTTCGAACATCCGAATCTGTATCTGAAGTTGACAGGATACGAGAATCTCGCGTATTACGCCGGGCTGTTCGATCGCAAAACGGTCGATCCGATGATCCTGCTCCGAAGCGTCGGCCTCGAAGAACACGCGGACAAGAGGGCGGCAGCCTATTCCAAGGGGATGAAACAGCGCCTCGTTTTTTGCCGCGCCCTCCTGAACGACCCAGAAATTCTCTTCCTGGACGAGCCGACGTCTGGACTCGATCCTTCCACAGCCGAGGTCGTCAAGGGAATCATCCGCGAAAAGCGCTCGCGGGGCTGCACGATCTTCCTCACGACCCATAACATGCTTACCGCAGATCAGCTCTGCGACAGGGTCGCTTTCATCAACGAAGGAACGATCGCCGCGATCGGCACCCCCAAATCCCTCAAGCTCCGCTACGGGGAGGCCTCCGTTGTCGTCGAGATAGAGGAAAACGGAGAGCTCATCTCCCGATCCTTCTCCCTCGCCGAACCCGGCGAAAAGGCCTCGTTCCTCTCTACGGTCGAGAAGGAACGGGTCAGGACGATTCACACGAGAGAGGCGACGCTCGAGGAAATCTTCATCCGCCTGACCGGAAGGAAGCTCTCATGAAGCACGGTACCCTCTGGCGGCTGTTCAAACAGGATCTGGTGCTCTGCGTGCGGAATAGGCTCGTTCTTGTTACCATCGTGACCCTGGCGGCCATGATCGGGGTCTATCATGCGCTTCCCCTGTTCCTCGGAAAGGACACCGCGGAACATCGGAAAACAATTGTTCTGGATCAAACGGAAGATCGATTGTTTTCTTCATATTTTTCGGCGGTTTCTCCGACGGACCTCCTCCTTGTGGAGTCCCGCGAAGATCTCGAGAAACTCGTATCCGGCACGTCGGACGGTCTCGGGGCGATCGCCTCCGGGAATCGGGAAGAGCTCCGTATCGAGTTGGTCTTTGCCTCCATGCCATCGGAGGCGGTCATCGCAGCCGCTCGGTTTTCCATGCGCTCGCTTATCGCCGAGATCATCGGACTCCCGCTGAGTCCGTCCGTCCGGACGGAGATCCTCGACCCTGAAATCGTGCCGATACCCTCCAACAAGGCGATGATCGCGGTCCTCATCGCCTTCGAGGTGATGATCCTCGGCTTTCTCTTCGTATCCGTGCTCGTTTTCGGTGAGAAGGCGGAAGGGGTGATGCGCGCGTACCGGGTCTCGCCCGCGGGATTCGTCCCCTATGTCACCGCGAAGCTCCTCGTCTTCGCCTCTCTGTCAACCGTCTACGGACTCGCGCTGGTCATCTGCACGATCGGCGTTCACGTGGATTTCCTCCGGCTCACGTTCCTTCTTCTCCTCTGTTGCGGATTCATGACCCTGCTCGGTCTGGGAATCTCCTCGTTCTTCCGTTCCGTCTCGGACTGGTTCGTTCCGGGGGTTTCGGCGCTCGCCGTGAACATGCTCGCCCTTGTCCCGTACCGTCTTTCTGGAGGCTTTTCTCCCCTGTTCTCCATCCTGCCCGGGTACACGGCGGTTTTCGGGGTTCATGAGATCCTATTCCCGTCCGAGGCGGGCGTTTCCTTCTTTGAAACCTTCGGCATCCTGTGCGTGGAAACCCTGTTCTGTTTCCTGTTCGCGCTCTGGTCAGTCCGCAGGAACAGCGCGAGGGAGAGGTGAGTCCCATGAAAAGGATACGTACCCTGATGAGTCTCGATCTTTCCCTCTCCCGCAGGAATTCCCTGGCGGTGTACAGCGTCCTCGCGCCTCTTCTTCTCTCGGTGATCATCCGGCTCGTCATCCCGGCCGCCGGCGGCGGCCGCTTCCTCTTCGCGGTTTCCTCGTCGCTTCCGCACGAACTGAAGGCGGCCCTCTCCAGATACGGGGAACTGGAGGAATTCCCTTCGACCGACGCGCTTACGGCACGAGTGGACAGACGCGACGACGTACCCGGAATCCTGTTCGAAGGAGGAACGCCGCTCCTGCTCCTCCAGGGAAACGAGGATCCGGGTCTCGGTTATGTCGTTTCCGCTCTCCTGGAGGATGCTTCCCGTGAAAGCCTTGGCATCCGTTTCTCCGTCGCATCCCTTGACCGTGGCGCGGATACCGCTGATACGATTCGAACGTACGCGTCAGCCATGATGCTCATGCTCTGCCTCTTCATCGGCGGTCTCACCGTGGGATTCGCGATCGTAGAGGAGAAGGAGTCGAGGATGGTCAGGGCCCTGGCGGTCTCCCCGCTGCGGATGTCCGAATTCTTGACGGCCAGGAGCTTCCTCGCCTTCCTGATAGGCGCCGCGGGCGGAGCACTCTCCGTCGTGATCCTCATGGGCGGCTCGATCTCCTACGTAAGACTGCTCATCGCGTGCCTGTGCTCGCTCCTGGTCGCCCTTCCGTTCGGATTCATCATCGGGGCCTTCGCTGACAACCAGATGACCGCCTTTGCCCTTGTGAAGCTCCTCATGGCGCTGTTCCTCACCCTCCCCTTCGTGAGCATCTTCGTTCCCTCGGAGTGGCAGCGACTCTTCTGGATCTTCCCCAACTATTGGATGTTCCGCTCGTTCATGGACGTTCTCTCCGGGATGTCGCCTGGGAGCTGCGCCCTCTCCTCCGCGCTGACCGCGGCGAGCGGTTCGATCATGACAGCGCTCCTCCTCCCCCGCCTGAGGCGGGGCCTGAGGTTCCGATAGGGTATCCTGCATATTCAATGGAGGCGTATAATGGACTGGACGTTCATCATCGGGCTGCGCCG
>CAZPZF010000150.1:0-8471 GCA_964590705.1 uncultured Spirochaetales bacterium | reverse complement strand
CAGGTCGGTGCCAACCTGGATCACGCCGAGATCGTGTACATCGGCACCATGACCGCACACTCCCGCGGGCTGCAGGGAACGCAGGGGACAACCGACACGATTGCGATCTCCTCTCCCGAAGCGGCTAACAGGGCGATCGGCATGGTCGATGCCGCCCTCAAGCAGGTATCCAAGCAGAGAGCCGATCTCGGCGCTTACCAGAACCGATTCGAAATGGCATCCAAGGGTGTCGCCATCGCAGCCGAAAACCTTCAGGCCGCCGAATCGAGGATCAGGGACGTGGATATGGCCAGCGAAATGGTCGAATACGTCAAGAACCAGATCCTCAGCCAGGCCGGCACCGCGATGCTCGCGCAGGCGAACACGAGCACCCAGTCGGTGATGCAGCTTCTCTGATCTTTTATGAACGGTGGAAAGAGATCACTGGACGTCGTCTCTTTTCACGGCACTTTTACCGGGAAGGGTTCGCGCCCCCTTCCCACTTTTTTTCAAGGACAATGCTATGGACATGGAAGTACATAGGGCAACCATCCTCACCCAGCTCTCCAGGAATCTCCCGGGAGACACGAGGCAGGCCCGCGAGGCTCCCCAACCCGAACCGACGCAAGAGAGCCGCAAAGCGGAACCGAAGATGACCCCGGAACAGTACCTTTCGGATATCCTGAACATGACGAGCGCCTTCAACAAGCGCCTCAAATTCTACATCAACCGCGAGATCGATCAGGTCGTCGTAAAGGTGGTCGATCGGGAGACCGATAAGGTAATCAAGGAGATCCCGCCCGCTGAACTGCAGAGACTTCACGCGAGAATCAAGGAGACTCTCGGAATTCTATTTGACCAAACGATTTAGCAGCACCCTGGGATCGATTGAGAGGACAGATGTCTGATATCAGCATCCCGGGAGTATCCAGCAGATTCAATACCGACCAGATGATCGAACGTCTCATGGAAGTGGAGCGTGTGCCTCTTACGCGCATGGAGGAACAGCTCTCCGCGTTCAAGGACCAGAAATCCTACTGGCAGGAACTCAACCGTAGCGTCTCGCGCCTGCGGGACAACGCCCGCTCCCTGTACAGTTTCCAGAACCCTTTCCTCAACCGCAGGGCGGTATCGTCGGATGAGAACATCCTAACAGCATCAGCTTCCCGTGACGCAGTCGAGGAGAAGAAGCAGCTTGTGGTCGTTCAAGTGGCCGCCGCTGACCGCTTTCTCTCCTCTCCCCTGACGATGGATTACCGCGTGCCTTCGGGAAGCTATATCTTCACCGTCGGTGAAAAATCCGTAACCCTTTCGTACAAAGGGGGATCCCTCTCGGACTTCGCGGCAGAACTTTCCCGGAAGGGCAACGGCGTCGTCTCTGCCCGCGTGATCCGCGACACATCCCAGACGCAGGTCCTTCTCGTCGAATCACTGAAAACCGGCGCCGAAAACCGCCTCTCACTCGATGGCGCAAGCCTGGATCTCGCCCTCTCTTCCGGCATCCTCAGAAAATCGGCCCAGACGGAGAGGAGCCTTCAATTTTCCCGAGAGACGGCGCAGGCATGGCTCAAACCTCTTTCCGCTGATCTCGTTTCCTTTTCCGGCAACGGCGCAACGCTGAAATCGGGCGGCGAGATCCTGTTTCCCATACGGCCGGCGGTAAAGCCCGATCCCTCTCTCGTCCTCGAGATCTCGGTCCAGGTCCATTCGCTGCCCGTTGACGCGGGTGAGGCGGCACAGGCTCCTCCGGGACCGGCCCTGCCTGAAACGGGCTCCATCGTCTTTCAGGGAATCACGATCACAAACGAGAGATCGGTCATCGAGCTCCCCTCCTGGACCCCTCCTCCCGCTCCGGTCTATGTCGATGATCTGTCCGTCCTCTTCGTTTCTGACGGAAGCTCCTCGATACCCCTGCCGAATCTCGAGGACCGCCCGGATCCGCAGGTCGTCACGGTTCCTCTTTCGTCGTTTCCCAACCCGATCCAAGCCATTCAGGCGCGAAACAGGAACACGAACCGGGAGATCACCCTGACCGGGCTTCGAATCGTCGATCCCGCGGCCCGCGGCGACTACACGCCCGTTCACCCGGTCTCGACCGCCCAGGACAGCGTCATCAGGATGGACGGAATAGAAATCAGGCGCGGGAGCAACACCATCGATGATCTCATCTCCGGCGTTACGCTGACTCTGGTCAACGCGTCCGAGAAAAAAGTGACCCTCTCGATCGAACCGGACAGGGAAGCGGTCAAGGAAGCCTTGATCACGTTCATCGGCAATTACAACCGTCTTTTGGCGGACCTCCAGATCCTCACGAGCCGGGACGAGGCGATTATCGACGAACTGACCTATCTGAGCGACGACGAGCGGGAAAAGGCGCTCGAGAAACTCGGAGCGTTCCAGGGAGACACGACCCTCACCCAGATGAAGGGAAGACTTCAGACCATCATGATGAATCCCTATACGACCTCGGCCGGAAGGGATCTCGCCCTCCTCGCCCAGATCGGCATTTCCACGAACTCCGGTCAGGGGGGGACGAGCGGGTACAACGCGGGCAAACTGCGCGGATACCTCGAGATCAACGAGGATCTGCTCGACAACGCCCTCAAGACCAGACTTCCGGCGATTCGGGAGTTATTCGGCAGGGACAGCGACGGCGACCTCGTGGTTGACTCGGGCGCCGCATACGCAATCGATACCTACGTGAAGTCCTTCGTCGAAACGGGCGGGCTCTTCGCGTACCGAATTCAAGGGGTTGACTCCCAGATCAGTTCCATGAACACTCAGATCGCCTCGTTCAAGGCACGGCTTGAGGAGAAGGAAGCGTCGCTCAAGAGACAGTACGGGGCCATGGAAGGCGCCATCGGCAGTCTCGAAGAGAGCTCCCAGTCTATCCAGAACTTGAATCTGCAAGGATCGAACCGATAATCTGAACAGGAGTCAATAGTGGAGCTGCGAATCAACAACGAGACGATACCCTACACCCTCGAGGAGGAACACTCCCTCTACGATGTCATCCGGAGCCTCTCCGAGTGGCTTTCCGGAAGCGGATTCTCCCTCGTTTCCGCGAGCACGGAAGCGGGATCCGTCGACCTCAGCGATTCTGCGGCTTTGAGGGATATTGCCATTCAGGGACTCGGCTTCCTCTCCGTTTACGCGGAGCCCGACGAGGATCTTCTCATCGAACGATTGTCGACGATCTATCAGCTCTTCGGGCTCATCGAACAGGCGGTCCGGAAAAGGAAGACGGAAAATGCCGCGGAGCTTGCGGCCGAATACCGATCGATCCGGGCAGGGATCTCCGGACTTCTCGACGGAGAGGGGATCTGGAACGGCGGGGAAGGATTCGACGAGCTTCTAACGCGATACCTCGCCTCCCCCTCCGATACGGCCGCCCAGGAAGAACTGCTATCGTTTCTCGGAAAGATCCTCTCTCTCCTTGCCGAGCGGATCCGGGAAGCCTCGAATCCGGTTCAGGAGACCGCTAAAACGGCTGCGCTCTGCAGCGCCATGCTTCCGAGGATCACGGAGATCTCCGTGCTTCTCCAGACAGGCAAAGACCGCGAGGCCATGGACCGGTTCATCCTCTTCACTGAGACGATCGGAAAGCTCTTCCGGACCATCCCGAATCTCCGAAGCAGGTATCCGCACCTGTTTCCGCCTGAAGGAGACGGTTTTTCCGGGAGCATCCAGGAACTCAACCATTTCTTCTCCGAACTTGTAAACGCGTTCACCCTCCATGATACGGTTCTGATCGGGGATCTGATCGAGTACGAGATCGTCCCACGCATCTCCGCCTTCCTCTCCCGGATCCTGACCGTACTCGAGAGCGAAGGAGCGTCCGCGTGATTACTCTCCCCCTCCTTCAGGTCGGCTGGGAGCTGCAGAAGGCGAGCCCGACTACGATTATCGTCATCGGAATCATCTTTGCTGTCATCCTGATCGCCGTAATCGTTTCCGCCGTAAGCTCGAACCGGAGGAAACAGCTCGAAGACCAGAAAGCGAAGAGCGGCGGCTATACCCGTGGCACCTTCAAGAAACGCGCCCGGATGCTGGGATTATCACCCGAACAGATTAAATCCCTGGAAAACCTGATCGCGAAGTATCAGATCTCGAAACCCATGCCTCTGCTTTCCAATTCCTCCGCCCTCGATATCACGCTCCGCAAGGCGATCAAGGAGATCTCGGAAAGCTCTTCCTCGGATCAGGTCAAGGAAGCCCATATCCTCACCCTCTACCGGATCAAGCAGACGATCGAGCGCAACTCCCAACCGAAAAAGGCAGTAAGCACGTCGAAGCAGATCGGCGTCAATCAGGTGGTCGCCCTCACCCCCGAATCGGGGGGGAGGTTCCAATCCCGGATCGTCTCGAATCTGAAAGGGGGGATCGCCGCTGAGATACCCGTGGACAAGAACGGCACCCAGATTCGCTGGCCGCGAGGCAGTCTGGTAACCCTCTTCTTCTGGAAGGCGAACGGGCAGGGTTTCTCCTTCCAATCGAAGATCTCCGGGTATTCCACCGTGCGGGGCGTTCCCTGCCTAATGGTTAAGCACAGCAACGCAGTCCACGAGGCCCAGCAAAGGAGATATCGCAGGAAGCCGCTCGAGCGTCCCTGCTACTTCTACCCCGTACGCATCATGGTGGTCGGCACGGGGAAAAACGCGGAGAAGAAGGCGTATACCGAAACGAAGAACCACACCCTCGGCACCGTTCTCGAGGTTTCCGTGGGCGGCTGCTCCATCAAGACGACCTATCCGCTCGGAAAGGGAAGCCTCATCAAGGTGGAATTCGAGACAGGGAAGAAGGCGCAGATCGCCGCGTACGGCAAGGTCGTTTCGATGGTACGGATCAAACCTCTTGGGGGGATCATGCATGTCATGTTCACCCGGCTCTCCCAATCCCACATGAACAAGATCAACGCATATATCTACGAACTGACCGCGGAACGGAAACCGTGAGCCAACCATCGCCTGAAGATTGACCTTGGCGCATATTTCTCATACCATGAGTGTATGAAAGTACTCGAGATACGCGACCTCGCGAAGAAAGACACCCCGCTCCATTACCGGAATGAATACACGGGGATGGCTCTTCTGGAGACTCCGTCGAAACAGCCCCTGCAGAGCCGAATCCGTTTTACCCTGGAACGCAAGGCCACCGGAGGCGTTGATATCTCTGTCAAACTGGTTGACGATATCAACTACCCCATCATGCCTGTGATACGCAATCTCAAGGAATTCATAGGCGATCTCGACAGAAAAGGGAAACTCATCTGAAGACCTTCACAACCACATCCGCCGAGGAGACGGAGAGAATCGGATACTCCCTCGGCGCTGATCTGAAACCAGGCGCCGTGATTACCCTGACCGGCGCCCTTGGATCGGGGAAAACCACATTCACGAAGGGAATCGCAAGGGCTTTGGGGATAGAGGACGAGATCACGAGTCCCAGCTTCACCCTCGTCAGCGAGTATCAAGGCAGATGCCCTCTCTTCCACATCGACTTGTACCGGATCGACGATCCCGATGAACTGTCTTTCCTCGGTCTCGAGGAATACCTGTACGACGGCGGCGTTTCCGTGGTTGAATGGGGGGAAAAGGCCGAGGAGCTTTTCCCTCCTGACCGCATCGTCGTTTCCATCGCCATCGGCCCCTCTCTTTCCCGTACGATATCCATCCACGAGGGAAACGCGTGAACATCCTGGCCTTCGACACGGCGGCGGAGGTTCTCTCTGTTGCGCTCCGCACCGATTCAGGCGTTCTCGAATCGACTGACACGTCAGGATACCGCCATTCGGAGCGGTTAGTACCGTTCATTCAGCGTCTCCTCGGTGAAGCCGGCATGAGCTTCGGGGATCTCTCGCTCATCGTCTGCTCGCGGGGTCCTGGTTCATTCACCGGGCTTCGGATAGGCGCGGCGACCGCGAAGGGGATCTCTCTCGGACTCGGAGTCCCCATCGTGTCCGTTCCCACCCTCGACGCCTACGCATGGCCTTTCCGCCCTTTCCCCGGCACCGTCGTTCCCCTGATCGACGCAAAGAAACGCCGGTTCTACACCGCGTTCTACAGGGCCGGCGTTCGCGAGAGCGAATATCTCGACGCGGCACCGCAGGATATACTCAGTCTCCTTCCGGCCGACGAGAGGGTTCTATTCACCGGACCGGGTTCGGCCTTACTCGAAGGGCAAGTGAAGATCGACACTTCCCTTTTCCTGTTCGATCCCCTGCCCTTCGCCGGCAGAGGCATGGCTCTCCTGACTTTGGGAGCCGAGCAGTACGAGAGGGAGGGCCCGGATCCGGATAGCACCGGACCCGTCTATGTGAGACCAAGCGAAGCGGAGATCACGCGCAATGGCTGAAGACGATCCCGCCGGCTTCGATCCGGAAATCGAAGAACTCGAAGAGCTTCCAGCGGAGGAAGAGCTCGTCGAATCGATCGATAAGCCGGAAATACCGGATCTTCCCTTCATTCCGCTCCTGAAACAGGTCGCAGACTCTTCCCGATTCCCGCTTTTCATCTGCGACGACAATCTCGTGATCCTGTGGGTCAACCGGGCCTTTACCGACACCTTCCAGCCGACGATGCAGTCGGACATCCTCTCCCTTCCGGCCATCTTCTCTCCCCACCTGAACGCAGAGCATATCCGGATCATCCGGAAATCCTTGAAGGATCCGAAACTCCGTTTTTCCTGGAAGGGAAGAATCGAATGGCATCACCGGGATCATCTGTCCATCATCGGCAACCTCCTCCTCACGTCCATGCAGACGGACATCGGAAACCGTGAGCCGTCCACGTTCGTCGGCATCATCGACGATATCACGGAAGAAAACAACAGACTCCTCCAGGGAACCTTCCTCAGTCTTCTCGAGGCTTCCAAGCTGAAGGACAACGACACGGGAAACCATATCAAGAGGGTGAATGAATATTCCCATATCCTCTCCGTCCAGCTCTTCAGGAACCCGAACTACCCGGAGGTTGACCGCGACTTCATTGAGAACATCTCCTTTCTCGCGGCCATGCACGACGTCGGTAAGATCGGGACTCCGGACGATATCCTGAACAAGGAAGGACCGCTCGACGAGCGTGAATGGACGATCATGATGGAGCATACCAAGAACGGCGCTTTCATCCTGAGCACCTATCCGCATCCCATCGCCAAACAGATAGCCCTCTTTCACCACGAGAAGTGGAACGGTTCAGGCTACCCCTACCAGCTCTCGGAAACGATGATACCCCTTCCCGCGCGTATCGTGGCCATCGCGGATGTCTATGACGCACTCAGGATGAAACGGAGTTACAAGGCGCCGTTCAGCCATGACAAAGCTTCGGAGATCCTGAGAAACAACGGCGGAACCCATTTCGATCCGTCGCTCATCGAAATCTTCTCCCGCGTGGAGACGGATTTCGCCGCCGTTTTTGAGCAGATGGCTGACGAAGAGATCCGAAACGCCGGTTGATTCGGCCATCTGCTCTATTTGATGTCGTTCTTCGGAGTATCGGATTCTTTCTTTCGAATCCCCATGAACAGATCGATGGCTGGCAGATCGGTTCCGGTACGAGCAGCGGCCAGATTTTCCCTCTGGATCGCCTCGTAGACTTCCAGACGGTAGACGGAGATCTCGCGAGGAGCCTTGATCCCGAGCTTGACCTGATCCCCCTTGATGTCAACGACCGTCACCTCGATGCTGTCGCCGATCATGATGCTTTCGTTCTGCTTCCGGGAGAGGATCAGCATGCCTCGTTCCTTATGGCGGCGAGCTCCTCCAGGATCCGGTGCCGGACGTTCCACTTGGGGTTTGTGCTGATCGACTGCCGCCCGACCCGTCTCTTCTTGTTGATGAGGAGGGGTCCCTGCAGGTTCGCGGTCATCTGGTTCTGGACTTCCGGTATGGTGACGATCGAGAAACAGAGGAGGTCATCGGCTGATTCGATGCCAATCTCCTCGAGGTCCGTCTCCGGGACATCCGGGGAATAGTCCGGCCTGAATATGGTGGGGTTGATGAGGACAAAGGCGATTTCGGGGACCTCCAGCGACTGGAGCCAGTAGAAAGGCTGCTGCAGGGCGTCCAGGAGCACATACTCCTTCATCTTCTCGAAACCGAGTATCCCGAACGGGAAAAAAATCCGCTGTCGTTCGTCCACATCGATCGTTCCATACGGCTTGGTCAAGACGCGCATACCTACCTCTCACCTCAGATAGTCGAGCAGCGTGGGCTGCAGGATCCGCCCCGCCGTCTGCAGGGCCGCCTTGTGGCTGTATTCGAGCATCTTGAGGTCGGTGATCGCGCCCGCGAGATCGAGACCCGTTTCCGCGGCTTCCATGTGTTGGAGCTCCGGCAGTTCCCAGGCGATACGGGAAGCGACCGTCGAAAGCCGTTCGTCCTTGGCGCCGAGTTCCGCCAGGGTTCCCAGGAGGTTGTTCAAACCGCTGTCCAGCCCCCTGAGCGCACCCCCCCCGATCTCGATGGTGTCCCCATTGTACAGGCTGTCACGAAC